>JAIRWH010000072.1 GCA_031253545.1 Oscillospiraceae bacterium
CGCCCGCCACGACGAGGCGCAGGCGTTGTGGAACGCGGAGAGGAAAGCCAACGAAAAGTGGCAGGGCGTTGTGGCGGAGAAAGACGCTCTCATTGCCGAGCTTCGGGCGCAGTTGGAAAGGCGGGAATCATGACGCTCTGCCTTATATACGCAAAACACAAAAAGCGGGGTGATGCCGGCAATACCGCAGAGCAGCGCGGCAAAAGCCCCCGCAGCCGCTCGGCGGCACGGCGCCGCTGAACGCCTGCGGCTATTAAGATAGTAGAGATATAGCGCGCGGCGGGGTGGGCGCGGACTCACCCTATCCCGTAGCCCTGCCCGCTAATGAGCGGGCTTCGCTTCCCCGCTCCCCCGTCCCCTAACCCCTAACCACTATCAACCACTAACAACTAAGCGAGGCGCTTGCAAAGCAGCTCTTGGAAAACGGTAAGACGGAAAAGATAGGCGGCTTTAAGAGCAAGGCGGGAAAGGGCTTCGAGGCCGCGCTCACCGTCAGGGAGGACAATACGGTAGGGTTTGAGTTTTGAGCATTTACCGCGAACCGAAAAAACCTATTGACTGTTCCGCCGTAATGTGCTACCCTTTAAGTGTAATGCGGGTGTTTCGCCGCCGAAAGAGCGACTTGTGTATGCGGGTGTTTCGCCGCCGAAAGAGCGACTTGTGAACCGAGGGGCGGTTTTCGGCCGCCCCTCGGTTCGTATGGAGGTGCGAAAGGCGATATGAACAAGCTCAGATTCTACGAAATTGACGCGGCTTATGTTGACTACCTGAAAATGACAGACGGCAAAGTTCCGAAACCGGACTATTCGCCCGCGGGTTCGCATGATAAGTTTCTCTGCGGTATTGTGTTGAACGTCAATGGGCATGATTATTTTGCGCTGATGTCATCATTCAAGACTCCTCAGCGGTCAAACATAATCATAAAAAACGAAGAGGGACACCCTCTGTCAAGCATACGCTTTTCCTTTATGATTCCTGTGCCGCCGGGCATAGCGCGAGTGAAAGACATTGCCGGAGAGCCGTCCGTCAAATACAGGCGTCTCTTGCTCTTGGAGTACGCCTACTGCAACAAATACGCCTCCGCCATATACAGCAGGGCAAACTATGTCTACAATGCCGTCGTGAGCGGCAAAGACCCTCTTATGCTGAAAAACTGTTGCGATTTCAAGGCGCTTGAGATTGCTTGCGACAAATATGTCGCGACGAACCGCGCGAGAGGGGCGCAGGACAACGCGGAGCGCAGTAAATCCGCAGAGAAAACGGACAAATCAGATGTGGAATCCGTACAATTCAATAAGCGCTACGAAGTCTACAAAACCCTCGAAAGCGACCCTGACTTCATGAAGAAGGTCAGGTACATCGAGAGCGCGGAATACGACTATGCCATGGCCATGAGAGCCGCCGAGAAGAGAGGCGAGGCCAGGGGTCGCGCCGAAGCTGAGGCCGAGGGTCGCGCCGAGGTTCGCGAGCAGTATCTCCGCTCGGCGGCCGCGGTATATAACAACACGGCCAACTGGCCCGTGGTGCTCACCTCTTTCCCCGACCTTACCGACGATGAACAGGCGCGTGTCCGCAGCATGGCGCAGAACGCGAGGGGCCAAGGCGGCGCGCAACCGCCGAGGCGGGGGTAGCCCGCCGGGGCGCGGTCTCGGCGCAGCACCGTGGCAATCAACGTCGCTACGAAAAGCGCAAGGCGAAAAAGCGGGAGTTTACAGCACGGAAAAAGACGAGACCATTAACGCCGGAAAAAACCGAAGCGGACGAACAACACAGGGCAAAGCGGCGTGTATGGCAAAAGAAATGGCGCAGAGCGGTTTATGGCTGCTCTGCGTTATTATAATTATCCGCACCATGCTACGCTCTGTCGTTACCGCGCATTATGCTTAAATCGGCAACATTATTTCATATAAAATTTTTCATAATCCTTTGGCAGAGAAATATTAAATTGTTCACATAACACCTTTACATCGTGGTAATCTTTTTCATCAACGTCATATCCCGTATGAAATTTCACCATTACATCCGGTGGAATACATTTTACCGGATAACCGTTGATTGTGCCAATTCCAATCAAATGATTAGGTTCGTAAGCAATGCCAAACACGAGTTTTCCATTTTCATCAAAAGTATATGAATGAACATCAACCAAATCTCCTTTTTCATCGCCCATCACAAAATTGCAGTCGCGCGTATCATCGCGCGGCACATCTTTATAACCATGAATTTCAAGAAGCTCCCGTAGTTTTGGCACAAATTTATGGGGTAAAGCAATATCCAAGTCATCGTGTTTTCGTGTCTGCTTGCCAAGTAACGCGTCAACACCCCAACCACCGTCGACATAGACTTCAATGCCGTTTTTTTCTAAAAGATTGATAATCATTACAACATTTTCGCCCGTCATTTCCGGTTTTGCGGTCATGTAATCATTCTCCGTATATTAAAACTCGAAACCGTCAAGTTTGCCCTCGCTGTCTATTATTAAATCAATGTCGCTGCGTTCCGTTTCGTTACCTCTCGCATAAGAGCCGAAAAGAATGACACGGCGCACAGGATAAATTTCTACCAAAGGAGTAATTATCGTTCTTATTTCATTCATCGTAAGCATTGCAAAACCTCCGAAAATATAAATATTTACGATGCGTAACACCGCGCGGTCTCGGTAGATAATGCTAATAGCTCCATTAAGAGTTTTTTGTGAACAATGAGTTCTCTCGCGCGGAAAAGAGGGTTTGCCCGCGCAACGGGAAACTGTCAGAGTGGGTCACGCGCTTTGAAAAAGCGGGTGAAACGTCCCCAAACCACAGTACCGCTCACATTGGCAATATTAGCACAAATCACAAAATCTGTCAACAGGCAATTCAGCACGGTTTGGCAAGTTTGACAGCCGGTTAATCGGACGAAAATCACAGGTTTCTCCTGCGGAAAGACATCACCGCCGAGGGGCTTATTGCATATACGGCTTATTGCCGAGCGAATGAGGCGGGAGAGCGCGAGCCGCACGGAGGCGTTTATCCAAAGGGTCGGCAAAGCGCAGCGCGAGTTGTAAAAGGGTCAAAGCCGCGATTGAGACACGATAAAACCCCTGTAACCGTTGAGATTACAGGGGTTTGCTTTGGTGCGAGAGACGGGACTTGAACCCGTACGGTGTATACCACACGCCCCTCAAACGTGCGCGTCTGCCGGTTCCGCCACTCTCGCTCACACCGCCCGCCTATTATACGGCGGGCGCATAGCGGCTGTCAAGTGTTTGTGAATCCTTTTCTGCGCCCGAATGTGTCTGTGCCGTCGCGCTCATAGGTGTGCTGCCCGTTCACCTCTTTGAACATGGGTTTGCTCATGAGGGCGGCAAACAGCAGCGCCGCCTCGCCGCGCGTAATGCCCCCCGCGCGCCTTTCGCCGGAGGCATCCACGCCGCTGCGGCTTTCCTGCTCGATGTTGATGAGGTATTCGTCGGCACCCCAGCCGTATTTGCCGCGCGCCGCCATATATGTGGCGAGAAAGCCGCCGGCCCCGCCGTTCCAGCCGCCGATTTCGGATTTCGTCACGCCTTGCAGCACAAGCGCGGTGACCAGCGCGGCGTTTACGGTCATGGGTATATCCGGGCGGAATGTGCCGTCTTCGTAGCCGCTCACAAGGCCGTTATAGTAGGCAAACATCAGCCACGGGTAGGAATTGGTGTCGGGGTTCACGTCTGAAAAGGGCTTTTGGATGCCGCCCAACAACACGCACGTTTCACGCCCCATCACGCGCACACCGTCGATTGTGGCGTCTCTGTCGGGTATAGCGCCGCCGCAGTACAACAGGGTATAAAGGTGCGTGTATTCCCAGCGCGTGAGGGTCTTGTTTGGGTTGAAGTTGGTCACATCGTCGCCGGGGCGGGAGACCGTGCCCATGAGGCGCAGGTTAATGAGCAACTGTAGCTTGCTTTCCACGTCCGGCACGCCGAGGCTTGTGTAATATTCGATGAAAGAATCTAAGACGGCGGCATCTTTGTAGGTGTGGCCCGCGACGGTCTTGGGCGCGGCCGCCGCCTCGCCCGTCAGGGCGAAGAGCAGGATGCCCGCCGTTGCGGCGGCTATGATTTTTTTAAGCGACATACCACACACCCTCCTTATACTGTGGGATGACACCTCCCATTATACCCGACAAGCGCCGATAAATCAAGGGGCGACGATTTCCAATATGCCGTAGTATACGCCTTTTTCCACCCACGCCAGCCCCGCGCGAAACGGGTGCGCGCCGCGCGACTCCGTGTACTCAAACGTCACGGCAACCTTGCCGTGCCTGTCAATATAGCCCACCGCCGTGTCGCCGTCGCGGGCGATGCCCACGCCCGCCAAGCCTTCGGAAAACGGCGAGGTCAGCCTGTATTCGCACGGTATAACCAAACGCCCCGCGGTATCTATATAGCCGTCTAACCTGCTCGCGAACTCATATACCTGTATGTACCCTTCCTCGTCCACATAGCTGATTTGCCCCCATTCGCCCGTGCCCGCCATAAATCCGTAAACTTCGTAGCCCGATGTGGCGGAGATAACATACTTGCCCGTTTTGTCCACAATACCGCTCCCCGCGTCGCGGTTGTACACGTAAAACAGCCCGCCGGAGCAATAGCTCACGCTTTCGTATTCGACGGGTATAACCACGTCGCCCCGCGCGTCCAGGCAGCCATACGCGCCGTCTTTACGCACGACCGTCAGCCCCTCGTAGGAAGGCAAATATACATGGTCGGTCCATTGGTCGCCGTCATACTCGTAGGCGGTGACCTCCTTGCCGGCTTTGTTTATGTAGCAGCCGGGGTAGCCGTGTCCGGCATCCCCCTTCAGCGCGAACGCCAGCTCTCCGTTGAAGGGGAATATCGCGAAGTAGTCAAACGGCGCCACGGTGTTGCCCTTTGTGTCTATTATGCCGCACATACCGTCTTGGTTCCGGGCGGCGGCGAGGCCGTGGGAAAAGAGGCCGTAATAATCGCCCGCGTCGCCGTACTGAAAGGGAATTACGGTGTCGCCCGCGGTGTTGATATATCCAAAAAGCCCGTCTTTGCTCACGCGGGCGAGCCCTTCGTGGAAATACGGCATATACGAACCCCACTCGCCCTCGATAAACTCGCCATCGTATACGGCGGGGATAACGAGCTTGCCGGTTTTGTCTATGAACCCGCATTTATTGTCCGCCGACACGGCGACCAACCCCTCGGAAAAATTGCCGCAACGCGACGAGGGGTAACGGAAGTCGGGGTTATTGAAGTGGCCGACAACGCGCTCATACGTCAGCCCGATAACCAATTTGCCGCTTTTGTCCGCGTAGCCGTAAAGCCCGTCTTTGGCCACCCATACCATGCCCTCGCGGTACTCGCCCGCGTCGTCGTATTCCAAGGGCACCACTGCCGCGCCCGTTTTGTCTATATAGCCGCACAAGCCGTCTTTTTCCACACGCGCGAGACCGTCGGAAAAATCGCTCACGCCGTCGTATTCGGCGGGGATAACCACCGCGCCCGTCTTGTCGGCAAAGCCGTATTTGCCGAGCAGCATAACCGCCGCCAAGCCTTCGGAAAAGTCGCGCACGTCCTCGAACCTGAGCGTCGGCTCGGCGGCCACGGCGACCTTAATGTCCGACGTGACCTCCGGCAACGGAGGCAACGGCGGGGGCGAGGGGGAGGGCGACGGCGAGGGGGAAAAAGAAGGCGACGGCGAGGGGGAGGGGCTTTCGGACAGGGAGGGCGACGGCGACGGCGAAGGGCTTTCGGGCTGCGAAGGCGAGGGCGTACCGTCCGGCGGCGAGGGCGAGCGCGACGCGGACACGCAGGAAACGAGCGCCGCGGTGAGCAAGAGCGCGAGAGCCGCCGCCGCAATTCTTTTCATAAAAGCGCAACCTTCTTTCCTTCTGTCCGCCCGTCTACGCGATTATACCACAATCGCCTTACGGAAGGCAAGCGGAAAGGCAAGGGGCAGCGCCCGTTACCCCGTGGCCTTTTCAAGCAAAAACATCAGCAGCGGCACATACGGCAAACACAGCAGCGTGGTGAGCGTAATCATCTGCGCGGCGAGCTTGTGGTTGGCCGAATACGCCCGCGCCACCAGCATACTCTGGCTCATGACGGGCATGGCGGATTCCACGGTAAACACCTGCGTGACGAGCGGCGGCGCGGCCACAGCCACACAGAGCGCGTATGATATGAGCGGCGCGGCCACGAAGCGACCCGCGACGGTGAGCGCGCCCTCGCGCCCCGGGCGCAACACGTCGCGCCCCATACGCGTTACCGTGCAGCCGGCGAGCAGCAGCGCGGCGGGCACCGTCATGTTGCCCATATAGCGCAGCGCGTCGCTCACAAAGGCGGGGAGCCGCACGGCGAATATGGCGCAGGCCGCCCCCGTGAGCGCCCCCGCGAGCGGCGGCGAGAATATGTTGGCAAGCGCCCGGCCGCGCGCCTTCGGTCTGCCCGCGTGCCCGCCGTCGGCGGCGATGCCCGCCGCGCCCAATGTCCAAAACGCGAGCGTGTTAAACGGGAAATAGGCCGACACGAGCGGCAGCGCCCGCTCGCCGAATATGGCAAGGCACACGGGCAGGCCTATGAAGATGGTGTTTGACATGGAAAACATCACGCAATACAGCCCGAAGTTTTCCTTTTTCACGCGGAAGAGCTTCCCCAAACCCGCCGCCAGAACCCAGGAGAGCAGTATAATCAACCCCGGCAACAGCAGGGCGAAGCCCAATTCCTCAAGCAACGGCAGGTTGATATGGTCAAGGCAGCTCATAAAGAGCAGGCAGGGCACGGAAAAATGCAGCGTCAGGCGGGAAAGGCGGGTCTCCGCGTCCTCGTCCAAATATCCGAGCCGCACGGCCAGCACCCCCGCGCCAATGCAAAGGAGCAGCGTCAGCACCCCCGAAAACGCGTTAGCTACCATATAAGCCGCGCTGTGTCATGCGTTTATCCCCTTCTTCGGTAAGCCTCACATCTTCTCCGGCGCGGTCACGCCCAAAAGGCCGAGGCCGTTGGCCAAGGTCTGCCTGACGCAGGCGCAGAGGGCGGCCCTGCGGTTTTTCAGCGGCTGCGGGGCGGAAGCGAGGCGGCAGGAATCGTAGAAGCGGTGGAAAGCGGCGGCAAGCTCCATGAGGTAACGGTTGATGCCCGAAGGCTCGTATTGCGAGGCGGCGAGCGCCACTTCCTCCGGGTAGGCGGCGAGCAGGCGCATTGCCGCCGTCTCGGCGGCGTGGGTAAGCCCCTCGGCGCACGGGTCGGGGTCGGCTTGCACGGTGTTGAGCAATGTGCAGATACGGGCGTGGGCGTACTGCACATAGTACACGGGGTTGTCGGCGGAGTGGCGCACGGCGAGGTCTAAGTCGAAGTCGAGCTTATTGTCGGGGCGGCGCATATTGAAGAAGAAGCGCGCCGCGTCCGGGCCGATTTCGTCGAGCAGGTCCGCGAGGGTCACGGCCTTGCCCGTGCGCTTGGACATGCGCGCGGCCTCGCCGCCGCGCGTGAGCGACACTAACTGCATGACCACAAAGCGCAGTTTGCCGCTGTCTAAGCCCAGCGCGCGCAGGGCGGCGGGGAACCGCAGCGTGTGACCGTGGTGGTCCGCGCCGAATATGTTGATAATCTCGTGGTAGCCGCGGGCATATTTATCTCTGTGGTAGGCGAGGTCGGAGGCGAAGTAGGTGTAAAAGCCGTTGGCGCGGCGCAGCACCTCGTCTTTGTCCCAACCCTCGGCGGTAAGCCAGAGCGCGCCGTCTTTCTCGTATGTGCGGCCGCGCCGGGTCAACTCGGCCACGGTGGCCTCCACGTCGCCCGCCGCGTGCAGCTCGCTTTCGGCAAACCAGCGGTCGAAACGCACGCGGTAGCGTTCCAAGTCGCGCCGCATATTGTCCACGGCAAGCGGCAGGGCGTAAGCGGCAAGCTCCCGCCTGCGGGTTTCGGGCGGCTCCGGCAGCAGGGTATCGCCATGCAGGGCGATATAGCCGCGCGCGTATTCGGCGATGTATTCGCCCATGTAGCCGTCGTCGGGCATGGGCGCGTCGAGTCCGAAGGCTTGCAGGTAACGGCACTCGATGCTGCGGGCGAAAGCGTCTACCTGGTGGCCGGCGTCGTTGAGGTAGAACTCCCTGCGCACCTCGTGACCCGCGGCTTCCAAGCAGGCGGCGAGGGTGTCGCCCAACACGCCGCCGCGCGCGTTGCCGACGGTCATGGGGCCCGTGGGGTTGGCGGAGACGAACTCCACCAACACGCGGCGGCCGGTCTTTTCGGCGGCGCGTCCGTAAGACGCGCCTTCGTCGAGTATGGTTTCAAGGGTCTTTGTGTAAAAGCCCGGCGCGAAGGCGGCGTTGATAAACCCGTTGGGCGCGGCCTCAACGCCCCGGAACATACTCCCGCCAAGCTCCATGCGCGAGACCACCTTTTGGGCAATTTCGGCGGGCGGCAGGCGCAAAGCCTTGGCGCACACGAGCGCCCAAGCGGAAGCGAGGTCGCCGTGAGAGGCTTCCTTCGGCGGGGCGACCGGGGGCGCGGGGGCGGCGGGCGCGGACGGCAAAAGCCCCTCCGCCGCGTTTTCGGCGTGGGCGCGCAGTATTAGGGCGGCAAGCTCGCGCTTGGCAAGGCCGAATAAGTCCATTTAATGGTAAAATCTGTCGCCGGGGCTTTCGGAAAGCGAGGGGGCGGCGTCGCCGCAGGCTTGCGTGTCGGGCGTGACGTGTATGCTCAGCACGGACGCGCCGGTCATCTCGTTGTCTAACTCAATGCTGTATCGCATCTCCACGTCGCCGCCGCCGTCGCCGAGGGTGCTGGTGAGGCGGAGGGTGTTCACGCCCACGGTGTATGAGCCGGATTCGTTGTCGAAATACGAGAGCAGCTTTTGCCCTTGCTCAAACTCCATGTGGGTGCATTGTTCGCCTTCGCGCGTGAGCGTCATTTTGTCTTTGAGCACCACGAGCTTTGTGTTGATTTGCCCTAAATATTTGCTGCTTTCCAAATATGAAAGCATATAGCCGCCGGGCACGGGCGAGAGGAAGCCGCCCGTGGCCATCTCGACGCAGTCGTCATACAGCCCGAGCAGCTGCCTGCCCTTGATGGAAATCCACACGTTTCTTCTGCGCATAATGTATCACACACTTTCTTCCGGAAAGCGAAGCGCGTCCGCGACCGGCACCCGCAATCCGGGACGGGCAGGGATATTGTATCGCGGAAAGGGCGGTTATGTCAAGTGTGTTTTTTGTGCAAGACCCTCCGCCGGGGCAAAGCCGGCAACTTTGCCCCGGCGGTCGCGGCAAGCGCGCGGTTTATTCTTCGGTTTCCTCCGCTTCGGTTTGCGCCGTTTCGTTCTCTTCCGCCTGCGGCTCTTGAGCGGCCGGAGCCGCGCCCGCCTTCTTGTTTTGCGCTATGCCGCTCACGAGCAGGGCGGTGTTAAGCAGGGCGACAAACCCCGCGGCCGCGCCGGCTATGTAGGAGCCGCCCACGGTCTCGCCCGCGGGTATGCTCGCAAAGATGATGTTGGACACGGAGACTGCCAGCAGCAGCACAATGCTGATTGCCGTGAGGATGATATACTTTTTTGTCATGGTCTTTCACAATCCTTTCCGTTGTTACCGCAGAAACAGTCGGCGGCAGTTTTCCCTGCGCCTTTCCGCCCTGCGGCGGCCGTTATCTTCGGAGGTAACGCTTTATTCGGTAGGGCACGCGGGGCGCGCGTTTCTTTGCGGCGGGCCTTATGCGGGAGATGAGCCAGGCGGGCAGAAACAGCAGCGGCGCGGACAGGAGCGTGACGGCGGCTTCGGGCGCGGCGATGAGCCATAGGGCGGCTATGCCCGCCCTGCCCGGCAGGGCTTGGCAGAACAGGAAGTGGAGCAGGCCCGTGAGCAGCACCCCTGCGGGGCAGATGGCGGCGCAGGCGGCAACCTTGCCGGAAAAGAGGCTGCCCGCGTGGCGGCCGGCTGCCGCCGAGAGCAGCATGAGCGCCACGGAGTAGAAGACACCCGTGCCGAAGAATACCGTGTCGCACAGCACCCCCGCCGCGAGGCCGAACCACAGCCCCGACCATTCGCCCTCCAATACCGCCACAATGAGCGGCAGCAACGGCAGCCACATGGGGCGCACGGGCAGGAGCGCGGGAAAGAGGGATAATTGCAAGAGGAACACGAAGAGCGTCAGCGCGCCATACAGCGCCCATACGGCGTATGCGGCGGCGCGCGCGCTCACGGCTCACCCACCTGCTCGTAGGCAATCACCACATACACGGCGGAGAGCCTGTCCGGCGACACGGCGGGGACAAGCTCCGCCGTGAGCGAAAAGCCGTCTTTTTCGTCGTAGACGGAGGCCACGGCGGCAATAGGCAGCCCCGGCGGCAACACCCCTCCCGCGCCCGACGTGAGCACGAGGTCGCCTATGCGTAAGTCGCTGCCCGAAGGCAGCCTGAGCAAGCCCAACCTGCCGCGCGTCATCAGGTCAAACCGCCCCTCGGCCACGGCGGTCTGCGCCGTGCGGTATACCACCGCCCCGGCGGCAAACGAGGAATCCGTGACGAGCCGGACGACGCACCAACCGGGCGACACCTCCGCCACCACCCCCACAAGGCAGCCCCCGCCTTCGGCGGAGAGCACGCTGTGGCCTGCGGCGATGCCTGCGGACGAGCCTTTGTCTAACGTGAGCGTCCGCGCCCAGTTGGATGTGCTGCGGGCGGTGACCGCGGCGGACACGAAGACGAAAGACGGCCTTGTCTCTTTCAGCCCCGCGATGACGCGCAGCTCCTCGTTTTCACGCCGCATACCCTCCAATTCGCGGTTTTCGCGCCTTAGGCGCTCGATTTCCGCCGCCAGCGCCGTGTTTTCGGCTTGCAGGGCATCGTAGTCGCGTATATAGCCGAGAAAGGAAGATGCGCCGCCGGAGACGGAGGAGGCGAGAAGGCGAAACGGTTTTGTGACGAAACCGGCGGCGGAGGTGAGGATGGAGGCGCGGCCGCTCGTGAAC
This sequence comes from Oscillospiraceae bacterium, assembly GCA_031253545.1. Classification (GTDB taxonomy): domain Bacteria; phylum Bacillota; class Clostridia; order Oscillospirales; family UBA929; genus WRLJ01. The sequence continues at coordinate 10,958 of JAIRWH010000072.1, forward strand.
GCCGAGATTATGCCCATGATAACGAGCGCGACGCCGACCGCGGCGGCCGTGAACGCCGCCTTACGCTTGAGGAGCCGTTTCACGCCTTCGTTTTGCCCCTAAGGGTCGCAGGAAACGAGCAGGTCTAACCCGTAGTCGGCCAGCAGGTGCGAAAGGCGGTACAGCGGCATGCCCATCACGTTGTAATAGTCGCCGTCCAAGCGTTCGCACAGGAGCGCCCCGCGCCCCTGTATGCCATACGCCCCCGCTTTGTCCAACGATTCGCCGCAGGCCACGTATGACTCGATTTGCTCCTGCGTGAGCGAACGTATGAGCACGCCCGTGACCTCAATCTCCGTCTTCATCTTGCCGTCTTGCGACACGGTGACGCCCGTGTACACGGAATGCCAGTCGCCGCTGATGCTGCGGAGCATCTCCGCCGCCTGCCGCGCGTCGGCGGGTTTGCCGAGTATGCGCCCGCCGTGCCACACCACGGTGTCCGCGCCGATGATGATGTCCGACGGCTCGCACTTGGGCATGACCTTCTCCGCCTTCTTGCGGCTCCAGTGCGCCACAAGGTCCTCCGGCGGGAACCCCGGCACCACCGTTTCGTCCACCTCCGGGTTGATGATTTCATAGTCTTTCAGGCCGATGGCGGCAAACAGCGCCGCCCTGCGCGGAGACGAGGACGCGAGTACGATTTTCCTCACTGCGTTCAGTCCTTTCTATTGTTCCATGAAATAAAAGCCCGTGTCGTGGCGGTTGGGTTCGTAGCGACCCCTGCCCATGTGGCGCTCCGTGACCTGCACACATTCGCGCGCGTTTTCCGTGGTGAAGAACAGCCGCGCCGCCCAAAGCCCCGCGCGCTTCCACGCGCGTTTCTTGACCATCCAGAGTTTGGACGCGCCGAGCAGGAGACTGCGGTGGCCGGATTCGCGAACGACAGGGTAATACTCGCCGCGTTTATCCACAAGAGCGGTGCGCCCGTCGCAGTTGCAGAGGTTGCCGTTTTTCCTGATGAGGCAGGCTTCCGAAAGGAGCAGCGGCAACCTGCCGTAAATGAGCAGTTCCGTGTCTAATACGTGCGAAAGTTCCCTCACGGCGGCGAGCGGGAGCGCGGGCGAGAGCAGCGCGGAGAGCGCGCCCATGCGCCGCAGCTCCCTGAGCGTTTGCGAATTGGATACGCAAAAGTCCGCCCTCACGGCAAACCCCGCGTTCGCGGCGACGGCTATGTGGCACGGGTGGCTGACCGCAGCCTCCCGCAGCCCCAGCGCGCGCGCTTTTTGTAACGATTCGGCGACCCCGGGCTGTTCGTCGTCCGTAATTACGCGCGGCAGAAACGCCACCGCGGTTACGCCCTTGTCGGCCGCCTGCCTCACCCTCTGGGGCGCTTTCACAATTTCGTCGAGCGGCAGATACAGCCGCTCCGGCATGAGCTCCGCGAGGTCGGGGGTAAGCTGGTCGGCGCGTGTGAGATGCACCGTCACGGCGGGGTCGTCTCTGCGCGGGTATATGTGTACACCCGGGTTAAAGTGGCCCGGCGCGCGTTCGGGGGGAGCCACCCGGGCTTGGTGCAGCTTCGCGAGCACATCCGCCTTCATGCGGGCGAAGTCCGCGCCGGGTATGGCGAGCGCGCCGTCTATCTCGCTCTTGGCGTCCTTGCAGAAGAAAGGTGGCGCGCAATGGTTGCGCAAACGCATGTTGTATTCCGCCTCGCTCAAAAAATGCTCCGGCGTATCCGCGGGTTCGGGGCCGGCCGTGTATTCGGTGTGGCCGCAATAGTCGTCGGCGGCGATGCCGGCGGGCAGGGCGTGTTGCAGCTTGAAAAGGAAACGCACCGCCACGCGCGGCGGCTCCGGGGCGTTTTCGTCCTCGCGCCGCAGCTCTTGCGAGAGCGATTCCTTCTTCTCCGGGCGGTACCCTTTGCCCGCAAGCGCGTCGCGGGCGACTTTCACCACATAAGCGTTTTCCTCCGGTGTGCAGGGGTAGGCATCCACGCCGAATACGTCTATGCCGGAACGGGCGAGGTTCGGCCCGCGCGCGAGGAGGTCTATGGCGGGCGCGGACAGGGGCGTGGAGTCCGCTTTGTTGGCGTAGCCGTAAGGCTTTTCGCAGGCGCGGGCGCAGCGCGGGCCGCTGAGGAAACAGGGCACGGAGGCGGAAGACAGGCAGCCGCGCGAATATATGGGTAGCTGCAATTGGAGCTTCCCGCCGCCGCGAGAGGTAAGGCTGTCTTCGGTGAGGCGGGAATAGGGGGCGAGCACGGCGCGCGAGCAACCCGCGTCCGAGGCGAAGCGCAGGCCCGACGAGCTGTGGACCCCAAGCCAATGTATGAGCGCGTCCGGCGCTTCCGCGCGCACCATGCGCAATACGCCTATGTCGGCCACGAGCGCGGCATCTAACCCCGCGCGGTAACAGGCGCGCAGTACGCCGTATGAGTCGGGCAGGGTTTTGTCCGTGTGGGCGTGGGAAAGGTCGAGTACCGTGACCACGCCGCGAAGGCGGCAATAAACCGTGATGTCTGCGGCAAGCTGCGCGGCGAGGGGGGGTTCCGCGTGAAAACGTATGAGCAACTCGTCCGCGCCCCTGCGAACCGCCGCCTTCGCGGATTCGGGGCAGACGCAGGCGGCTTGGACGGCAAAGCTCACCGATTGGTGTTTCTAAGCCGGGAAATTTCCCGCCTCGCTTCGTTTAGCTCCGCTTTCAGCTTTTGCGTGTCTTCGAGGTACTCCCTGACCTGGCCGCGCAGATGGTCGGCCGTGTCGGCCATCTTTTGCACTTTGTCGGCCATGTTCAGGGCCGCCATAATAGCGGCGTGGAGGAGCGAAAGGCCGCCGCCCTCGCGCACGTTGGCGATTTCCGCGTCTACCTGCGCCGCCACGCGCTGCACATAGGTCTCCTCCTCGTCCGTGAGCAGCACATAGTCCTGCCCCGCCACCACCACGGTTATGCGGCTTTTCATTCGCTAAAACCTCCTATTGAGCGGCCTGTGTGAAACCACAGCACTTTTTGTACTTTTTCCCGCTGCCGCACGGGCACGGGTCGTTGCGCCCTATCTTTTGCGCGGCGCTTTTACGCACGGGCGTTTTCTTTTGCGGCGTATCGCCGCCCACGCTTTCCGTGAGCCCCTTGGCCACAGCCTCGCGCTTGGGGCTTTCGCCGCCCTGCACGCGCACCACAAAGAGGGCGCGTATGGTGTCGTCGCGTATTGTGCCCACCATTTCCTCAAACATGGCGAAGCCCTCGCGTTTATATTCCGCCACGGGGTCGGTCTGGGCGTATGCCCGCAAGCCGATGCCCTGGCGAAGCTCGTGCATGGCGTCTATGTGGTCCATCCACTTTTGGTCCACCGTGCGCAGCAAGATGACGCGCTCCAGTTCGCGCATGAGCTCCTCGCCCAAAGAGGCGGTCTTGGCGGCATACACCGCCCCCGCCCTCTCGCGCAGCCACCGCCCCGCCTCCTCGGCCGTGAGCTCCGCCGCGCCGCCGCCGGGCGGCCTGTCGCGCTCGCCGAGAAACACGCCGATAAACGGCAGGCACAGCTCCGAGATTTGCGCGCTGTCGAGGTGGCGGCTCTCGCCCGCCACGCGCGCCACGGCATCCGCGCAGTAGTCGTCGAGCATACCCTCTATGTAGGGGCGGAGGTCCTCGCCGCTGAGGACTTTGCGCCGCTGGCCGTATATGGTGGCGCGTTGCGTGTTCATAACGTCGTCGTATTGCAATACATGCTTGCGGGTCTGGAAGTTGCGCGACTCCACGCGCTTTTGCGCGCCCTCGATGGCGTTGGAAAGCACACGCTGCTCGATGGGCGTGTCTTCGTCCATGCCGAGCCTGTCCAACATGGCGTTGATGGTGTCTAAACGCGAGCCGGCGAACAGGCGCATGAGGTCGTCTTCCATAGATATGAAGAAGCGGCTCATGCCGGGGTCGCCCTGGCGGCCGCTCCGCCCGCGCAGCTGGTTGTCTATGCGGCGCGATTCGTGGCGCTCCGTGCCGATGATATACAGCCCGCCCGCCTCTCGCACCTTCTCCGCCTCCGGCTCAATGGCCGCCTTGTGCCTGTTTTCGAGCGCGCGCAGCTTTTCGCGCGCGGCGAGCACCTGTTCGTCCTGCGTGTCGGCAAAGCCGCCCGCCGCCGTGATAATCTCCTCCGGCACACCTTCGGCGCGGAGGGTTTCCCGCGCGAGGTATTCCGCGTTGCCGCCGAGCATGATGTCTGTGCCGCGCCCCGCCATGTTGGTGGCGATGGTCACGGCTCCCACATGGCCGGCTTGCGCCACAAACTGCGCCTCGCGCTCGTGGTGCTTCGCGTTGAGCACCGTGTGCGGTATGCCCTCTTTGCGGAGCATATCCGAGAGCTGCTCGGACTTCTCTATGCTGATGGTGCCCACGAGCACGGGCTGCCCGCGTTCGGCGCAGGCCTTGACCTCCGCCACCACGGCGCGGAACTTGCCCCTTTCCGTGCGGTATACGCAGTCGGGGAAGTCGGTGCGTATCATGGGGCGGTTGGTGGGCACCTCGATGATGTCGAGCTTGTATATTGCGCCGAACTCTTCTTCCTCGGTGAGAGCCGTGCCCGTCATGCCGGAGAGGTTATTGTACAGGCGGAAGTAATTCTGGAAGGTGATGGTGGCAAGGGTCTTGCTCTCCCGCTCCACCTTCACCCGCTCCTTGGCCTCGATGGCCTGGTGCAGCCCTTCGGAATAGCGGCGGCCGAGCATGAGGCGGCCGGTGAACTCGTCTACGATGATGACTTGCCCGTCGCGCACCACATAGTCTATGTCGCGGCGCATCACGCCGCGCGCGCGTATGGCTTGGTTGATGTGGTGGTATATGGTGGTGTTTTCTATGTCGGCAAGGTTTTGCAGGCCGAAGAACTCCTCGGCCTTCTTCACCCCCGCGGGCGTGAGCGAGGCCGTGCGCGCCTTTTCGTCCACCACATAATCCGCCCCGGCAAAGTCGTGCTCCACTTTTGCGTCCAATTCCGCCACGCGCAGGGGCTTGAGCCTGTGGGCGAGCGAATCGGCGCGGGAGTAAAGTTCTGTGGACTTGTCGCCCTGGCCGGAGATGATGAGCGGTGTGCGCGCCTCGTCTATGAGTATGGAGTCCACCTCGTCCACAATGGCGAAGTTGTGCCCGCGCTGCACGAGGTCGCGCGAATACAGCGCCATGTTGTCGCGTAGGTAGTCGAAGCCGAGTTCGTTGTTGGTGCCGTAGGTGATGTCGCAGGCGTAGGCGGCGCGGCGCTCTTCGGTGGATAGGCCGTGCACGATAAGCCCCACCGTCATGCCCAAAAAGCGGTAGATTTTGCCCTCGCGCCCGCTTTGGTAGCGCGCGAGGTAGTCGTTTACGGTCACCACGTGCACGCCTTCGCCGCGCAGGGCGTTAAGGTAGGCGGCAAATACCGCCGTGAGGGTCTTGCCTTCGCCCGTCTTCATTTCGGCGATACGCCCCTGGTGCAGCACCACGCCGCCGGCAAGCTGCACATGAAACGCCCGCTGACCCAGCACGCGCACACCCGCCTCGCGCACGGCGGCAAAAGCCTCCGGCAGCAGCCCGTCAAGCTCCTCGCCTTCGTTCAGCCGCGCGCGGAAAGCGGGGGTGAGGGCGCGCAGTTCGCCGTCGCTCATGGCTTGGAAACGCGGCTCCAATGCCTCCGCGGCCTCCACAAGGGGGGTTATCCGTTTCAGCTCCCGCGCGGACCTTGTGCCGAATATGGCCGTGAGTAGCGACATAACGCCTCCCGCAATGTGTGAGATTGACCTTTGCCACCCCCCAGTATATCACTTGCGCGGTGAAAATGCAAAAGTCTTTTTTGCGCGGGGCGTTGGAACGCGGGGAGAGCGCGGGGCGGCGCTTGGGGCGCTTTTTGCTTTCCCGCCCCGCGCCGGACGCGAGGCGGGAAAGCAAAAACCGAGGCGCGGAGCCTCGGTTTTTGGTGACCCGTAGGGGAATCGAACCCCTGTTTCCGGCGTGAGAGGCCGACGTCTTGACCGCTTGACCAACGGGCCGTGACGGGCGCGGGGAAGTCGCGGGGATAGCGCGGGACGAGGGGCGGGGGCGGCTCAACCGCTCACTCTCCACACCCTCAGGCGGCGTTGCGGGAGCTTTTCGCCCAGCATACGCCGCGCTATGTGGAGCATAGCCAGAATCGCGCCGTTGTGCGAGGCGAAGACGAGCGCGTGGCCGCGGTGGGCGGCGGCGGGCACCATTTCGTCTTCGGGAATGAGGCCGAGCAGCTGCAAACCCGTGGAGTCTATGAACCGGTCTATGTCCGGGGCGCAGTCGCGCGCTATGGCGCGGGGCTTCACGCGGTTGACCACCAATCTGCCTTCGGTAATGCTCCCCGCCGCGAGCGAGGCCACGCGCAGACACTCCGCGTCGGGCGCGGCCACGAGAATGGCCTCTTTGCAGGCGGACACGCATAACCCAAAGCCCTCCTGCAAGCCGGCGGGGCTATCCACCACCACGAAGTCCGCCATTAGGGCAAGGTGCGATATGAGCGGCGCGAAACGCTCCGTGGGCAGGGCGCGGTAGGTTTCGGTCACGGGGGCGGGCAACAGGCGCAGATTGGGCACACGGGGGTGAACCGTGAGGCACTCCAACGGCGCGGCGCGGCAATGCAGCGCGTCCGCGAGGTCGAGCGACTGCTCGAAACCGACAAGGCCGAGCGCGATGTCAAGATTGCGCGCCCCCACGTCGGCGTCCACGCAGATGACCTTGTGCCCCATGGCGGCAAGGCACGAAGACAGCCCGGCGGCCACGGTGGTCTTGCCCACGCCGCCCTTGCCGGAAGTAACGCATATCGTGCGCCCCGCCGATTCCGCCATTTTCTCCGCCACCGCTCCCTCGCCGCCGTTTGTGCCATTATAGCAAAACAGGCGGGAATATGCAAGAGCGAAATTATACGGGCGGCGGTTTAGTTGTCGGCTGTCGGGAGACGGGATGGGCGGGCCGGGAGCGCTACGCGCCCGCTTTCACTTTGCGCAGTTTGGCGAAGTTCGGCAGGCCGTTGCGCCGCGCCATGGGCGTGTCGCCCTGTATGAGCGGCAGGGCGTACTCGATGAACTGCTCTTCCAATCCGTTGCCCGACGGCGAAATCCATTCCCTGGGCAGTTTCTTTTCCGTGTTTGCCACAATATCCAGCGGCAGCAGCTCTATTTCGCACTTATAGCCGCCCTCGCGCTCGCACCGAAACGCCACCATGAGGTCAGTCTCGCCCGCCACGGCGCGTTCCACGGCGGCGCGCCCCGCGGCCACGCTTTCCTCAATATCCGTGAGCGAGGCGCAATGCGCCGCGCAGCGTTGCAAGAGGGAAAACTCTATGCCGCGCACCTTCGCGCCCGTGCGGCCTTTCACAATGGCGGCGAGGGTGGCGGCCAAGCCGCCGAGCTGCGTGTGGCCGAAGCTGTCGTGCTCGTGGAGGCGTGTGCCGTATTCCGCCACAAACTGCCCCGCGCTGTCTTTTATGCCCTCGCTCGCCGCCACAAGCACCTTGCCTTTGTGTTTGTACACGGCTATAACGTCTTCCAAGAACATTTCCATGTCAAACGGTATCTCCGGCAGGTAGATTAAGTCCGGGCCCGCCCCCGCGTGGCAGGCGAGCGCCGACGCGCCCGTGAGCCAGCCGGCGTGGCGGCCCATGATTTCCAATATGGTAATCATGCCCGTGTCATACACATGCGCGTCGTGCCACACTTCCATGCAGCTTGTGGCGATATACTTCGCCGCCGAGCCGTAGCCGGGGCAGTGGTCCGTGCCGTAGAGGTCGTTGTCTATGGTCTTGGGTATGCCGATAATGCGGCATTCGTAGTTTTGCCTTTGGCAGTATTTTGAGATTTTGTTGCATGTATCCATGCTGTCGTTGCCGCCGTTATAGAAAAAGTAGCGCACATTGTATTTGCGAAACGTGGCGAGCATACGCGCGTAGTCCGTGTCGTCCTCGTCCGGGTCGGCCAATTTGTATCTGCACGAGCCAAGGGCGGAAGAGGGCGTGTGCTTCATCTTCACAAGCTCCGCCGGGTCTTCCTCGGACATATCGTAGAGCACATCGCCGAGCACTCCGAGTATGCCGTGCGCCGCGCCGAGCACACGGGTTATGTGCTCGTTTTCCAGCGCGGCGGTAATCGCGCCCCACGCCGAGGCGTTGATGACGGCGGTGGGCCCGCCGGACTGCGCCACAACACAGGCGCCTTTGAGAATAGACATCGCGGCATCAAACCTCCTTTTGTATTCGCCTGTCAGTATAACACATTCGCGGGCGCTGTGGCAACACCTGCGTTATGTGTGGTAATGCGGGCTTCCTGCCGTTTGTCGCTCGGCCAAAGGGCGAAAACTGCCGTTACGCTGCCAAAGCGGCGCTTGACGGACGCGGGCGCGGCAAGTCCCCGGCTGTGAACCGTTCGCCGTTCGCGGTAACCTGTCCGTCGGGACGGCGGAAGTAACGGCTAATGCCTATTCTCTTTTTGCGTTGTCGGGGGTTGCGAATTCGCGCGGACGGTGTTATACTGCCGTAAGCACTTTACCCTTCACGCGGGTAAAGGCGCCGGATGGGAGGGTTGCGCCGTGACAAGACAAAAAGCGCAAGCCGTGGAGTTGATAAGAGAGCTCCCCGACGAAAAGATGGGTCTTGTAATCGAAATACTTATGGGTATGCGAGCCGTATGCCCCGAAAACATGGGGGCGGACTCGCGGGCGAGCCACTTGGCGTTAGATATTTTCGGCAAATATAACGCCACTCAGTTGCCGAGGGCTTCGGGCGACTGACCGTTTTCCGGCTTGCGCCGCGCGAGCAACGCCAACGTCAGCGGCAAACCGACGACCGTGACGAAGTGGAAGAAGCGGTAATCGTTGCCGCAGAGCAGGAGCATTGTGCCGAGCGAATAGGTCACGGGCGGCAGGCTCAAAGCGAGCGAGGCCGCGCCGTGGGCTTTTTGCACGGCAATGTAACCGGCAAGCGTGAGGAGCAGCAGGTGCAACCCTATGGACGCGAGCGCCCCGGAGGGCGTGAGCAGCCGCAACACGGCGTCTGTGCGGGCGTACAGCGCCGCGGCCGGGGCAAAGCGCGGCGATGCGCCGCCCGGCGCCCCGTAGCGTTGCCCGCGCTCCGCGGATAGGGGGTCCCACACCATGCGCGTGAGCTCCGTAATCTCGTCGAGCGCCTGCGCCGGGGCGCGCAGAGCCGCGCGGAAAGCGTAGCCGAGCACTTGCGCCGGGGAGCTTTCGGCATACAGCGTGGCCGACACGGGGAGATTGCCCTTCACGCCGTTGTAGTCGCCTTTTCGGTAATATTTCCTCCATTCATCCTCCGGGGCGGCTTTGAGCAAAAGTTCGCGCGCGCCCTCGTCAAGCGCCCAGGGTTCGTTTACCATTATCCCGGTCAGCACGGTCATGGGCAGACCCACGGACTCCGTAAAGGTCTGTTGCCCGTAGCTCACCACGCCCGCAAGGCGGTATGCGCCTTGGGTGACGGCGAGCACGGCGGCCGCGGCGGCAAGACAGGCTACGGCGGCGCGGCGTTTGTACGCAATGACAAGCGCGCCGGCGAGCGGGAGCGTGAGGAAGAAGGCGTTGTGGCGCATGAGGGTGGCGAGCGCGAGCAGGGCGGCAAGGGCGGCGATGTTGCCGCGCTTCTGTAACCAAGCGCCGCCGGAGAGGTATATATTCACCAAGCAGACCGCGAGATACAGCGCGAACACGCTCAGGGCGGTGTCTTTCCAGGCGTAGAGCAGCATGCCCCGCGTGGCGGAGGTGACCGCGCACGCCACGGAGACGGGCACGGCAAGGCACGGGCGGAAGCCCCACGCCGCAAGCGTGGCGGCCATGTGGGCGCAGGCGGCGGCAAACGCGGCGGCCTGCGCGGCAAGGAAGAAAGTATAGTTGCGCCACGGCAGCGTGACGAGATAGATGAGCCATGTGTGCGCGGGCGGGTGGATGCTTGTGTACTGCCCGGAGAGAACCTGCTCCCATTGATACGCGGTGTCGGGGGAAACGCGCCCGGGGTAATTGGCAAGCAATCCGAGCAGCAGCACGGCAAACACGCCCGCGAATACGCAGAGGAACATTTTGAGCGGCAATTTGCCGCGCTCCCGGCGGCAATACGGGCCGAACGGCGGCGGATTTGCCGCGAGGCGGCCGAGCAGGAGGAAACACCCCGCCGCGAGCGCGGCAAAGCACAGCGCCGGCACGACAATGCCCGCGCCGCGCTCCGCGCCGCCGCGCAACACGAGCACGGCGGCGATATACAGCGCGAGGGCGGCTTGCAGGAAACGGCGAAGAAGAGTCATATCAACCTACCGCGTTTTCACAGATTGCGCGGCTCACCCTGCCGCAGGGTTATTATATGCCATAACGGGGGCAACGCGCAAGTTTGTTTCTTCGGAAATTGTGGATGGGAAACGTTTTGCTTCCGCTATCGGAAGGGGAGCATCGCGGCATAACCTTCCCGCGATTTTCAGGCGGGACAACAACGACCGGCGGACAATAATCGCCGTACGGGGCGCAAACACCGAGTCGGGTTTCAGCGCCTGCGGCTCCGCGCGGCGGACACAAGGCCCATGGCCGAGTAGAGCGCGATGTTAGACGAGCCGCCGTAGGAGAGAAACGGCAGCGTGATGCCTATGACGGGCGTCAGACCCAGACACATACCGATATTCTCAAACACCTGAAACAGCAGCATACCGCCCGCGCCGAACGCCACGAGCGCCCCCGGCCCGCCGCGCGCGCGGCGGCAAGCCGTGAAGCAGCGCGCGATGATGGCCGTGAGGAGCAGCAGCACAACCAAGCAACCGAGCTGACCGAGTTCCTCGCCGCACACGCTGAATATAAAGTCGGTGTGGGCGGCGAAAAGGTCGCCCGACTGCGTGACCTCGCCGCGATACAACCCTCTGCCGAAGGGGCCGCCGTTGTTGATTGTCTTCACGCTCAAAAGCGTGTGCCACCCCGCGCCCTGCGGGTCCATGCGGGGGTTGAGCACTATCAGCACACGGCTGCGCTGGTTTTCGCTGAGAAACGCCCACACGAGCGGCGCGCCGGCCGCCGCCGCGCCGGCGAGTATGATAAACCACAGCGGCCGCACGAGCGCGCCCACCATCATGACGATGAGTATGGCCACATAGATGAGCGCCACGCCCGTGTCGCCGGACACGAGCTGTATGAGGGCGACCATGAAGAAGGTGTGGGCTATGAACGAGGCTATGGACAGCACGTTGTTTACCGAGGCGCGGAGGCGGTGGAACTGCGCGGCGAGCAACAGTATAAAGCCCGCTTTGGCTATCTCGGCCGGCTGTATGCTAAACGGCAGGCCGGGTATAAGCAGCCAACTTCTGTTTTGCGAGCCGAAACTCGTGCCGAGCGGGGTGAGCAGGAGCAGTATTATGAGGATATTGGCGGGGAGTATGAACCGCCACTTGGAGATGAGGGTTTCAAGGCGCGCGGCCGAGAGCGCGAGGTAGACGCACACGCCTATGCCCACGGAAACGGCCTGTATGCGCACATATCCGCCCGCGCCGGACGGGAGCGGGGCGCACGCCGAGGAGATGAGCAGCAAGCCGAGCGCGGAGGCGGCAAGGCAAAGCCCCAGCAGCGGAAAGTCCACCCCCCGCAGGTAATTATTCAGCAGTAAGCGCAGTTCTCTCATGCAAGGCAATCCTCGTGGTTTAGTTGTCAGTTGTCAGTTGTCAGTTGTTAGTGGACGGGGGTTGCGGGGGGTTGCGGGGGGCAAACGCGCGCCGCGCGGGCTTATGTCCCGCCCGCCCGGTTTATGGCCGCCGCTCCCACGCCCCGGCGGGGGAGGTGTGTCAGTTGCGCTAGTGGTTAAAAGAATTATGCCGCACGCCCGCCAAGAACGTCGGCCGCCCTCGCAAACCGCATTATCTCACGGTAATGGTGCAACGGTCAAGTCTTATCCGAATAAAGACCAAGTTTTTCTACTCTTTACAGGCGAGGGAGGCGGGGTGGTTTGGCGCAAGAGTATATCGGCAAGGTATGGTTTTGGCGGTGACCTCCTAACGGAGGGCGAGGGGGGAGGAGCCGCGCAGGGCAGAACGACCGCTTGCGCCTTGTCCAATGAGTTCATCACCGCGAAAAGGCATGAGGTTCGCGAACGGACTCTTGCCGGCTGTGAAGAGATAATTCTTTCCCCCGTATGAAACGGAATTGCCCGTGCTTATTGAGGATTCAAGGTGCGCGAACCAATGATAAGTTCGGAGGGGCGAAGAGTAAGCACAGACGCGGGCGTGACCCGAAATCCCGCAGGTTGCCGTTCTCGGTATCGGACTTCCGCCAATCCGCGCGAAGTAGCCACCCCCCAAGGTCGGCCGCCCGACATTGACAGCGCGGCGGGTTGTTTGTTATACTGAGGGTAACGGTATGGCGAAGGGGGGAGGGCATACGGAAAGGATGTGTCGGCGGACTGACCGTATGCGCCCGATAACCGTGTATTTCCGGCAAAGCGGCTTAGGGCGCGTGGAGTTTACCGAAGAGCGGCGGCGCGCATGACGAAAGGAGCGTGAGACGCGATGACGGGGACATTTGCCACAATCGGGCGAGAGAGGGCGGAGGCGGAGTGCCCCGTGCGCGACTGCTTCTCGCGCGACGCGGACAGGATTGTCCACTCCAAGGCGTTTAGGCGGCTTATGTATAAGACGCAGGTGTTTCTCTGCCCGGAGGGCGACCACTACCGCACCCGCCTGACCCACGCCATAGAGGTCTCGCGCATAGCGCGCACCATGGCAAGGGCGCTGGGGCTTTGCGAATCACTCACGGAGGCCGTCGCGCTCGGCCACGACGTGGGTCACGCGCCGTTTGGCCACGCGGGCGAGAGCGCGCTGAACGAAATAATGCCGGAGGGGTTCACCCACAACGCCCAGGGCAAGCGGATAATGGAGTGCGTGGAAAACGGCGGCGCGGGGCGCAACCTTTGCCCGGAGACCTTAGACGGCATACTTTGCCATTCGGGGGGCGCCAAACCCGCCACGCAGGAGGGCGCGCTTGTGCATTTGGCAGACCGCATTGCCTATATAAACCACGATATGGACGATGCCCGGCGGGCGGGCATACTCTCCGACGAAGAGCTCCCGCCGCGCCTGCGCGCCGTGTTGGGCGAAGGCTACACAAAACGCATTGACACGATGGTCAAAGACGTTGTGGCGTTTGGCCGCGCCAACGGACGCGTCGGCATGGGCGGCGAAGTGGGCGGAGCCACGGACGAATTGCGGGCGTTTATGTTTGAGCGGGTGTACCTCAACCCCACGGCGAAGGCCGAGGAACGCAAGGTGGGCGACATGATACGGCGGCTATACGAGCATTACGTCAATGAGCCGGACGCTCTGCCACCGGAGTGCCGCTTCTTTATCGAGCGCGACGGGGCGCGCCGCGCGGCGTGCGACTATGTGGCGGGCATGACAGACAGGTTTTGCGCGGAAAAGGCGCAGGATTTGTTTTTCCCCAAGGGCTGGTCCAAGCACTGAGGATATAGTTGTCAGTTGTCAGTGGGTAGTTGTTAGTGGATAAATCTACTACGCGAAGCATAACAGCGCGCCACGCGAGTGTGGATATAGTTGTCGGTTGTCAGTAGACGGGGGCGCGGGGGCGGCGCGGAAAGATGAAAACGCCGCCCTCGCGGGCGGAATGGAGCAAACGGAGGGGGATTCGGTTGGCGCTTTCCGCGATGTTTATATCGGAGCTGCTGGAAAGGACGAGCCTTTTGAGTCTTGTGAGCGCCCACACGCAGATGCGGCAAAAGGGCGGGCGCTGGGTGGGTCTTTGCCCGTTTCACGCGGAGAAAACGCCTTCTTTCATGCTGTCGCCCGACGAGAGGTTTTACCGCTGTTTCGGCTGCAACGAAAGCGGGGATGCCATCAGCTTTCTGCGCGCGCGGGAGAATATGGACTTCATGGATGCCGTGCGCTATCTGGCGGGCATGGCGGGCATGGAAGTGCCGGAGCGCGAGGAAAACGCCGCCGCCACGCTGCGCCGCGCCCGCCATATCGAACTGAACACGCTTGCCGCCCGCTGGTTCCACGAAAACCTGTCTAAACCCGAAGGCGAAAGGGCGGCGCTGTATTTGGCCGAGCGCGGGCTTACCGCAAAGACGGCGAGGAAACTCGGCCTCGGTGCCGCGCCCGCCCGGAAAAGCGCGCTGACCGACTATCTGCTGGCGCGTGGGGCAAGCCGCGAGGAGCTTACGCTCTCCGGCCTGTCCGCGGGCGGCGGCGCGGACTTCTTCCGCGACAGGCTGATGTTTCCGTTGCTCGACACGGGCGGCAATGTGGCGGGGTTCTCCGGGCGCAGGCTCGACGGCGGAAACCGGGGCAAATATATCAATTCACCCGAAACGGCCGTCTACCGCAAAAGCCGCTTTGTATATGGGCTGAACATCGCCAAGAACTCCAAGCGGCCGTATTTCGTGCTTACGGAGGGGAACATGGACGTGGCCACGCTGCTGCAGCACGGCATAGATTCCGCCGTGGCCCCGTGCGGCACGGCGCTGACGCAGTGGCAGGCGTCGGCCTTGGCGAAGTATAAGCAGGAAGTCGTGCTTGCGGGCGACACAGACGAGCCCGGGCGCAAAGCCGCGGAGCGCAATATGGATATACTCGCCGCCGCGGGCTTGCGCGTGCGGGTGCCGGAGCTGACGGGCGCGAAAGACCCGGACGAATATTTAAGGCGTTACGGGCCGGGCGCTTTCGAGGCGCTTTTGAGCGGGGCGCGGAGGTTTATGGAATATCGCCTCTCGCAAGCGGCGGCGGCCTGCGATATGCAAAGCCCGTCAGGGCGGAGGGATTACCTCAAAAGCGCCGAGCGGCTTTTGCTCACGCTCTCATCCGAGGCGGAGCGGCAGGTCTATTCCGCCACGGTCGCCGCCGCGGCCGGCGTGACCACGGACGCCGTGCTCCGAGACTTGACTTTTGCGCTGAAAAGGAGTAAAAAGAAACAAGCCGAGAGCGAGGCGCGCGGCGCGGCGTATCCGAAAGAACGGCCGCACAAGGCGGAGGACCTGGCGCTGTATCACATACTCTCCGCGCCGGAGTACGCGCAAATGGCGGCGGGCATGGGCTTAGGCGCGGCCTTCGCGCCCGGAGCGCACAAGGAGCTTTACGAATACGCCGTGAGCGGCGGGGCGCTCTCGCCCGCCGCAATGCCGAAAGCGGCGGGGCAAGCCTACATGGATATACTCTTTTCGCGCCCTGAGCCGGCGGAGCTTTCAGACGAAGCCTTCCGCGGCGCGTGCGCCCTGCTGCTCCGGCGCGCCTCGCGCGCGTCGAAACCGCAAGACGACGAATCGCTTATGGCTCTGAGGGAACGCGTGAACGAAAACAAAAGATACGGAGGGTAGCGACCTATGTACGGTGAATTGCGCGAAGACATGAAGGAAGATTTCATTGACATGGACGAGGACGAAGACGAGGACGAGGAAGACCTGGGCGAGGAGGAAGACGGGGAATCGTACTACGAACCGGTTTTCGAGTCGCGCGAGGACGAGGAGGAGCCGGAGGAAGAAGATACGGCGGCGGACACGCCCGACGAGTTTCAGCCGGATATGGAGGGTGTGGAGGAGATACCGCCCGAAGAGCTCGCCGACCCGGACGAACTGGCGGAGAGCTTCAACATAGACGACCCCGTGAGGATGTACCTCAAAGAAATCGGCAGGGTGGCGCTGCTGAAGCCGGACGAGGAGATTGCCTTGGCAAAGCAGATGTGCGAGGGCAGCGAGAGCGCCAAACACCGCTTGGCGGAGGCCAACTTGCGCTTGGTGGTGTCCATCGCCAAGCGCTATGTGGGGCGGGGCATGATGTTTTTGGACCTCATACAGGAAGGCAACCTCGGCTTAATAAAGGCCGTGGAGAAGTTCGACTACACGAAGGGCTATAAGTTTTCCACCTACGCCACATGGTGGATACGCCAGGCCATAACGCGGGCGATTGCCGACCAGGCGCGCACCATACGCATACCCGTGCACATGGTGGAGACCATAAACAAGGTTATCCGCGCCTCGCGCCAGCTTTTGCAGGACTTGGGCCACGACCCCACGCCCGAGGAGATTGCGGAGGAAATGGGGTTGCCGGCCGATAAGGTGCGCGAAATCATGAAGGTGGCGCAGGAACCCGTGTCTTTGGAAACGCCGATTGGCGAGGAGGAAGACAGCCATTTGGGCGACTTTATACCCGACGAAGACGCTTCCCAGCCGGCGGAAGCCGCGTCCAACACCATGCTGCGCGAGCAGATACGGGATGTGCTCGCCACGCTCACGCCCCGGGAGGAAAAGGTGCTGCGGCTGCGTTTCGGCCTCGACGACGGGCGGGCGCGCACATTGGAAGAAGTGGGCAAGGAGTTTAACGTCACGCGCGAGCGTATACGGCAGATAGAGGCGAAAGCCTTGCGCAAACTCAGGCACCCCAGCCGCTCAAAAAGACTGAAAGACTTCTTGAGCTGACAACCCGCCGCGGCGGCGGAGAAACCCCTCCCCCTTTTCGGGGAGGGGTACCGTCGGCGGGGGAGAGTAATGCTTACGCGGGAAGGGCGGTAGTGCGGTGCTTTGGTTAAAGGCTCTGTTTTTGGGGCTGCTGCAGGGGGTGGCGGAGTTTTTGCCCATTTCAAGTTCCGGGCATCTCGCGGTGTTCAGGCATGTGTTTGGCTTGAAAACCGACGAACTTGGCGTATTTTTCGACGTAATGCTCCATGTGGCCACACTCACAGCCGTGATAGCGGTGTTTCACAAGGATGTGCTGCAAATATGCAAGGCTTTCGGCAGGCTTTTCACCGCGAAGAGCAGGGAGAGCCTCGGCAAGGACTTATCCGCGCGGCTGCTGCTGCTTTGCGCGGTGGGCTCCTTACCGCTGCTCGCCGCGGCGCTGCTCCACGGGTATGTGGAAAAGCTGTTTGATTCGCTGCTGTTCGTGGGGTTTGCCTTCTTGGCCACGGGCGTTGTGCTCAAACTCTCCGCGCGTTTTCAGACGGGAAAGAAGACCGCCAAAAGCGCGAAGGTGAGCGACGCGCTCATTGTGGGCTGTATACAGGCCGTGGCCGTGGTGCCGGGGCTCTCGCGCTCCGGCGTGACGATAACCGCGGGGTTTGCGCGCGGGCTTTCCCGCGACTTTGCCGTGAAGTTTTCGTTTTTGCTGAGCATACCCGCCGTATTGGGGGCGGCCGCGATAGAGATTGTGAAGGTGTTTCGCGAAGGGGTGCCGGAGGGCGTGCTCGGCCCCACCTTAGCGGCCATGGCCGTGGCGGGTGTGGCGGGTTTCTTCGCCATATCGCTCATACGCAGGCTTGTGGCAAACGGCTCGTTTTCCGCGTTTTCGTGGTACTGCCTGTGCGCCGGAGCGGTCACGCTCATACTCTCGCTCGTGTAGAGCGGTTATAAAGCGGCGCCCCGCGTGAGCGGAAGGTTTTCCGATATATTTTCCGGAGGTGACGGCGCATTGGCGCAACGTAGACAGGGCGCGAGGGCGGAAAAGCGCACATGGGGGCGGGAAGCGGGCTCCTTGGCGAGCTTTTTGCTGGCGGCGCTCATGTTTCTGGCTTTGTTTGGCGTGAGCGCGCCCGTGGTAAACTTTTTGGGGCTGCTTGCCAAAAGCCTGTTCGGGTGGGGGTTTTATATCCTCCCCTTTGTGTT
This sequence comes from Oscillospiraceae bacterium, assembly GCA_031253545.1. Taxonomy (GTDB): domain Bacteria; phylum Bacillota; class Clostridia; order Oscillospirales; family UBA929; genus WRLJ01. Next base: position 28,554 of record JAIRWH010000072.1, read on the forward strand.
GCTGCTGCAATGCGCGGCGCTGCTGTTTCACAGAAACCGCCCCGTGGCGCTGCGCGCGTTCGCCATAGCGTCGTTTCCGTTTTTCATCGGCTCGTTGCTCTTTCTCGTTACGGGCAAACACGCCTTCGATGGTTCCGCTTGGTTTGACCTTCCGGGGTTGCTGGCAAGGGGGCTGAGCGCCGCCATATCGCCGCCGGGCGCGGGAATCTTCACGGCCGCCGCCATGCTCGTGCTGCTCATGATAGCCTTCCGCTATTCCATAGTGAAGATGGTGGACAACGCGCGCGAGAAAAGGAAGCGCGCGCAGAAGCTGCGCCGCGAAGGCAAGCCGCCTCCCCCGCCCCCCGCGCCCACGCCCTCGCGTTTAGACAAGACCCACCCCGCCGCGAAGCGGCCGCGCGACCGCCGCGACTTCGATATACCCATATTCACCGACAAAGACGAACCCGCGCCGCCGCCCGCGCCCGCGCAGGAGATAAAACCCAAGCCGCTCAACCTGCCCACGCCGGCGCAGGAGTTGCTGCGCGAAACGCCGCCGCTGCCGCTGCCGCAAGTGTTTGCGTTCGGCAAGCAACAGTATGTGGACCCGAAGACGGGCGAACTGCTCAACGGCGCGCCTTTGCGCGAGGCCGAACCTCCGCCCCCGGACCCGCCCCCGGAGCCGGAGCGGGGGGAAACGGAAGAGCCGCCCGCGCCGTCGGAGCCGCCCGCGCCGCCGGAGCCGCCCGAACCGCCGCGCTATGTGTTCCCTCCCGCGGAGCTGCTTGCCGCCCCGAAAAAACTGCACGAGCAAGAGGGCGAGGAGGAGCTGCGTGCGAGCGCCCAAAGGCTGCTTGATGTGCTGGGCGGCTTTGCAATCGGCGCTAATATGATAAACATCGTGCGCGGCCCGTCGGTCACGCGCTATGAGCTGGAGTTGGAGCAAGGGCTGAAGCTGGCGCGGCTGACGGGTTTGACCGACGATATAGCGCTGGCTATGGGCGCGGAGAGCGTGAATATATCGCCTATACCAAACAAGATGAGCGTGGTGGGCGTGGAATTGCCGAACCGTATCGCCACCACGGTCACGCTGCGCGAGGTGCTGCAATCGCGCGAGTTTACGCAGAACCCCTCGCCCACGGCGTTTGCCATAGGCCGCGACATCGCCGGGCGCGACATTGTGGCGGATATAGCCAAAATGCCGCATTTGCTTGTGGCGGGCGCGTCGGGCGCGGGCAAGAGCGTGTGCGTGAACTCCCTCATCGTGTCGCTCGTATATAAAGCGCCGCCGCAGGATGTGAAGCTGATACTCATAGACCCCAAAAAGGTGGAGTTTCCGCTGTATAACGGCATACCGCAGCTGCTTGTGCCCGTGATTACCGACACGGAGAAGGCGGCCAACGCGCTGGAATGGGCGGTTATCGAAATGGAAAGGCGGTACGCCCTGCTTGCCGACAGCGGCACACGCGACTTGGAGAATTACAACCAAGGCTGCCAAGACGACCCGGAACGCGAGAAAATGGCGCGTATCGTCATCATCATAGACGAGATGGCCGACCTCATAATGGAAAGCAAGAAAGACAGGAATATGGAGCATTTTATCGTGCGCATAGCGCAGAAGGCCCGCGCCTGCGGCATACACCTTGTGCTCGCCACACAGCGCCCCGACGCGAAGGTGATAACGGGGCTTATCAAGGCCAATGTGCCTTCGCGCATCGCCCTGCGCGTGTCCGATGCCGTAAACAGCCGTATTGTGCTCGACCAGACGGGCGCGGAGAGACTCATCGGCCACGGCGATATGCTGTATTCGCCCGTGGGGGCGAACAAACCCCTGCGCGTGCAGGGTTGCTATGTGCATGAGCGCGAAATCAACGCCGTGGTGAAGTTTGTGAAGGAGCATTACGATGTGGCTTACGCGGAGGACGTGCAGGCGCAGATAGACAAGGCGGCGCTGCCGGAGGAGGCGGAGAGCGACGGCGGCGAGGAACCGCAAGGCGACACCGACGATATGCTCGGCGCCGCCGTGGAGGTAATAATCGAAAGCAACCAAGGCTCGGTGTCGTATCTGCAACGGCGCTTGAAACTGGGCTACGCCCGCGCGGCGCGGTTGATGGACTTGATGGAGCAGCGGGGCATCGTGGGGCCGTTTGAGGGCTCGAAGCCCAGGAAAGTGCTTGTTACCCGTCAGCAGTGGGAAGAAATGAAGCAATAAAAGACGAAAAGCCGCCGCACAGGCGCGAGAGCGCCCGCGAAGCGTCGCTGTGGCATATATGCGCGCGCAGCAGGCCGGAAGACACGCCGAGGCGAAACGCCGGCACGTTTTCCGTGCCGCGCGCCAATTCCCTGTACATCTGCCCCCAGTGCCACGCGGGCATGGCGTAGGTTTCCCCCACGCGGCCGCCGGGGAGCAGGCGAACCAAGCGCGCGTAAGCGGAGGCGAAGGCGAAGCCTTCCGGGTAAGTGCCGTATACGCGCGGCACAAGGGCAATATCGCAGCCGCGATTTGCCAATTCGCGGCAACAATCCGATATATGCGCCGCGTCATATCGGGCGGGGACGGTTTCCTCCGCGCGCGAACAGGCGCGCGTGGCCGCCGCGCCCCGGGCAAAGGAGCCGAAGTCTTCGGGCAAAACGCCGCTTTCGGCGGGCGGGCGGATGTAGCCCACGCGGCCGCTCTCGCTGAGATATGAGGCGAGCACGCCGCAGAGGAAGGCCATCTCCCATGTGTCGCCGTAATAGGATGTGAGCGCGCCGCGCGTATTGCCCGGGGTGCAGCGCATGACGCGCAGGTCTTTGTGTTCTATGGAGGCGCGGAGCGCGGCGATGTCCGAGCCGGTATTGGTGAAAAAGAGCATGCCGCCGCCTTTGCGGCACCATTCCGCCGCTTCCGAGGCCGCGCCGTATTCCCCGCCGTCTTCACCGCTTCGCACAAAAAACGCTTTGGTTTCGTGCTGCGGTAAGATTTCGCGCAGCGCCAACCTGCCTTCCTCGTGCATGGCGGCAAAGCGGCTTTCCTCCGGCAAGCCCGCTATGATGAACGCCATGGAGAGCTTGGGCGAGCGCAGGAGCGGCACGGGGGCGGGCAAGCCGCCGGGCGCGTGGGCGAAGTGGACGCCGCATTTCCTTATGTTGGCTCTCAGCCCGTCTTCGTCCGGCCGGTCGGCGAGGCCGTATACGGACACATATTCGGCGAAAGCGTCGCCCGTGGTGAGCGGCAAACCGCCGAAGCCGAGATTGTGATATTGCCGCCGGAAATCGGTGAAAGCGGAATCTATCGCCTGTTCGTCGGCCGTCTCCAAGAGGCGGGTGTACACGCCCGGCCGCGAAAACCAGAGGTGGCGCAGGAGTTTGCGGCGGCGAGCGCCTATCAGCTCATAGAATACGGCCGTCTCGTCGTCGTCGGCATCGGCGGGCGGGAGCAGGCGGGTTATGCGAGCGTGGTAGCTGTACGCGCCGCTGTAACGCAACACGGACACGCGCTTATTGCCTTCCAAGACATAGTAATAGCCTAAGTATTCATACAGCACGAGCGGTTCGCGCAAGCCTTCCGTTAGGTGCGCGTCGAGTACCTGCCGCCATTTGCGGGAAAATTCCGAATCGTCGGGCAAAAGCGGCATATAGTTTTCGGCGAAAGCCGCGCGGCGGCTTTCGGAATAGGTGCCTTTGATTTTTTTCAGCGGCACTTCCGCGATACCAAGGGTAAGCTCGCCGCTGTGGCGATCCGAGTACACGGGCAATATGCCGCCGTCGCGCCTTGCGGCTTTCTGCGCTTTCGCGTAGGCTTCGTTGAGGTCTTCCTGCAGGAAAGGCAAGGCTATTTACCCAAATTGGTGATAAACATACCAAACCCATGCTGCTTCTTTTCGATTTCCGCGCCCCTTGCCTCAAAAAGCTCTGTGAAGGCGGTGTCTTGAAGCGATTTTTGCGCCTGGGCGCTCCAGTTCTCATACGCGCCGATGAAATAGATGATGTGCCAACCGTATTGGGTTTTGACAAGCTCCGCGTCGCCCTCGCGTCGCAGGGGGTCAAACGTCCAGTCGTTGTATTCGGCCACGGCATCGCCCTTGGTGAAGGAGTAAAAACCGCCGGAGAACTTTGTGCCCGTATCATCGCTCTCTGCGGCGGCGAGCTCCGCAAAGGCGCGCTCTGTGCCGCCCTTTTCGCGCCACGCGTCCGAGACTTCCCGGGCGGCGGTCTTCGTGGCCTCGGATTGCTCCTCGGTGGGTTCGTCGCCGTCGTGTTCGGGGAAGATTTTGAGTATATGGCGCGTGTCGGCGGCGGTGACCTCTTCATTGCGGCTCTTTTCAAGGAAGAGGTATACCGTGAAGTTGGAACTGTTTTCAATAACCGTGGTGTCGCCGGCCTTGCGCGAATCGTCAAAGAGCCATTCCTTGGCATCGTCCCCGGTCACGGAGCTATATGAGAAATGCTCGTTGAGCGTGGGGTCGGTTTCCTCTTCGTCGCCGTCGTCACCGTCGTCGCCGTCGTTATCATCATCATCGTCGCTATCATCATCGTCGCTATCGTCGATATCGCTATTATCATCATCGTCGGGTTCGTCGCCGTCGCCGTCGGGTTCGTCGCCGTCTTCGGGGGGAGGGCTGTATTCCAGCGAGAGGGCCCAAAAGTTTTCGGCGGTGGCCCTGGAGCTCATTTCTTCGGCCGAGGCGCGGGCGGCTTCGGCGAAGGCGGCGACATCCTCCTCGGTGGCATCGGGGTCGTCGAGGGTGCCGGATATGGTGTGCGAATGGTAACTCACGCGGTCAAAGTCCGTCTTGTGGTCGGAGTAATATCGCTCCTTGTCTTCGGAGGAGTAGACAAGCTCGGCGCGGCGGTCTTCCTCCCAGCGCGAGGCAAGGCGTTCGCGCGTGATAATCTGCTTATACTGCCCGGCGGTGAGCCCTTGGCCGTAATTCTGGCCGAGGAACCCGTCGGGCGTGGTGCCGGACTGCTCCGCGGCGGTTTGCAGGCTTTGCATGGCGTAATCTATATAGGCCGTGTCTTCCGGCAACAGCCGGGTGCCGTCCCGCACGGCGCACTCGTAGCGCGTGAGCATGGATTCAAGCTGCGAGACCACATAATCGTTGATGTAGTCAAGCCAGTTCATGCCCTCGTAGAACTCCTGCTTGGAGAGGGGCTTCGTGGGGTCCCACGCGTAGCCGTATTGGGAATAAGAGTCGTAGAGCGAGTTTTGGGCGTTGAGATGGTAGTAGTTGAACTCTGCGGGCGTGAGCGATGTGCCGCCCACGGTAAGTACCTTGATGTTTTTATGGAGCACGCCGGAGCTGTACACGACGAGCGCGACCGCAAACAGGCCGACCACGCCCGCCGCGACGGCCACAACGGCCCTGCGTTTGACATCCACGCGCCTTTTCTTCGGCGCGGCGGCTTGCGCGGCTCGCGCCGCCTGACGTTTCTTTCTTTCACGAGATGCGCTCATTGGCTGTTTCCTCCCGGCGGCGATAGGCCGCGTATTGTCATTTCGGTAACCAACGGTAACAATCTGTCGGGAACTCCCCGCCCGTGCCGCAACCGTTTATCGCGGCGGCGGCGGCGCCTACCACACCCGCGGCGTGAAGCCCTCCGGCAACGCCGCCAAGGCGGCGCTCTCGCCCGACAGGGTGATTACGAACAAGCCGCCCCCCTGCGCGTAGGCCAATACCTTATCCGGCACGACACCGCCCGCGATGGCGCCGAGGA
>JAIRWH010000038.1 GCA_031253545.1 Oscillospiraceae bacterium
GAATTGGCCGAGGGTGCCCGGTCTTGCGACGGTTGCGGGCGTGTGCTCCCTCCGCCCGCGCCGCCCCCGCAGCCCGCCGCGCTCGCGCCGCTCGCCCCCGAAGGCTTTACCGAGGACGAGGCAAGCGGCAAGTATTACCGCTACGACACAGCTTCGGACGGCGGGCGGTGGGTGACATGGTATGACCCCGCCACCGGGCAATATGAACAGGTGCCCTTCCCGGAGGAGCCGCCCGCGCCGCCCGCGCCGCCGGAGGGACTCCTGCCGGCGCGGCTGAAAATCGGCGACCACATCGCCTCGCTTGTCATCATCCCCGCCTTGCTCATGTTGGCGGCCGCCGCGCTCGTATTCCGCGAACCCATCTTCAATCTCATAAGCGGCTCGCTCGGCGAGACCGTCAGGCCGAGCGAGAGACCCGTGTATGCCGAACGCGGCAACACGGCCGGCAACATAATCAACGGGGGTATTGCCGCAAGGCACGGCGGCAGGCTCTACTACCAAAACCGCGCCGACGGCGGCCGCCTCTATTCCGCCAACGAAGACGGCACAGATAATCATTTGCTTTGCGACGATGTGCCGGGCTTTATAAACGTATCGGGCGGCAGACTGTATTACGCCAACGAGTCGGACGGTTACAGGCTCTATTCCGTGAAGCCGGACGGCAGCGACAGGCTCGCGCTCGGCGAGGATGCCGCCGGATACGTCTGCGTGGTGGGCGGCAGGCTGTATTACCGCAATAACGGCGACGGCAAGGTTTACACCATGAAACTCGACGGCAGTGACAGGCGGCGCTTAGGCGACGACGGAGCCGCGAGCATGAATGTGGCGGGCGACAGAATCTTCTACTCCTCCGAGGACGACGGCGAGAAGCTGTATGTGATGAAGGCGGACGGAAGCGACAGGCACCGCCTCAACGACGATATATCGGCAAACATCAACGCGCAGGGCGACAGGATATATTACAGTAATTGGAGCGACGGCGGGAAGATATATTCCATAAGATACGACGGCACGGACAGGCGCAAGCTGAGCGACGACGAGTCGTGGCTCATCAACGTGGACGCGAACGCACTCTATTACAGCAACGGCGGCGATGGCGGGAAACTGTATGTAATCAACCTCGACGGCACGGACAGGCGGAAGCTCAACGACGACTTCACGGGCAATATCAACGTATTGGGCGAAAAGATATTCTACGGCGACCGCAACGACGGCGGGCGGCTGTATGTAATCAACCTCGACGGCACGGGCAGGATGACCGTGGACAGTTTCGCCGCGGAGCGGCAGCCGCCTTTGTCCGAACGCGGCAACACGGCGGGTAACATTATCAACGGCGGCCTTGCCGCGTTGCACGAGGGCAGGTACTATTACAGCAACTTAGGCGATATGGGCAAGCTGTATTCCATGAACGAAGACGGCTCGGACAAACAAAAGCTGAGCGACGACAGCTCGCGCTATATAAACGTGCAGGGCGGCAGGGTATATTATCAGAATTGGAGCGACGGCGGGAAACTCTACTCTGTGGGGCTTGACGGCGGCGGCAGGCAAAAACTGAGCAACGGAAGGGCCTACTATGTGAGCGTGGTGGGCGGCACCGTGTATTACAGCAACGGCGACGACGGCGGCAAACTTTATTCCGTGGGGCTCGACGGCGGAGGCGAGCTTAGGCTCAACGACATAGACTCGCAATTTATCAACGCCGTGGGCGGCAGGGTGTATTACCGCGGCGGGGGCGACGGCGGGGGCATCTATGTGATTAACTCCGACGGCACGGGCGAGGTGAAGCTCAACGACGATTGGTCCGACTGCATAAACGTGGTCGGCTACAAAATATATTACGTCAACAACAGCGACGGCGGCTGCGTCTATGTGATTAACACAGACGGCAGTTCCCGGCAGAAGCTCGGCGACACCGCCACGCTTTCCGTGAACGTGGCGGGTGAGAGAATCTATTATCGCGCGCTCGGCGGAGGGCTTTATTCCATGAAACTCGACGGCACCGACAAACTCTTGCTCACCGGCGACGAGTGCGACTATGTGACCGTGCTCGGCGACAGGATTTTTTACCGCAACTCCGACGATAACGGCAGGCTTTACACCATGCTCGCCGACGGCACGGGAATAATGGGCGCTGACGAATACGGCGCTTAAGCGCCTTTCGCGCCGTGTCACCGCGGCGAGAGGCGCTTCGCCGCCCTCCATTCCTTAATCAACTGTTCAATCGTCTGCTGCCGTCTGCTCCGTTCATCGCTGACCGCTTTTTTAACTACCATATATTTCGCTTCGGAGAGCGGCCACGCTTCCGGAGAGCGGTCGCTGTCCGCAAACAGGCAAAACGCCGTTGCTCCCATTGTGTAGACCGTTGTCACTTCGTCAATCAACGCGCCGTCGGCGCGTTCTTCGGGCGAAACGAAACGGGATGAACCCCATAAACCCATACGCCCGATATAAGGCGACTTTTGATAAAAATCAATATCACAGATAACTGTCCGTTCATTGGCGGTGTCCCACATAATGCTTCCGTCATAGAAATCAATGGCAACATAGCCCTTATCGGCAGCATGAATGTGAAAACCCACGATGTCCTCAAAAATACGGTTTAATGTTTCCGGCGGGAGCTGTCTAAACTTTTGGTAATCCGCAGGGTACATTCTTTGGGCGCAAATAGCGTCAACCCACTCAAAAAACACGGCAAAGCCGCCGCCGATTTCCTCGGCGTTGATTAGTTTTATCAAGTTTGGGTGCGCTAAGTCCCGATAAGCAGAAACAGCGCACCTGAGGTTGGCAACGGCTTCATCGGCATGCATCGTGTTTCGCGCCGCCGGGGCGCCCGCGAATTTGATGAAATATCGCTTGCCATCGTCCGCCTCCGCGCCAAAACAGATATTGCCGGAATCCTGTTCATCAAAGACCTTGAAAACCTTGCCGTATTTGCCGAGAAACGAAAAGTCATACGGTGCTTTGAGCTTATACGGAACACCGTCAATCCATTGGATGTAGAAATCCTTGAGATACCATGTAGGCATGGGATTTTGCATATTATCAAACCTCTCTAAAACATCTTGCGCCTGCTTCATCATGGTGTCGATGTCTGTTTGCCCGAACGGAATTGCCCAATATATCGAAGATAGTGTGTTGCTTGCGATATAAAAGGCAAGCAGCTTAAAAAACTCAATCGGCGGCTCACCGCCGAAATAACCGCGCAACTGTCCTGTGGCGAAATGAGGGCTTGCCGCCGCGCCCCATCATTTCGTATTCCGCTTTTTTGCGGTCATATTCCGATATGTCAGATACACGGAGCAGATACTTCGCGCCGTCCGCTGCGGTCACGCAGTATTTTTTATCCTCCGACCAACCTTTGCCAATCGGCTCGGATTTGCAAATGGCATTATATATCTTGCTGTCCGGCATGTGTCCCGCCCCTTATCCCCTCTCCCCTCACAGCCCCGCGAGCAGAGCCCGCAGAGCCGCCGCGGCGGCGGCGAAAGCCGCCTCGCCGTCGCCCTCCTCGCCCTCGCCCGCGTCTGCGCGCTCCAACTGCCGCCGCATGGCAAAGTTCACCAAATGCGGCTCTAAGGACAGGAAGCCGCCGTAACCCGCGCCATAGGCCTCGCGCAATATTTCCGCCACATTGCCGTCGCCCTCGCCGCAGGGCACGCACCCGCCCGTGGCGCGCAGGGCGTCCTTCATGTGGAAGTGCGCCGTATAGCGCCCCAGCAGCCGCCACGCCTCCCGCGTATCCTCGCCGCATTGCACGAAGTTGGCAAAGTCAAAAACAAGCGTGAAAGCCCGGCCGCGCAGAGCCTCCGCCAAGCGCAGGCAGCGGCTTGCCGTGTCGCCGTATATGCCTTTTTCGTTCTCGTGCGCTATGAGCAGCCCCTCTTTTTCGGCATAATCCGCCATTCTGCCGAGCCGTTCTATCGCCAAGCCCTCGTATTCGTCCGCCTTCCGCCCTTCGGGTATGTAGAAGCTGAATACGCGCACAAGCCGCGCGCCCATGATGTGGGCGCACTCGCAATAACGCGCGAAACGTTCCCATGCGGGCTCAAAGTCCGCGCCCGCGGGCGTTTTGCCCGCCGGCGAGGCAAGGCAGGCCACGCCTATGCCGCGCTCGTCCAAGCGTTTGCGCATCTCCCGTTGCCTTTCCTCCGGCCAATCGCCGATAAAGCGTCCGTCTGCCCCGCGCAGCTCCGCCCATTTCAGACCCAACCGCCCCGCGGCGCTCACCTGCGCGGCAAAATCGGGCGCGATTTCGTCAATAAACCCGCTCAGTTTGTACTCCACAAAACCACCCACTATATACTGCTACCTTGATAATCATAACCGGGAGACTTTACTTCCCCCTGTTCTTATTTCGCGTACTCATACTCCAATCCGCAGAAGCCCACCGTGTCGCCGTCGCGCAGACCCGCTTTCTCCATGATGTCATACACCCCGTATTTGCGTAAAGTGCGGTCAAAGTACATCAGGGATTCGCAGTCGTCAAAATTGACGCTTGAGGCGAGGCGTTGCAGCCACGCGCCCTCGGCTATCCACACACCGCCCTCGCGGCGCACGAGCGTGTCGGCGGCGGAGAGGGGCTCCGGCTCCGGTTCCGGCTCCGGCTCGTAGGTTTCGGGCGGCGGCAAACAGGCCAAACGGCGCGCGGCGGCGTTAATCAGCTCGCTCACGCCTTGCCCCGTGGCCGCCGATATGGGAAAGACCTCCGCCGGGGCCGCGTGGGCGGCAAACTCGCCGAGCTTAGAGCCGTCTATGTCAACCTTGTTCGCCGCCACAATCGTTTCTCGCGAGAGCAAGGCGGGGTGGTGCCTTTGCAGCTCCGCGCGGATAATGTCGTAATCGCGGCAAGGGTCGCGCCCTTCCGAGCCGGATATATCCACCACATGGAGGAGCAGGCGGCAGCGTTCGATGTGGCGCAGGAAAGAGTGCCCCAGACCCGCGCCCGCGGCCGCGCCCTCAATAAGCCCCGGTATGTCGGCGCACACAAAGGAGGCGGATTCGTCCACGCGCACCACGCCGAGGCAGGGGGTGAGGGTGGTAAACGGGTAGGAGGCCACCTTGGGGCGCGCCGCCGAGATGCGCGAGAGCAACAAGGACTTGCCCGCGTTGGGGAAGCCCACAAGCCCCGCGTCGGCAAGCAACTTCAGCTCCAACAGGCAGGTCAGCTCCCGGCCGGGTTGCCCCGCGCGGGCAAAGCGCGGCGCTTGGCGCGAGGGCGAAGCGAAGCGGGCGTTGCCGTGACCGCCGCGCCCGCCCTTGCAAAGCAGGTAGGGCTTATCGCCGGACACATCGGCGATAAGCCGCCCGGTCTCGGCGCAGCGAATGAGCGTGCCGCGCGGCATGGGTATATACACGTCCGCGCCGCTTTTGCCCGTGCGGCGCGCGCCTTCGCCGTTCTTGCCGTTTTCGGCGCGGTACACGCGGGAATGGCGGAAGGGGAGCAATGTGGAAAGGTTGTTGTCGGCGCGGGCGTAGACGCTGCCGCCGCCGCCGCCGTCGCCGCCGTCAGGCCCGCCGCTCGGCGCGTATTTCTCGCGGCGGAAAGAAACACAACCGTCCCCGCCTTTGCCGGCTTGGACGGTTATGGTGGAGCAGTCAACGAACATCGCGCGAGGGCTACTCGGCGACCTCGTATACCGAAACCTTTTTGCGGCTGCGGCCGAGGCGCTCGAAACTCACGCGCCCGGAGGCGAGGGCGAATAGCGTGTCGTCGCTGCCGCGCCCCACGCCGCTGCCGGGGTGGATTTTGGTGCCGCGCTGGCGCACCAACACGTTGCCGGCGAGTACATATTGCCCGTCGGCGCGCTTGGCGCCGAGGCGCTTGGACGCGGAGTCGCGCCCGTTGCGCGAGGAACCCACGCCTTTTTTGTGTGCCACGTTAAGCTCACTCCTTTCCGGAAACCGTGATTTTTTCGATTTGCACCTTGGTGTAGGGCTGCCTGTGGCCCTGTTTGCGGCGGTAGTTCTTTTTCGGGTGCATCTTGTAGACGATGATTTTCTTGCGTTTGCCCGTCTTGACGATTTTGCCGGCCACGGACGCGCCGGGCACGAGCGGGGCGCCGAGTTTGACCTTCTCCCCCTCGAACACGGCCGCCACCTCGCCGAACACAACGGCATCGCCGGAAGCGCCCTCGAGCTTTTCCACGTATATCACGTCGCCCTCGGTCACTTTGTACTGCTTGCCGCCGGTGATGATGACTGCGGTCATGCGGCTCCTACCTCTTTCGGCTCAGACTCGCTCACGCAGGGCGCGCTTGCCCCGGGCGGCAAGCGTCTTATAAAGCCCGCGTGAAGCGGCTTATGCAGGTTAACACATTTTCGCCCCCGTGTCAAGCCCTTTTGCCGGTTTTGTTTTCGTCGCCAACGTCCACAATCAAACCCAACGCTTTTCCGGCCCTTGATTACGGGCTTTTTGCCCATGCCGGGGAGACTGCGCCCCCCGCTCTCCCGTCCACTAACCCCTAACCACTAACCACTAACCACTAACCACTAAAACCCCTTGACAACCCCCTCACCCTTGTGTTACACTTCTTATGGTCATACTCAAATTATATGAAGGAAGTATCTCACAATGAAAAAGACCGTCATATTCGCCCTTATCCCCTCCTTGTTGCTTGCCCTCGCCGCCTGCGCGGGCGGTTCCTCCCCGTCCCCAAGCGTCCCCGCCGATTCCCCCTCGCCCTCGCA
>JAIRWH010000080.1 GCA_031253545.1 Oscillospiraceae bacterium
GGCGCGCGAGGGTGCCGCGTCAGGGGTTATGCCGCCGTTTTTCCAGTTTTTGCAGCAAAGAAGACAGCGGCAACACCAAAGCGCCGGAGGCGAGGCCGCTTATGGCGTGGATAATGTCGAACGGCAGCCCGGCGATAATCCACGCGAGCATGGCCTTGAAGCCGAGACCGAACATGAGCGCTTGCGCCGGGGCGTAGAGGGTGCCGAAAGACAAGCCGTGCAGGCCGCACAGCGCCATATACAGCGGCGCGCGAAGAGCGGTGGGGAGCCTGAGCTTGCCGAAAAGCATAAAGGCGAGCCAGAGCGGCAACCAGATATACAGATACGGGAACCACCAGAAGGAGAACCCGCCGAACAGACCGTCGAGCATGACGTATACATACAGCGGGATAAGCGCCTTTGCGCGGTAGGTCAGGGTGCAGGAGGCGATGAAGAGAGCCAGGAGGTGTATATTCGGCAACGCCGCCATGGCGATTTTGGAAGCGAACATCACGGAGCCGAGCACGGAGTAGATAACTAAGTCCCCCGTGCACAGCCTACTTCGTGTAGACAAAGGCATAGGTCTTTCCCGGCTCAATGGCCGTGGTGTCCGCGCCGCTCACGGCGTAGTCGCCGTCCACGTAAAACGCCCAGTACGCTTGGTCGGCGGCGTAGTCGGCCACAATGCCGTTTACCTCGGTGACATACAGTCCGAAAGAAGATACGTCGCCCTTGATGAGGCCAAGTTCCAACAACGCCGCGCCCACGGTGGCCTCGCCCGTGCGGATAAGCCATTGTTCCCGCCCGCCGTCGGGGCCTGTCGCCTCGAAGTAAAACTCCGTCTCGCCCAGGCCCGTGGGTTGGATGTCCGCCGAGGGGGAAAGGGCGGGCGAGGTATCTTGCGAGGGGGACGGGGACACAAGCTGCGGGTCTTCGCCCGCGGGCGAGGGGGAAGTGCCGACGCAACCGGAAAGCGCTGAGACCGCTATCAGCGCCGCCGGAGCAAACAGCACAATGAAGCGCCGTAGTGCACGTTTCATCACGCATTACTCCTTGTTATTCATTTTTCGCGGCTTTCCGCAGGCGGCAGTCGGTTTGCTTTTTTCGCAAACGCCGGTAAGCGCGGCTTCCGGCTGCCGGGGCAAGTCTTCCGGCTGATGCTTTGCGTCTTCCCGTCTTCTCGGCTTGCGCCAATGACTTTCAGGGCTTTGCGGTCTGCCCTGCGGGGAAAACAAACGCATTAACGGCGGCGAACCCGCACAGGTATTTCACCTGTTTCCTTTGCGCCCTCTGCCAACGAGAAAGTTGCGAGGTTGATTATAACACGGCGGCGGTGTGCGTGTCAAGAATGGCGGAGCGGTGAGGGCTTGCGAGACCGCGCGGTGAATATCGGGCTTGCGGAGAGCAAGTTCACGGCACGGAAACAATCAAGCGTTTCGTTTGCTGTCCCGTCGCCTCTCGGCCTGCGAGGGCCTGATATATTCCACCACGCCCGGCGGTGTGGCGCCGCCGCGCAGGCAAGCCAAATACACCCCGCGCGAATACACGCGCGCAGCGCGCGCCAACGCGCCGGCGGCAAGCGCCTCGGCCTCGGCGGGTGTCATGTTCGCGTCTTCGGTCAGGCGCGCGAGGGTGCCGCCCCCGGCCCGGAACAGCGCCGCGAACACGCGCCCGCGCCGCGCGTCCTGCATTGCCGCTATCACGCCCTCGCACCCGGCGTAGCTTTGCGCCGCCGCGAGCAGCGAAGACACGCCCGCGTATTCCGCGCCATAGGCGGCGGCGAACCCCAGCGCCGCGGCCACGCCGACACGCACCCCCGTAAACGACCCCGGCCCGTTGGTCACGGCCACGCGCCCTATATCGCGCGGGGCGGTCTTCGCGTCCGAGAGCACACGCCCTATCAGCGGCGCGAGCGTTTGCGAATGTGTCAGCCCGTTATCCAAAAACCCCTCGGCAAGGCACAGCCCGTGTTCATACACGCCCGCCGCCGCGCTCTCCGAGGAGCAGTCCAGAGCCAATACCCTCAAAGGCGGGCACCGGCACGCGTCACTTTGTGCCGAAGATTCTGTCGCCCGCGTCGCCGAGCCCCGGCACGATGTACGCGTGCGAGTCCAACCCCGCGTCAAGGCAACAGGCAAAAACGTCCACATCCCTGTGTTCTTCGCGCATCTTCTCAACGCCCTGCGGCGCGGCCAATATACAAAGCAGCTTGAGCGAACGCGCGCCATAGTCTTTCAGAAACCGCGCCGCCGCGCAGGCCGAGCCGCCCGTGGCAAGCATGGGGTCGAGTATGATTACGTCGCGTTCGGATATGTCGGCGGGCATTTTGCAGTAATACTTCACGGGCAGCAGGGTTTCCGGGTCGCGGTAGAGCCCGATGTGCGCCACCTTCGCGTTCGGCACAAGGTGGAGCATACCGTCCACCATGCCCAAACCCGCCCGCAGTATGGGCGCGAACGCCAGCTTTTTGCCCGATATTACCTTGGCTTCCGCGTCGCCGAGCGGCGTCTCCACAGTCACGTCCTCAAGCGGCAAATCGCGCGTCACCTCGTAGCACATGAGCATGGCAATCTCGCTCACAATCTCGCGGAACTCCTTCACGCCGGTCTGCTTGTCGCGCAGCATAGTGAGCTTGTGCTGCAAAAGCGGGTGGCTCAGAATAGTCAGCCCCATAGTATGAACCCGTCCTTTCGGTGTGTTTATCTGCTGATTATATCACACAAACCCGTGTGCAAGTCAAGAAAACGCAACGCGCGCGGCGACGGGCGGCAAATTGCGGCATCAACTGTCGCATCCTCCCGCGTCCCTCGTTTGCCGCGTTTTCCCTATGCCCATGCGCGAACCGAAACCGGGGGCGGGCTGCCGGGCACAGCCCCCTCCCTTGGGTTAGGTCGGTGTTGCGCTTTGCGGCGTGGGTGTGGTATAGTGGTATCCATCACATCAACCGAAAGGACAGTGGTTGCTCATGACACGCCGTTTACTCTCTCTCTCTCTCTCTCTCGTATTAGCGCTTAGCCTCGCCGCCTGCGGCGGCGGCGTGTCGCAAGCCGAATACGACAAACTCAAAAGGGACTACGAACAGCTGCTCGACGATTACAACGCCCTCAAAGGCGGCGGCACGGCAAGCCCCTCCCCAAGCGGGGGCACTTTACCCACAGACAACGGCAATCCGAGCAACCCGTTTGATTGGGGCGACACCGACCCCACGCCCGACGATGCCGTCATCACCTTCCCCGACCCCGCCTTTGAGGCGGCCGTGCGGAAGGTAAGCAACACGCCTATTGGGGATATTACCAAGGCCGATGTGGCGAGGCTGACGAGCCTTGACGTGAGCGGAACTTCAGAGGTACGCGGCAGCATCAGAGACATGACCGGCATAGAGCACTTCACCGCTCTGACGACGCTTTACTGCTACTACAACCAAATCACCGTGCTCGACGTTTCCCGCAACACAGCGCTGACGGTGCTTTACTGCAACGACAACCAACTCAGCACGCTTGACGTTTCCCGCAACACGGCGCTGACGACGCTTATCTGCAGCGACAACTGGCTCAGCACGCTTGACGTTTCCCGCCTCGCCGCCCTGACGGGGCTTGCCTGCTACAACAACCAACTCACCTCGCTTGATGTTTCACGCCTCACGGCGTTGACGCAGCTTGCCTGCGGCGGCAACCGCCTCACCACCTTAGACGTGACCCACAACACCGCGCTGACGGAGCTTTACTGCTCCGACAACCAACTCACCGCGCTTGACGTTTCCGGCCTCACCGCACTGAAGTTCTTTGACTGCCGGAACAACTACTTCCCCAATAAATCCGCCATCATCGGCCTCGGCGAAAGCAAAATTGACCGCTTCATCTTCGACCCCCCACGCACCCCCTGACCCTCCGCGCCCCGTCCCCCGCAATCCCCGTCCCTTGACAACCTGTAATTTTATTCCCACTCACGTGGTGTGCTATTATGCTTCGCATAATAGGTTTTCCGTCCACTAACCACTAACCACTAACCACTAACAACTAACGCGCCGCGGGCGCTCCCCCCCGTCTCCTAACCACTAACCACTGACAACTAACGCCCCGCAGGCGCGCCCCCCGTCTACTGACCCCTAACCCCTAACCACTAACCACGCCGCTCAGGGCGGCACCAGTATGCAGTCAATCCGCGCCACGGCATACAGCAGTTCCGCCGGGCCGGTGTAATCGCAGTTTTGTTTCAGCAGGGCCGGGGCGATTTTGCGGATACGCTCCACCAATTCGTCAAACGTGTCCGCGCCCGGCGCGAGGCCGGGTATATCGTCCGACTCGGCGTGCCAAGACGCGGTTTCCTCCCGCCATATCACTTTCACCACGCACTTTTTCACGTCCACGGCGTTGCCCCCTTTTTTATCGCCCTGCGTTTCGCCTTAATCTTTTCGCTTCTTTCCGTTTTCTTAAACCTTCGCGTCCATACCCGCGTCCTTCAATATACCGTTCGCGGTGCGGCGGTTTCCGATTTTCGCGGCGACGGTAAACGGGCGGTTCGTCATGGGGCTGAACCAAATAGTGTGCGAACCTTTCCCAAGCCTTACGAAATAGCAGCCGGCAGCCGAAAGCAAGCGCAACACCTGCCTTGTGTAATCGGCCATTACACCGTCATCGCCGCCGTGTTCAGACTAAGCGTACGGTCTATTTCCAAGGTCAGCCTTACCTCACCTTTGTAATTCAAGTCCGTTTCGGCTATGTCCTCTATCGCCGTCTTCACCCTTTCAAGCAAAGCGTCAAACGAGCCGTGGTCAAACGTCAAGGCAAACTTGTCGTTAGACGATTGGGCGACCCATATATTCTCATCGTCGTACCATGTAAACTTTACCGTGAACTCCATAGCAAACCACATCACTTTCAGTTTGGTTTAATCCCCCACGCCGGGGCGGGGAGCGTTCCTGCGGTCATCATAGGGCGCGATTTTCAGAGGCGGCACGCGGCGTTAATCTTACGGCACAATTCAGTCAATATTGCGCGTGAAACGGCATCTTGGGTAGTTGGGGCAAGCCAAGAACTTACCGCCGTCTTTCTTGTTCGTTTTCTCCACAAGCGTAACATTGCATCGGGGGCAGTTTTTCGTTACGGCGTCTAAGTGCTCTTTGCGGATTTCCTCGTCGGGGCGTTGAACTTTCCGCAAAAGCTCCCGCGCCTCGTCAAGCTGTTCCGCCGTGAGCGTGTGGGCGGCGTTACTGCGGATTTTATCAACCGTCCTTATGAGATTCTCGCGTTTGATAACGTGTGTGTTTGACAGGTCGCAGGTGATTTTTGCGAGCTTGCAGCGTTCGCTGAAAACAATAACGGAGTGATACTCAAAAGGAAAAGCGGAAAGGTATTCCCGTAATGCCTGTATATGCGTGGAGTTCTGCACGACAGGATTTGGAAAACGGTGTTTTGATTTTGGGTTAAGCCACGCGGTCCACGTGCTGTCATTGGCATTGCCGTAAATTGAGCCGCTGTAATTCTTGCTTTCGTAGGCTATGACGGCTCCCCGCCCAATGGATACGAGGTCAATTTCCGTGTACATGCCGTTGTTGCGTTTGATATAGACGTTGCGGAAAATGTCTTTGGCAAAATAGGAGTCTTTCAGCTTGCGATAAGTGAAACGCTCTCCCGTTTTTCCTTTGTCTTCATACTCCTCCGGATTGATGATAACATCAAAGAAAGTCCCGACATCATCAAGAAACCCCACGGTCAAACTCCCCTCGCGTGTAGTCTCGGCTCAAGCCTTTCGTCTGCTTCGGCATTGTTCGCTTCCGGCCGGGCGCGATTTTCAGAGGCGGCACGCGGCGTTAATCTTACGGCATAGGTTCGGTTGGATTTCCCCGCGGTCTGCCTGCCGTCGCCGGCATGGCGGTTTCCCCTTAGAGACCGTGTCGCCGGGTTGCCCTCGGCGCTACCGAATTGCCACTCAGTCCGTACTGTAATCCGCCGCGTACCCAAATAAATGACGGCCTAGATGTTTTCCATAACAAGGCACCAAAGCCCTTAGCCTCTTTTGCAGGCAGAGTTTCAAGGAGCAATAACCGCCTCCCTTGGCCGAGTTCGGCGATGTGACCTCCCATCCGCAAAGTCCACTCAAGGCAGGCTACACTGCACACAGCGTCTGGCACCGCGCTGCAGGTTTCACCCCGCCTCGTAAGGTATAACGGCAGGCGCGTTCCGCGCCGGCGCGCCGTTTGCCTCACAACGGCGGGTCTCCACGGCGAAGGGGTCGCCCGGCGCATGCCGTTGCGCCACGCCCCAAAGCCTTAACCCCCAGCACTCACCCCAAACTGGGCGTAAGAAGCAAGCACAAGGGACTTCATCGGTATGCCCTTCAACGGATTTTTAGGCCCGTCTTGGAAGCCCGATGCCTTGACTAGGATACCGCGCCTCTTCACGGCAAGTATACCACAAAGCGCGAGGGTTTTGCAACAGGCATTCTTCATCAGGGCTCATTTGCGCGCCAAGCCCCGCGCCCTCTTTTCCTCCCGCGCAAAAATACCTATTGCGTTTTGCAAAATATGGTGTATAATGGCGAATGAGGGCAAGGCAACGGCAGCCCGTGGGTGCTAGCGACACCCCCGGACCTATGCAGGATGTTCCAGCAACCCACACAACAGCGCATTACAATAGCTGCGCCAATCCCATTATAAGCCGCTTTCCCCGCGCGCGGCAAGGGATGTTGTGGTTGCACT
>JAIRWH010000088.1 GCA_031253545.1 Oscillospiraceae bacterium
GCCCGTGGCGAGCGTGTCGCTGTTTTGCAACGCCAAGCCCGTGAAAGCCGCGAAAGTATCGCCGCTTTGCGTGGCGGTAACGTCGCCCTGCAAATCCTCCACAGCCGCGGCGCGGGCGGTGTCCACTACCTGCGAGGGCGAAGGCGAGGGCGAGGGGCTGCGGCTGCGCGAGGGCGAGGGGGAAGGCGAACCGCCGGAGCAGGCGGAAAGGAGGAACAATAAAGCAAGGGCGAGGGGGAGCGGGTTCGTCTTATGTTCGCGACTCACAAAAACACATCCTTGTTTCGTTATTTTTTGCGATGGGAACGGGTAGAGTATAACACGGAACGGCGAAAGGCGCAAGGGCGGCGGTTATCCGATACCCTATTATGCCCCCGCTCCCCCGCTCCCTCGTCCGCAATCCCCGTCCCCTGACAACCTGTAATTTTATTCCCACTCACGTGGTGTGCTATTATGCTTCGCATAATAGATTTTTCCGTCTCCTAACCACTGACAACTAACAACTAACCACCCCATTTACTCAGCAAATACTCCCGCGCGGCCGAGGACGCGGCGTGGAAGTCCTCCTCCATGTCCTCGCTCCAGCCTTCGCCCGGCGCGGGCGGCTCGCCGCGCGCGCGCAGCGCCTGCGGGCGGATATAGTGCGCCATTGCGAGCGCCATCACAAGGTCGTCGTGCGCCCCGGCCGCCGCTTCCGGGCGCAGCCGCTCGTTGCGCCTAAACGTGAGCATTTCGCACAGGGTCAGCTCGTCGCTCACGAGCGACATATCCTCCCGCAGCGCCGCCACAAGCCCCGCGAGCATCACCGGGCGCGTGAGCGCCGTGGTCTTCACGCCGTAACTGCGGCGCGCGCGGCCCGTGAAGCTGTCTTCCGTCTCGCGCACATATTGCCGCGCGTAGCCCATGCGCGCAAGCTCCTTCACCGGGTATGTGGAAAAGTTCGTCTCTATGCCCGCAAGGGCGTTGTTGTAATACCTGCCGAGCTCATATACCTGCCTCGCGTACACGTCCTCGTCAAAGCGCCGCCGCAGGCAGGCCACCTGCCGCCCGCTCTCCGCGTCTATAACCTGCGCGGTGAAGAAGTCCGAGCCCTCGCCCGCCGTGTCGCCGCCGAGGCAATACACGCCGCCTTGCAGCGGCTCGGCGTAGATTTTTATATGCCCCTCGCGGCTGTCTTGCCAATGCCCGCCCTCGAAGAAACCCGTTTTCAGCGACGGGGCGAGCGCGGCCATGCGCGCGTGCACGGCCGCGGCGTCAAACACCCCGCCGCCGGGGAAGCCCCAGTTGCCGTCGGCGTACACGCCGTGGAAGTAATCGTCCTCGCCGCGCAGCGATTCGAGCACATCGCCGTAAACCCCGTCAATAAAGCGGTTGTCGCGGTAGGTGCTGCGGTGGAGCGCGGTGTCCGGGCGCGGGTTGTCGAAAAACCGCCCTTTGAGCCAATGCGCGGCGGACACGGGGTTAAACGTCAGTATAAACTGCTTATAGCCCGGCACATCTCCGCGCAGCCGCAGGTCAAGCTGCAAAAAATCGCGCTCGGTCAGTTCCGTGGCCTCCTCGGCCCATATACCCGAAAGCGCGTGTATACTTTTGAGTTTCTCCGTGTTGTCAAGCCCGCAAAACAAAATCTCGCCCCCGCCCTCAAAACGTATATGCGGCTCGGCAAGGCGCACGGTCACGCGCGAGCGCGGGTAATGCTCGGCTATCTGGGCGCGCAGGAGCGCGAAACAGCTCTGCCGCAGCGACTTGCCCACCTTGCGGCAGACAAGCAGCCTCCCGCCGCGCTCGCCCCTCGCCCGCTCCAAGACCTTCCTGGCGGCGAACACGCTCTTGCCCGACCCCGCCCCGCCCATGAGCGCCATATAGCGGCTCTTGTCAAAATACAGCGGCATAAACGCGTCGTTGCTCGTTTCACGCAGGTGTTTATACCACCGCAGGGCCTTTTGCCTCGCGCTACCGGTATTCATAGAAGAGTTTTGCCGCGTCGCGCAGCAGTTCCTCCGCCTGAGCCGGCGTCAGCTCCGTTTCCTCCGCCGCTTCGCCCGTGTCTTGCGGGGCGGCAAAGAGGCGCTTCGCGCGGCCGAGCAGTTCCAAGGCCCGCAGCTTGTCGTAAAGCCGCACGCGCAGCGAGCCGTCGCCGGCGATATTCATCTCGGCCAGCGTCGCGCCCTGCCCCGGAGCCACGCGGCGCAGCGCGTAATCGTGGCGCGTTTTGCCCTCGCCGTCGGTCACGGCCTCCACGCGCACGAAGTCGAATATATCGGCGGCGGCAATGCGCGAGAGCATACGCAGCACGGTTTCCGCGTCGCATGGCCGCTCTTCGGCCGAGAGCGAGGCGATATGCGCGAGCACATCCTTCCTCCTCATCAGTTCCCGCGCGCGCCGCTTGCTGTAACCGCTCTTCTTCGCGGCGGCGCTCACGTTGCCGAGTTTTGAGTAGGCGGCGGCAAACCGCGCCTGCCTCTCAGTCAGCATACGCTATGACCGAGAGCGCCTTCTTGTGCAGCCGCACCACATGCCTGCGGCTGTAATAGAGTATATCGGCGATTTCGTCGAATGTGTGCAGGTTGAGATACCGCGCCTCCATCACGGCGCGCAGCCTGCCGTCCTGAAGCGAGGCTATCTTTTCGCGCACCTCGCTCAAACCGTTGCCCAGCGCCCGCGCGCGAAGCTCCGCCTCGTCCGCCAGCGTCGCGAGGGCTTGCTGCGAGCCGCAGTCGCGCAGCCTGCGGCAAAACTCCAGCTCGTTGCCGATAGCCCTGTGGAGGTCAAAGGTTCGCCTAAACTCCTCGCGCACACGCGCCAGCGCCTCCGGCTCCGCCGTTCTTTCCATATCGCCCATCCGCCTTTCGCGTTTTTTTGTTGACAGGCGCCGCCGCGCCGTGATAGAATACGGGCGTGCCCTCAATCGAACTGTTGTTCCACAACAAGACGTTGTTAGTATAGAACATATGTTCGCCTTTGTCAACCCTCATTCCGGCTTTGTCTCAAAATGTCTCACAAAAAAAGGGGGGTCGCCCATGCTGCCGCAGCGGCTCAAAGCCTTGCGCGAGGGCGCGGGCCTTTCGCAGCGCCGCGTGGCCGCCGCGTTAGACGTGACTCAGCAGGCTGTGGCAAGCTGGGAAACGGGGCGGTGCAGCCCCGGCGCGCCCATGCTCGCGCGGCTCGCGCGCCTGTTTGCCGTGAGCGCGGATTATTTGGTGGGCAGCGCCGACGTGCCCTACGTTTTGCGCGAGGCGGCAAACGCGCCCTCCGGCGAGGCCGACTTCCAAGACGTATATCTGAGCATGGCAAAGCGGCTCCGCGACGGCGGGGTAAGCGAGCGCGACCTCGGCCTGCTGCTGGCGCTGTACAACGAGCGCCGGGTCGGCGGGGAAGCGCCGCCCCCGCCGCGGGGCGCGGCGGAAAAACGCCCCTTCCCCCCTTCGGGGGAGGGGCGGCGGTAACCCGGCGCTTTGGTTATGGACAATGAAGCCCTATACGCGTTTATAGACGGCAAACGCGCCGAATGCGGCCTGCGCGAGTGCGACATACCCGTGTCCGCTTTGGAGTTGGTGTATAGGTGCCACCCGGAGCTTACCGTAACCACCGAGCGCTTCTCCACGCCGCTCTTTCGCGGCGCGCTGATTGTGCGCGAAGGCGGCGGCGCAATCGCGCTCAACGCCCTGCGCTCGCACGCGAGGCGCAATTACGATTGCGCCCACGAGCTGCTCCACTATTGGCTGCGCGGCGAAGGCGGCGCCCGCCTGCGTTTCGAGGGCTACCGCCCAAACAGCGACAAGCGGCAGGAATGGCTTGCCGCCGAGGGCGCGGCGGAGCTGCTCGTGCCGCGAAGGGTCTTCCTGCCGTTTTGCGCGGGCGAGGCCATAGAGCATTGCGGCGGCAGCCTTGTGGCCGTGAGAAAGCGCGAGCGCTGGCTGCGCTGCGTGGGGGAGCTGTTTTGCGTGCCGCCCGCGGTCGTCTCGCTGCGCGTATGGTCGCTGCGCGCCCCGGCGCGCCGGCTCATCAACGCCCACGCGGGGTAGAGCGGACGCGGTCTATCCCGTAACGGTCCGCCATGCGGATTCCGCGCAAGGGGCGGCTGTCAATAAGGCAAGCGCGCCTAAGCCCGCCCTTGCGGGCGGGCTTTCGGGAGAGCGGGGGAGCGGCGGGGCTACGTCAAAGCTCCGTGCCGTCGGGAATGCCGCCGGCGGCGGCGAAGCGCCAGTCGTTGAACCCGGCCATAAACCTCGCCCTGCCGTTCCACACGCAGTTGTCGCAGGTGTTGTCCACCCACGAGCGCACGGTGAGCGGTATGCGGTCGAGCCACACGGCCCCGCCGTATTGCGTGTTGTATTCGCTGTCGAGGATAATCCACGGCGCGGCGCCGGGGGCGAGGAAAGCGTTCAGATACGGCCACACGATAATCCTATACCGCCCGAAGGTGTAGTTGAAGCCGTTGTTCGCCGTGGCGGGGTCTTTGTCCGCGCCCACGGCGGCGAACACGTCGCGCTTGAGCTGCCAGTCGTTGGGTATGACTATGGTGTCCGGCGCGAGCGCGAGTATATTGCCGCGCTCATCGCGGAAGTTCTGCATCTTCGTTTCCAACTTGCCCAAGTTGTCCGCGCTGAACGCGCAGGCGTAACGGTTGGACTGCGCCGCGCCGCCGTATAGCGAGGGGTGCTCCCCGCTGAACACGGGCAGCCCGTCCGCGCCCGTCACGGCAAAGCTCTTGCCGCCCACTGACGCGGGCGCTCCGGCGATGGCCCCGGCGTAGAGCGCGGCGGCGAACTTTTCCCGCGCGCGGTAGTAGCCCGCCGTAAACGCCGAAGGCTTGTGCTGCAAATCAATGGATTTGCTGTCTTCCACCAATTCGCGCGTTATAATGAAGCGGTCTTTCCATGTCTCAAACTCCAAAACCTTGGAATAGCCTTCGCGCATGGTGTCCGTGGGGTATTCGCCGCCCTCGCCCACGGGCAGGAAACCCTCCATTGAGGTCATGGTGGTAATCTTTTCGGCGAAAGACGCGCTCTTGCCCATCTTGAAGAGGCTGCCCACGGCGCTTTTCTGCTCGAACGCCTCCGCCCTGCGCTCGATGAGCATCCTTATGGGTTCAAGGCTCTTGCCGAACACACTGTTGTTTTCGTCGCCGGACTTTTGGAATATCACATTGTTTTGCGGCATTGCTCCCACCTCAATTCATGTTGTTTTGCCAATGGCTGCGCCCCCGCGCCCCGGCGCGCGGGCCGTCACCCCGCGCCCCTGTTCTTACGGTAATGCGCCCGATACTCTTCGTCGCTGCACCCGGGGCAAAGCAAGCGGTAGCTCTCCAATACGTCTTCGGGCATACTTTGCCCCGCGCCGCCGCCCGGTTCGGGCAGGGGCGAAAAGTGCGCCAGGGCGGCCTCGCGCCGCGCCCGCGCGTGGGCCTCGTTTGCCCCGCGCCGCAAGAGCTTGTCAAAATACGTGAGCTTGAAGGCGTCTTCCAGCGTGTCGCCGCCGAGCACCCGGCGGTTGAAGTCCTCGCTTTCGGGCAGGCGGCTCAAAGACTCAAAGCTCGTGACCTCCGGCTCCAAGGCCGTGATGGCGGCAAGCGCCCGCGCTTCCCCGTCCTCGCTCACGCCTTGCGCCCCCCGTCTCTGTTCACAGCCGCCACTTTGCCCCCGGGCGGCTTTTTGCGCGGCACGAGCGGGGCTACTTCCTGCGCCCCCGCGCCGCTCACCTTGCCCGCCAATGTGGTTTTCATGCGTTCCTCACTCCCTTTCGCGTATTTGCCTCGCGGCTCTCACAGCATACGGCGCGGACACGGTGACATTCAAGGGCGCGAATGTGCGGTATAACGAATACGGCAAGGCAGCCCGGCCGGCGCGGTTCGTTTGACTTTCCGCCCGCATGGTGTTATAATGCGTGAAAACGGGTCTGCCGTCCAACCGCCCCGTCACGCGAAGCGTCACGCCGCCCCACGCGAGATAAACGGCGCGGCGTATTGCGTTCGCGCGCCGCGTGTGATATACTGCAAGCGGCGGGTTTTTATTTACGGGGAAAGAACGGGGAAGCTATTTGTGAAGGCACGTGCGCGTTTGGGCGAAAAAGCGGCGATGGCGATGATATGGGCGGCGGCGCTGGGCGTAATCGCCGTGCTCGTCGCCATAATGCTCTATATCCTCGCGCGCGGGCTGCCCGCCGTGAATTGGGGCTTCCTCACGGAAGTGCCGCGCAACATGGGGCGCGACGGCGGCGTGTCCTCCCCCATCGTGGGCACATTGGCGGTCACCCTTGTGGCCGTCGCCATCGCCATACCGTTCGGCATAGGCACGGCGTTTTTCTTAGCGGAATACACGCGCGAAGGCTTTGTCACCCGCGCCATCCGTTTTTGCGCGGAAGCCTTGGCGGGCATACCCTCCATCGTATACGGCCTGTTCGGCTTCATCTTCTTCGTGATGTACCTCGGCTTGGGCTGGTCGCTGCTCTCCGGCGGCCTGACGCTCGCCATCATGATACTCCCCACCCTCATACGCACGTCGGAGGAGGCCATACTCGCCGTGCCGCTCGCCTACCGCGAGGTCAGCTATTCCTTAGGCGGCACGAAGTGGCAGACCATCACCAGGGTGGTGTTTCCCTCGGCCATACGCGGCATCGCCAACGGCGCCGTGCTGAGCGTGGGGCGCTGCGTGGCGGAGACTGCCGCCGTGGTGCTCACCGCCGGCTCCGCGTTGCGTATGCCTTCCTCGCTGCTGTCCCCGGCGCGCACCATGGCCGTGCATTTTTACACCCTCGCGTCCGAGGGCATCTCCATGGAGAAGGCGTTCGGCACGGCCGCCCTGCTGATAATACTCATCTTCCTCATCAACGTGGTGGCCAACACATTGGTAAACCGCTTCATCTCCAAAAACCGCTGAACGCCGCCGGGAAGGGGGGTTGCCGCTTGTGCGCGGACGCGGCGAAAATCGCCGTCAACAACGTAGACGTTTTCTACCGGGAAAAACAGGCGCTTTTCGGCATAAACCTGCATATCCGCCCGCACAGCATACTCTCCGTCATCGGCCCCGCCGGCAGCGGGCTCACCACCCTCCTGCGCTCGGTAAACCGCCTCTGCGAGCTGACGCCGGGGGTGCGCACGCAAGGCGAGATACTGCTCGACGGCAAGAGCATACACGCCCCCGCCGTGGATGTCACGGAGTTGCGGCGCAGGGTGGGCATGGTGTTCGACGTGCCCGCGCCGTTGCCCATGAGCATATTCGACAACGTGGCATACGGCCCGCGCCTGAACGGCCGCGGGCGCAAGGGCGCTCTGATGGAGCTGGCGGAAAAGTCGCTCCGGGCGGCGGCGCTCTGGGACGACGTGAAAGACAGGTTGCGCGAACCGGCCATGAGCCTTTCGGGGGGGCAGCAGCAGCGGCTTTGCATAGCGCGGGTCCTGGCGCTGGAACCGGAGGTAATCTTGCTCGACAGGCCCTGCTCCGGCCTCGACCCCATATCCACGGCGAAAATTGAGGAATCGCTCATGCAGCTGCGCGAAACGCTCACGGTGGTCATCGCGCCGCACAACGTGCAGCAGGCGGGCAGAATCTCCGACCGCGTGGCGTTCATGCTCTCCGGCTCGCTCATTGAGGAAAACACGGCGGAGGTAATCTTCACAAACCCCGCCGACAGCCGCACAAACGACTACATCACGGGGCGCTTCGGTTAGTTTTGCCCGCGCTTCGCCCTCCATTCCCGCCCGCCCGCCCGCTAAGGAGCGGGGGCTGCCGCCCCCGCGCCCCCGCTAACAGACGGGGGAACGCGCCTTTCGGGCAAGGCCGAGGGGCCGCCGCCCGCCGTAACCCCCGCCGAAGACG
>JAIRWH010000068.1 GCA_031253545.1 Oscillospiraceae bacterium
TTACGCGCCTTTGCGACGAAAGGAATGTTGGCTTTATGGTTGCCCCTAAGAGCAAGACCTCCAAGCAGCGGAGGAACCTGCGCCGCAGCTCCGTGTGGAAGTTGCGCGCCCCGGCGCTCGCGGCCTGCCCCAAATGCGGGGAGTACAAGCTGCCGCACAGAGCCTGCCTTGCCTGCGGCACATATAACGGGCGTGAGGTTATTGTGCTCAAAGACAAAAAGAAGAAGGCGAAGTAGCCTTTCCATGCCCGTTATCCGCTCCGTGGAGCCGCGTTCCCCGGCCCGGCGCGCGGGGGTGCGCCCCGGGGAGGATTTGCTTGCCATAAACGGCCACGCAATCGCCGATGTGCTCGATTACCGCTTCCACTCCGGCGACGACGAGCTCCGGCTCAGGCTGGGGCGGCCCGGGGGCGGGGAGCGTACCGTGCGCCTGCGCGGCGGCCGTCCCCTCGGCCTGGGGTTCGATGATATGCTTATGGATAAACGGCGAAGCTGCGAAAACAGTTGCGTCTTTTGTTTCGTGGACCAGCTGCCGCCCGGTTGCCGCGCCTCGTTGCGGGAAAAAGACGACGACAGCCGCGAGAGTTTTCTGCTCGGTAGCTATATCTCCCTCACCAACCTGCCGCCGGAGGAACAAGACCGCCTTGTTGCCATGCGCGTGTCGCCGCTGCGCGTGTCCGTGCATACCACCGACCCGGCGTTGCGCGCGGCCATGATGCGCAACCCGAAGGCCGCCGGGTGCATGGGCTTGTTGCGGCGTTTCGCGGAAAACCGCATTACGCTGCATATGCAGATTGTCCTCTGCCCCGGATACAACGACGGGGAGAGCCTGGCGCGCACGTTGGACGATTTGCGCTCGCTCGGCCCCGCCGCGGAGAGCACGTCCATCGTGCCCGTGGGGCTTACCGCCCACAGGGGCGGCCTCACGCCCCTGCGCCCCGTGACGGGCGAGGACGCGCGCGCCGCCGTTCGCATCGCCGCGCGGTATGAGCGCGTGTATTGCTCGGATGAAATGTACCTGCTCGCCGGCTTGCCGCTGCCGGACGAGGCGCACTACCGCGGCTACCCCCAATTGGAAAACGGCGTGGGTATGCTCACGCTCTTTCGCCGCGAATGGGAACAGGCGGCGGGAGAAACCGGCGGCAAGCCGGGCGGAAAGGGGGAAACGGCGGTTGTTACGGGCACGGCGGCCTATCCGTTTTTGAGCGGTTTGCTGCGCGGCACGGGCGCGAGCGCGGTCGCCGCGGACAACCGTTTCTTCGGCGGGGGCGTGGGCGCGGCGGGGCTGCTCGCGGGGCGCGACGTGCTGCGCGCGTTGGAAGGGTTGCGCCCGCGCCCGGAACGCGCGCTGCTGCCGGAGAGTATGTTCAGATACGGCACGGAACTGACGCTCGACGATATGACCCTCACCGAGCTGCGGAAGGCTTCGGGCGTTAAGCTGCTGCCCGTGCCCGTGCGCGGCGGGGCGCTGAGGAAGGCGCTGCCATGCCCTCGGCAGCGTTGACCGCCGTCTCGGCGGCGTGGAAGAAGCGTGCCCAAACGGCGGGAAACGGGGGCGGACACCTACACGAAAAAGCGCGCAAAACCCGGCGAAATAAATATTGACTTCGGCAAAGACAACGTGCTGCCGGAGCTGAACGGAGGGGATTTGGAAGAGTTCGGCAAAGCGAGCAAGCCCCTTGTGTTGAAAAAGAGCGTTATAGAACGAAACTTGAAAAACCACCCGGAAGTAGCGAAAGGTGATTACAATCGCATACTCCGGCAGGCGCCGTACAACAGCGACGAGCGTTTTGGAGGCAGGCAACGGCATAATCCCGATTATGTCAACTTCGTCAAATACGGCGAAGGCCGCGCCGCTTTGGTTTTGGTGGAGTTATCGGATAGAAAAGACAATCACGAGGTCGTACATCTATTTGAGCCGAACATCGGGAACATCACGCGCATGAAACGCAAAAAATAAGGGTGACGTGGAGAGACAGGCAGTAGTCCTCTCATCGCAGTTAGGTAAAACCTAAAGCAGCAGGTGTGCCTGATTTTCTGCAATTCACATCAACCTTATTGTTCTTCCGGTATACCGCGCGTCACCCAAAATGTCAAGAGCGGTTTCACGAATAGTCCGCCCGAAATTATGCGGAGCGTAATTTCAGACCACGCGCGCGGCACCGCGAAAACCATGCGGCAAAAACCGAGCCCGCGCTTTGCCGCGCTTAACGCGCCGCCGTCTCATTACTCCGAAGCGAAAGGAGCGCTGCCATGCCCTCGGTAGCCATCGTGGGGCGGCCCAATGTGGGCAAGTCCAGCCTTTTCAATAAGTTGGCGGGCGCGCGGGTGTCTATTGTGGACGACACGCCCGGCGTGACGCGCGACCGCGTGTTCGCGCGGTGCGAGTGGAACGGGCGCGTGTTTTCGCTCGTGGACACGGGGGGTATCGAGCCGCGAAACGACACGGGCATATCTTCGCTCGCGCGCGAGCAGGCGCTGTTTGCCGCGCGGCACGCCGACGTGGTGGTGCTTGTGTGCTGCGCGCTCACGGGTGTGACGGCCGACGACGCGGAAATAGCCTCCTTGTTGCTGCGTATGCATAAAAACGTGGTGCTCTGCGCGAACAAGGCGGACTCGACGGGCGCGCCGCCCCCCCTGCTATGGGATTTTTACAGCCTCGGCCTCGGCGAGCCGCTCGCCGTTTCCGCCCTGCACGGCCACGGCACGGGCGACCTCTTGGACGCTTGCGTGGAGCGTTTCCCGGTTGAGGAAAACATCGGCGAGGCGGAGCGGGGGGTGCGCGTGGCCATCACCGGAAAGCCCAACGTGGGCAAGTCTTCCCTGCTCAACCGGCTGCTCGGCGAACACCGCTCCATAGTGTCCGACGAGCCGGGCACCACGCGCGACGCTGTGGACGGCGAATTGAAAAACGAGCACGGGCGCTTTGTGTTTACGGACACGGCGGGCCTGCGCCGCCGAGCCAAGGTGAGCGACAACGTGGAGTATTACAGCGTGCTCAGGGCTGTGCTCGCCATCGAGCGCAGCGACGTGTGCGTGCTTATGCTCGACGCGCTCTCCGGCGTGACGGAGCAGGACACGAAAATCGCGGGGCTGGCTCACGACGCGGGCAAACCCACCGTGATTGCCGTGAACAAGTGGGACCTCGCGGAAAAGGACGAAAAGGCGGCGGACAGGCACACGGAATTGGTGCGGGGCAAGCTGGCGTATATGAGCTACGCGCCGGTGCTGTATATCTCCGCGCTCACGGGCCGGCGTACGGACAGGCTGTATGGCTTGATTACGAAGGTGTACGCGCAGTCGGAAACGAGGGTGACCACGGGGCTGCTGAACGATATGCTCTCCGAGGCCGTGGCGGTGGCGCAGCCGCCCACGGACAAGGGCAGGCGGCTGAAAGTGTTTTACATGACGCAGGCGGGGGTGCGGCCGCCGCACTTTGTGGCCTTCTGCAACGATTCCCGCCTGTTTCACTATTCTTATCGGCGGTATTTGGAAAACAACATCCGTAAGGTGTTTGGCTTCGACTCCGTGCCCATACGGCTCACCGTAAAAGAGAGGGGGGAGGGCGACGTATGAACGAGGCGCTCGGGTGCGTTGCGGCGGCCTTGTGCGGCTACCTGCTCGGCAGCGTGAACACCGCCCTTGTTATATCGAGGCTCGTCTTTAAGAAGGACATCCGCCGCGAAGGCAGCGGCAACGCCGGGGTGACCAACGCCATGAGGGTCATGGGGCTGCGCGCCGGCGCGGCGGTTATCGTCGGCGACGCGGCGAAGGCCGTGGCGGCCGTGGCGCTCGGGCGCGCGCTCGCGGGCGACGCGGGCGGCATTGTCGGCGGCATAGCGGTGCTCGCGGGTCACGCGTTCCCCCTGTTTTTCGGCTTTCGCGGCGGCAAGGGGGTAATGAGCGCGGCGGGGGTGATGTTTATGTGGGACTGGAAGTCCGCCCTCGCCGCCATCACCCTGTTCGGCGTTGTGCTGCTGCTCACGCGCTATGTGTCGCTCGGCTCGCTCTGCGCGGTCACGTCGCTGCCGCTGTTCGCGGGGTTGGTGTTCAACCGCGCGCCGTATCTTGTAATCACGCTCGCCTGCGTGGCGGCGGGTATCATCTTTCTGCATAAGCAGAATATCGTAAGGCTGATAAAGGGCACGGAAAACAGGGTGTCGCCGCGAAAAAGGCAAAAGGAGTAGCCCCCGGCGCGGGCATAGCGCAACGGGCGGCTTTGCCCCGGGCGCGGCGCGCGCGGGTTTACGCGAACCGTTTGTCTATGTCGAAGTCAAGACCTAATTCCTCAGGTTCGATTGACAGCGGTATGAGGGTACGTTTCAGTATGGACAGCGTTTCGATGTACGCGAGCCTTTTGCCGTTATTGTAGTCGTCGCGCGGTTCGTTTTTGGCCTCTTCCGCCAATTCCACAATTTCATCAATGCTCTGTTTGAGCATCAACAATTCATTGCTCATCAACAATACCCCTTTCGCGCGCAATCGCCTCGGCGATGGCCTGTTTTTCCGCATATTGGGCTATTTCTTTCAGCCAATAGCCTTTTATCCCTTTCTTGTGCCGCCCGTCCAAAGCCGCCCAATCACCCACATATTCGTGCGGCGCGCGGAGCTTGTCGGCATGTTCCTCCGCGTTGCGCGCGTAGCTCCTAATCGAGCGCAAAAGCTGCGCGTCCGTTTGCGAAACCAAGTTTTTATACTCGCCCCGGTTCTTGCCGCCGTCTTTTTCTTCCATGTAAATATTGTAGCCGGGAGCGCGGGGCTTGTCAACCCGCCGGGCAGGCGCGGCGGCTCGGACGCATATCTTTGTTTTGACAAGCGCGCGGATGTGTGGTAGAATGGCGGCATAACGGAAAAAGGGAAGCGGAACGAATGAAAAGAGGGTTAATACAGCTTCTCGCGGCCGCGGGCACGGTGCTGTTTTTCGCGGGCATTGTGGCGGGGCTTTTGCGCATGGATTACCTGTTTGAGCCTCCCCTGTTCTGGCCCCCGCTGCGCGAAAGGGTCGCGGCGCAGATACCCGCCTTCGCGCTTTGCGCGGCGGGCTTGGCCCTCATCGTCTTCGCCGCCGTGTCCGTAAGGCGCGGCAAACGGCGCAGGAAGCGGTATGCCGACAGCGAGGCGGAAGCCTACTCCACCCCCGCGTTTAGCTACGAATCCGCCGGAGAATCGCTCCAAGCGCGCATACGCGCCTGGGAAAGCGCCACATGGGCGGACGAGCTGCGCCGCAAGGAGGTCTTGCAAATCATCAAGGCCATCGCGTCGGGGGTGCAAGACTTAGGCAAAATGTCCTCTTGGTTTTCGCTCTCGCTCTCCGACCCGCCGTATGAATCCGCGCGCGACGCCCTGCGCAAGGCGGACACAGACACCTTGCGGCTCTTGTCGGGTTTTTTCGCGTACTGCTCCTCCCTGACAGACTACGAAATTTCGGGTAAACACTTTATCACCGCCTGCAAAAACACGCTCGCGGAAATAAACAAGGCTCTTGAGCTATACGCCGTGATGCGGGCGAAGCTGAGCGGCCCGCAGGGCGGTGCCGGCGACTACGAACGCCTGAAAGCCGAAATCAACAATATCAAGTTGTAAAAAGGAGCTGCTGCCTTATGAAGAAAACCCGCATATTGGCGCGGGCGCTGTGCGCGGCGTTGCTTGTGTCGCTGTTTACCGGTTGCGGCGACACGGACGTGACCGCCAAGAAAAACAGATACACCTACGGGCAGGCCGTGACAAACCTGAAAAAACTCTACGACCGGGTGAGGGACAAAAGCACGGACAACCCCGCCGTATACGACACTAACGGCGGCGACTTCTGGTATCCCGACGACGACACGTCCGCCCTCTTGCCCGACTTCTTCACGGGCAGGCAAGCGGTGGTCAACGAAAACCGCGCCGACGCCGTCATGGCCATAGTCCTGTCCTCCACGGAAAAAGCCGTTGCCAACGACACGGACCGCTGGCTCATAGACGTGGCGGAGGCGTACAACAAAAAGGGCGACCGTCTCGGCAGCATACGCCTCTACGGCCAGCCCTCCGGCGAATCCTTCGACTATATCCGTTCGGGCAAGTTTGTGCCGGACGCGTGGACGCCGAGCAACCACCTATGGGGCGACGCTTTGGGCTATGTGCCCGACTATGACCGCATAGCGGGCAACGTGGCGGGCATCG
Organism: Oscillospiraceae bacterium; assembly: GCA_031253545.1. Classification (GTDB taxonomy): domain Bacteria; phylum Bacillota; class Clostridia; order Oscillospirales; family UBA929; genus WRLJ01. The sequence continues at coordinate 6,162 of JAIRWH010000068.1, forward strand.
TGAGCAAAGACGGCCTTTCTATCGCCGACGTCGTCTCGCGCGTGGAGGAAGGCTCCATAAACTTCGGCTACACCAACCCGCTCGCCAGCTCCACGGGCGCGAACTTCCTGCTGCAATATATCCATAACCTGCGCTCGGCGGAGCAATTCGCCGCGTTTCAGCGCAACATCGCATTAGTCAGCTACACCACCCCGCAGATGAGGGCGGCGGCCCTGTCCGGCAGCTTAGACGCGTTTGTGTACGAATCGCAGCAGTTTGCCACGGGGGTGGTGCAGGGCAGCCGCACCACGCTTGCCGATATGTATAAGTTTGAGCCGTTCGGTGTGCGCCACGACAACCCCGTGTATATACTCAACGAGCAAAAGCGGGAGCTGCTCGAAGACTTCTTCGATTACTGCCTCACGGCCGAAATGCAGCGCCTTGCCGACGGCTACGGCTTCAACCAATTCAACAATTACGCGGGCGCGAGTATTTCCGGCGCCACAATGCGCGAAGACCAGGCGCATTACCGCGAAAACAAAAGCGGCGGGCGGCCCGTGGTGAGCGTGTTCGTGTGCGACGTGTCCGGCTCCATGGACGGCACCCCCCTGCAGGAGCTCAAGCAGTCGCTGCGCTCGTGCGCCGGGGTAATCAGCCAAGGCAACCACATCGGGTTGGTCACGTTTGCCAGCGACGTGAAGGTAAACCTCCCCATCGCCCCGTATGACGACACCATGCGTTCCCGCTTCATCGAAGCCACGGGGCAAATGGTCACGCGCGGCAACACCTCCATATTCTCGGCCTTGGTGGTGGCCTCCCAGATGATTGTGGATTACAAGGCGGCCAACCCCGGCATGGATGCCATATACCGCGTCTTTTTACTCACGGACGGCGAAAACACGAGCGGCCTGACCAAAAGCATTACCTTAGATACCCTGCAATCGCTCAGTGTGCCGATATATTGCATCGGCTACAACAACGGCTCGTCTGACTTAGACGACATCGCCGGACTCAACGAGGCGGCGCACGTGCGTATGAACGACCAAAACGTGGGCTACGCGTTGGCAAACTTCTTCCGCGCGGAGTTCTAAACGGGAGCGCGGGAAACTATGCGTGGCTTTATGGACGAAGACTTCCTGCTTTCCACGGGCACGGCGAGAACCCTCTACCGCGATTACGCCTCGCAAGCGCCCATTATAGATTACCATTGCCACATAAACCCCCGCGAAATTGCCGAAGACAGGCGCTTTGACAATCTCACGCAAGCGTGGTTGGAGGCCGACCACTACAAATGGCGCGCCATGCGTTGCTGCGGCGTGCCCGAACATTATATCACCGGCAAGGCGAGCGAACGGGAAAAGTTCCAAAAGTTTGCCGAGGTTATGCCGCGCCTTGCGGGCAACCCCCTATATCATTGGACGCACTTGGAGCTGCGGCGCTACATGGGCATAGATACCCCCCTCTCCGGCGACACGGCCGAGGAAATCTGGCGCCGTTCGCGCGAGGCGCTCTCGGAGCTATCCGTGCGGCGGCTCATCGCCCGCTCGCGCGTGGAACTTATCGGCACCACCGACGACCCGGCGGACGACCTCCGATGGCACAAGGCGCTGCGGGACGACCCCGCGTTTGACGTGCGGGTGCTGCCCACCTTCCGCCCCGACAAGGCGGTCAACATAGACAGACCCGGCTTCCGCGATTACGCGGCAAGCCTCGGCGCTTCCACCCTCGAAGGGTTGAAGGCCGCCTTGGCCGCGCGTTTGGATTACTTCGTCTCCCTCGGCTGCCGCGCTTCCGACCACGCGCTCGGCTATATACCGTTTCTCCCCGCCCCCGAAGGCAAAGCCGACGCCATATTCGCCTCCGCCCTGAGCGGCGGCGCGGTCAGCCCCGCCGATGCCGAGATATACAAGACCGACCTCATGCTCTTTTTGGGCAGGCAGTTCCACGAGCGCGGCCTTGTTATGCAGCTGCATTACGGCGCGCGGCGCGACGCTGTCAGCCGCATGTACCCCATCCTCGGCCCGGATTCGGGTTTCGACTGCATAAGCACATGCGAATGTTCGGGCAACCTCGCTTCGTTTTTGGACGAATTAGACAAAACCGACCAACTGCCCCAAACTATCTTCTACTCGCTCAACCCCGCCGACAACGCCATGCTCGCCTCCGTGGCCGGCTGTTTCCACTCCCCCGGCGTAATCGGCAAGGTGCAGCACGGCTCGGCGTGGTGGTTCAACGACACGAAGGGCGGCATGGAGCGCCAGCTCACCACATTAGCGTCCGTATACCCCCTCGGCAGCTTTGTGGGTATGCTCACGGATTCGCGCAGCTTTATGTCCTACACCCGCCACGAATACTTCCGCAGAATCCTCTGCGCCCTGCTCGGCGCTTGGGCGGAAAACGGCGAATACCCTGCGGATATACCCGCGCTCGGCAGGCTCGTTTGGGATATATCATACGCCAACGCCGGGCGTTATTTCGCCGCGGAATCCCATAATACGTCCGGGTAAAAGGCGGGTCTGCCGCAAACCCGGGCTCTTTGGAAATAAAACGCGCATACGTATTATCGCAGATTATGTCACGCGTTACCGTGACTGCCCACAGCCCGTATTTGTCAAGGCGGCGCGGGGCGTGAAAAACCCCTGCGCCGCCGGCTGTAACCGAGTCAACGCAAGGGTTTTCGGGGTGGTAGCGGCAGCTGGAATCGAACCAGCGACACTACGGGTATGAACCGTATGCTCTAGCCGTCTGAGCTATGCCGCCCCAATCCGCGCCTTTGGCATTGTACACCACCGCGCCCGCTTTGTCAATACTGAAACCCCCAATACAGCATTTGCTCCGCGTCGTCGCCGCACACGGCGCAACTATCGCTCAGGCGCTCCTGCTCAAAAGGTATACAGCGGCTCTTCATGCCGCCCGTGGCCTCTTTCACGGCGGCCTCGCACTCGGCCTTGCCGCACCACATGGTCTTTATAAAGCCGCCGCGGCCCTTGGCAATCTCCGTCATCTCCCCCAACGTCAGCGCCTCGGAGGTCTTTGCCGCGAGGTTTTCCTTCGCCCTTGCGTAAAGCAGCGCCTGTATTTCGTCCAATTTCGCGGCGGCGGCGTCCGCCGCGCCGTCGAGCGCCGCGGTTTCCTTGCCGCCCGTGCGCGGCGCGAACACGCATTGCCCGCTTTCCACATCGCGCGGGCCAAGCTCAATACGCAGCGGCACGCCCTTCATCTCATACTCGGCAAACTTCCAGCCCGCGCTCTGCTCCCCGCAGTCCGTCTTCACGCGCAAACCCCGCGCTTTCAGCGCCGCGTGCAGCCGCTCGGCGTTTTCCCGCACACCCGGCTTGTGGCTTGCCACGGGTATGATTATCACCTGCACGGGCGCCACGCGCGGCGGCAGGCAAAGCCCGCTGTCGTCGCCGTGGGTCATTATTATGCCGCCGATTAACCGCGTGGATATACCCCACGATGTTTGGTGCGGGTACTTCAACCGATTGTCTTTGTCCAAGAAGCGTATATCAAACGCCTTGGCGAATCCGTCGCCGAAATAATGCGTTGTGCCGGACTGCAAGGCCTTGCCGTCGTGCATCATATTCTCGAAGCTGTATGTGGCCTTCGCCCCGGCAAACTTTTCCCCCTCGGTTTTCCGGCCCTTGATAACGGGCATGGCCAAGTAGTTTTCCGCAATATCGCAGTAAACGTCCAGCATACGCAGCGTTTCCTCCATGGCCTCCTCCGCCGTGGCGTGGATTGTGTGCCCTTCCTGCCAAAGGAACTCGCGCCCCCGCAAAAACGGGCGCGTGGTCTTTTCCCAGCGCATAACGCTGCACCATTGGTTATACAGTTTCGGCAAGTCGCGCCACGACTGCACCACATGGGCGTAGTGCTCGCAGAAGAGCGTCTCGCTCGTGGGGCGCACGCACATGCGCTCCGTGAGCTTTTCGCTGCCCCCGTGCGTCACCCAGGCGACCTCCGGCGCGAAGCCCTCCACATGGTCTTTTTCCTTTTGCAGCAACGATTCGGGTATCAGCAGCGGCAGGTATACGTTTTCGTGGCCCGTGTCCTTGAACAGCTTGTCCGCGGCGGCCTGTATATTTTCCCAAAGCGCGTAGGCGTAAGGGCGATAGATAATGCAGCCCTTCACGCTTGTGTAGTCCACAAGCTCCGCTTTCAGCACCACATCGGTGTACCAAGCCGCGAAATCCGCCCCTCGCGGCGTTATCTGCTCCACCGGCCGTTTCTCCGCCATAAAGCCACCACCCCCGGAGCGGTATTATACCGCCCGCGGCCGGAAAAGTCAAGGAAAATACAGACAAGGGAGCGGGGGGCGCGGGGGCGCAGCCCGCGCCCCCCCGTCCACTGACAACTGACAACTGACAACTGACAGCTAACGCAACGGGCAACGCCGTTTGCGAACTCCCAAATATAACCTGTTGACAAAGCCGGAGGGGCGGGGTATAATACAACATATGAATGATTGTTCAACCGATGGGAGTGATTGGCGTGGGGCAGGCCGGGGAGACGCGGTGCGACTGCGACGTTATCCACGAAGACGCGGTGGCGCGCGTTCGCGAAGCCATGCCCGCCGCATCGGACTTCCACAACCTCGTGAACCTGTACAAAATGTTTTCCGACCACACGCGGCTGCGCATACTCTGGGCGCTCTCGCGCGAGGAGATGTGCGTTTGCGACCTTGCCGCGCTGCTCGGCGCCACCAAGTCCGCCGTTTCGCACCAGCTCAAATCGCTGCGCCTTACCAACCTCGTGAGATACGACAAACGCGGCAAGGCGGCGTATTACTCCCTTGCCGACAGCCATGTCGAAGACATCTTCGCGAAAGGCTTCGAGCATATCCGCGAGTAGTTTTTTTACGCTCTCGGTTGAATATATGCGCAACTATTTAGCAAAAGACATACCCTCGCCCTCCGAAAAAACAAGAGAACCCGCGTTTCACATAACGTCAGGGAGGAAAAGAAAATGCGAAAGACCTATGTGTTGGACGGCCTGAGCTGCGCCGATTGCGCGGCGAAAATCGAGAAAGCCGTGCGGGCTTTGGAGGGGGTGACCTCGGCCTCGGTGAACCTTGTGACCGGCACGCTGAGGGCGGAAGTGACCCCCCGGCGCGCCGAAGGCATAACCGAGCGCATAAGCGCCGCCGTGCGCGGCCATGAACCCGGTATCGCCGTGACGGAAGAGGGCGCGGAAAGGCGCGAGGGCGGGGCGGAAGGCGGCAAGGCCGAGGCGATAAGGCTAATCGTCGGAGCCGCCGTGTTTTGCGCCGGCCTGGCGCTGACGCGGCCGGAGGGCTTGCCTTGGTACGCCGCCCCGGCGGTGTTTGCGGCAAGCTACCTCATTCTCGGCGGCGACGTTGTGTGGCGGGCTTTGCGGAATATCGCGCGCGGGAGGGTCTTTGACGAAAACTTCCTGATGACCGCGGCCACAATAGGCGCGTTTATCATCGGCGAATACCCGGAGGCGGCGGCGGTCATGCTGTTTTATCAGACGGGCGAACTGTTTCAGGCCAAGGCGGTGCGCCGCTCCAAAAAGTCCATCGCCGCCCTCATGGATATACGCCCCGACAGCGCCAATTTGCTCAAAGACGGCCAAATAATAAAAACCGCCCCCGATAACGTGAAGAGCGGCGACTTCATTGTGGTGAGGCCGGGCGAAAAGGTACCCCTCGACGGCGTGGTGCGGGAGGGCGAGTCCATGCTCGACACGGCTGCGCTCACGGGCGAATCCGTGCCCCGGAGGGTGTCCGCCTCCGACACGGTGCTATCCGGCTGCGTGAACCAAAACGGCGTGCTGAGCGTGGAGGTGACCAAGACATACGGCGAATCCACCGCGTCGAAGATAATAGACCTTGTGGAAAACGCCGCGAGCAAGAAAGCGCCCGCCGAACACTTCATCACCAAGTTCGCGCGTTGCTATACCCCCGCCGTGGTTATCATGGCGGCCATGATTGCCGCCGTGCCGCCGCTGCTCGCGGGCGGCCTGTGGCGCGACTGGGCAAGCAGGGGGCTGCTCTTTTTGGTCATCTCCTGCCCGTGCGCCCTTGTGGTGTCCATACCGCTCAGTTTCTTCGGCGGCATTGGCGCGGCCTCTAAAAAGGGCGTGCTCGTGAAGGGCGGCAACTACCTTGAAGCGCTCAACAACGTGGGCGTTGTGGTGTTTGACAAGACCGGCACATTGACGAAGGGCGTGTTTGAGGTCACGGGCTTGCGCCCGGCAAACGGTTTTACCGAGGGCGATGTGCTCCGCTACGCCGCCGCCGCCGAGGCTTTCTCCGACCACCCGATAGCCTTGTCCATATCCAAGGCTTTCGGCGGGGAGGTTGACAAAGCCTCGCTCACGGGCTACCGCGAAACGGCGGGGCTCGGCGTGAGCGCGGAGGTAGGCGGGGTGACCGTGCTCGCGGGAAGCGGCAAACTGATGGAGCGGGCGGGCATAGCGTATGAGGAGGAGGAAGGCGCGGGCACGAAGGTCTATGTGGCGGCGGGCGGCGTGTGGGTCGGGTGCGTTACCATCTCGGACGAAATAAAGCCGGACAGCCGCGACGCCATACGGCGCTTGAGGGCTGCGGGCGTGCGTAAAACGGTGATGCTCACGGGCGACGATGCGCGTATCGCCTCGGCCGTGGCCGGGGAGCTGGGTTTGGACGAGGCATACGGCGGTCTGCTGCCCGCCCAAAAGGTGCAAATGGTGGAGGCGCTGGGCGAAAGGAAGCGCCGCCGCGAGCTGCTCGCCTTTGTGGGCGACGGTATCAACGACGCGCCGGTGCTGGCGCGGGCGGACGTGGGCGTGGCAATGGGCGGCCTCGGCTCGGACGCGGCCGTGGAAGCCGCGGACATAGTGCTCATGACCGACGAGCCCTCAAGGCTGGCGGGCGCCGTCGGCATAGCCCGCCTCACAAGGCGCGTGGTGCGGCAAAACATCGTGTTCGCGCTCGGCGTGAAGGCCGCGTTTCTGACCCTCGGCGCTTTCGGCGCGGCCACAATGTGGGAGGCGGTGTTCGCCGACGTGGGCGTATCGCTGCTCGCCGTGCTGAACGCGGCGCGCATAGGCGGAAAGGACTGAACTGGCACGCCCGGCGGGACTCGAACCCACAACCCCCAGAACCGGAATCTGATGCTCTATCCGTTGAGCCACGGGCGCTTAACCTGTGCGGTCATTATACACCCCACAGCCCTGCGTTGTCAATTCTTCCCCGTCATACGCTTCCGCGCGCGAAACAAAGCGGGCCGCCCGGCCGCGCAGCCCGCTTTCGCAAACGCCGTTACCCAATGTAACGGAAAACTTACAGCAGGGACGAGGGGCGTGTATCCCCCTCCGGGGGAGAAGGGCAAAAGCTGCCGCGCCACGCGCCTTTCGCGAAGGTTATTTCGGGGTGGCGTACATGAAATACTTCAAGCCGAGCGGGCTGCTGTAAAACCCGTCTATGCCGCCGTCAATCATGTAAATGTCCACATAGAAGTATATGGGGCAGAGCACCCATTCGTCGAAGAGTATGTCCTCGGCTTGGTGCATGAGCCTCATGCGCTCAGCCTGGTCGGAGGAGTTCTTGGCTTGGCTGATGAGCGAATCATACTCGGCGTTGGACCACTGCGCGTCGTTGTTGCCGCCGCCGGTAATCCACATATCGAGCATGGTCATCGGGTCGTTGTAGTCGCAGAGCCAGCCGTTGCGCGCGATTTGGTATTCGCCGTTTTTGCGCGTGTTGAGGAATGTGTTCCACTCCTGCACCTGCAATGTCACAGTCACGCCGATTTCCTTCCACATCTGCTGGAGCGCCTCGCCGATTAGCTGGTGCGCCGTGCTGGTGTTGTAGAGGTATTCCAGCGTGGGCACATTGCCGTCCGGGTAAAGCTCGGCGATAATCGCCTTCGCCTCGGCCAAGTTTGCCTCATAGGCCGCGGGGGACGGGTCGTAATAATTGCCGCCCACGGCGCGGAACTCCGAACCCGGCGCGGCGTCGGCGACGCCGGTGGACACATAGCCGCCCGCGTTTTCCTGCCCGGCCTTGCCGATTTCCTTGGTGATATAGTCCCTATCCACGGCGAGCGTCAGCGCCTTGCGGAACTGCGGGTTATCCAGAACGTCCGCCGCGCAGTTGAAGGAGATGTAGTATGTGCCGAGCTGCCCCTCAAGGAAGAAGTCGCCGCGGCTGCGAAGGTTGTCTATTTCGTCGTTCGGCACGGTGTCTATAAACTTCACGCCGCCGCTCATGTAGCTTGCCAATATGGCGTTGTCGTCGTCCATGAGCAGAAACTTAATGCGCTCCGGGCCGAGCGCGCCCACGTTCCAGTAGTTTTCGTTCTTGGCGTAGGTGATGTGGGAGCCGGGGGTCCATTCCACCATCTTATATGGGCCGTTGCCGATATACGTCTCCACTTTGGTGGCCCAGGCGTCGCCGTTGGCCTCCACCACGTTTTGCTTCACGGGGAAGAAGGTGGGAAACGCCATCAGCTCCAAGAAATACGGTGTGCGGGCAACGAGCTTGACCACTATGGTGTTGTCGTCGGGGGCGGCGACTTCCAGCTCGCCCTTGTCGTAGCCGGCGATGCTCTCAAACATGTACTCGTAGTCCGCTCCCGTGTCCGGGTCCACGGCTCTCGCCCAGGCATACACGAAGTCGCCCGCGGTAATGGGCGAGCCGTCGCTCCACTTCAAGCCGCTCCGCAGCTTGAATGTGTATGTCAGGCCGTCGCCCGAAATATCCACGCTCTCGGCCTGCGCGGGCACGGGTATGCCGTTTTCGTCAAGCGAATACAGGCCCTCGAAGGCGTGGGCGATGAGGGTGGCGCCGTCCACGGCGGAATTGAGCGCGGGGTCAATGGTGTCCGGGTCCGGACCCACATGCACCACAAGCTCCGCGAAGTTGGACTTGCCGGGGTCGGTGCCGGGGGAGGAACCGGAGGGGTCGGTGCCGGGGGAGGAACCGGAGGGGGATTCGCTGTCGCTTGGGGAGCTGCTCTGGCAGGCGGCCAAGGAAAACACCATTATCGGCAGCAGCAGCAGCGCCAATGATGCTTTCAGATACCTGCGGATTTTCGTCTTCATGTCTTTCCTCCTGTTTTGTTTTCTATGTCGGGCATAAGCGGCCGCTTATGCGGACACGACTTGCGTCGGCGGCGGCTTCCGCCCTTGCCGCCGGGCGGCTGTCACGGCGCGCCGCCCTCTAAGTGGCAGGCCAAATAGTGCCCGGGCGATATTTCGCGCAACGGCGGCTCCGCCTCGGAGCAGGCCGCGAAAGCGTGGGGGCAGCGTGTGCGGAAACGGCAGCCGCTCGGCGGGTCGAGCGGGCCGGGTATGTCGCCGGAGATAATCATGCGGGCGCTCTTTTCGGCAAGCAACGGGTCGGGCGGCGGTATGGCGGAAACGAGCGAGCGGGTGTATGGGTGGACGTTGCGGAAAATCAGCTCGTTGCTTTCGGCAAGCTCCGCCAACTTGCCCAGATACATCACGCCGATACGCCGCGATATATGCTTGATAACGGAAAGGTCGTGCGCGATAAAGAGGTAGGTAAGCCCGTTTTCGTTTTGCAGGTCTTCGAGCGTGTTGATAATCTGCGCCTGTATGGATACGTCAAGGGCCGACACCGGCTCGTCGCACACAATAAAGTCCGGGTTCACCGCGAGCGCGCGGGCAATGCCGATACGCTGGCGCTGCCCGCCGGAAAACTCGTGCGGGTAGCGGTTGGCGTGTTCGTTGCTGAGCCCCACCTTATCCAACAGCGACATTATCATGTCGCGCCGCTCGCCCCTATTCGCCGCCAGTTTGTGTATATCAATGGCCTCGCCCACTATGTCCCCCACGGTCATGCGCGGGTTGAGGCTGGAAAACGGGTCTTGAAACACAATCTGCATTTTCTTGCGGTAAGGCAGCATATCCGCCCGCGTTATATCCTCGCCGTTATACATAATTTGCCCGCCCGTGGGCTCGTACAGGCGCAGGAGCGTGCGCCCGAAGGTGGTTTTGCCGCAGCCGGATTCGCCCACAAGCCCCAGCGTCTCGCCCTTGTCTATATGCAGGCTCACGTCGTCCACGGCTTTCACAAAGCGCTTCTTGCCCGCCGGGAAATACTGCTTTATGTTTTTCGCCTCCACCAAGGGAAACGCGCCCTTTTCGCTCACGGAGCCGCCACCCCCTCGCCGTCGCTCGCCGCGCGGTTTTTCAGCGTCAGCCAGCAGGAACTGTAATGCGCGTCGGACAGGTATGTCACGGGCGGCCTTTGCCGCAGGCAGATTTTCATGCAGCTTTGGCAGCGCGGGGCAAACGGGCACCCGTCCGGCAGGTTGAGCACATCGGCGGGCACTCCGGGTATAGGCTGCAGCCGCTCGTGCGCGCGCGCGTTGATTTTCGGTATGCTTTGCAGCAGCCCTTTGGTATATTCGTGGCCGGGGTTGTAGAATATATCGTGCGCGCTGCCGTATTCCACCACGCTCCCGGCATACATCACGGCGATTTTCCCGCACACCGACGCCACCACGCCGAGGTCGTGGGTGATAACGATAATGGACATACCGTGCTTCTTTTGCAAGCTCATCATCAGCTCCAATATCTGCGCCTGTATGGTCACGTCGAGCGCCGTGGTGGGCTCGTCGGCAATCAGCAACTTCGGCTCGCAGGCAAGCGCCATGGCTATCATCACCCTCTGCCGCATGCCGCCGGACAGCTCGTGGGGGTATTGGCGCAACCTGCGTTCCGGCTCGTTTATGCCCACCTCGCGCAAAAGCCGCAACGCCTTTTCGCGGGCTTCGCGGCGCGTTGCCTTCGTGTGGAGCAGCAGCACCTCGCAGATTTGGTTGCCCACGGTATACAGCGGGTTGAGGCTTGTCATGGGGTCTTGGAACACCATGCCAATCTCGTTGCCGCGCAAACGCCGCATGGCCTTTTCGGGCAAGGTGGAAATCTGCCTGCCGTCAAACACCACGCTGCCGCCCACAAGCCTGCCCGGTTCGGCTATCAACCCCACCACGGAGTAAGCCGTAACGGACTTGCCGGAGCCGGATTCGCCCACAATTCCCAGCACCTCGCCGTGCTTCATGGCGAGCGACACGTCGTTTACGGCCTTCACCTGCCCGGCGTGGGTGAAGAAGGTCACATATTCGTTTTTCAGCTCCAGCAGGTAACTCATTATATGCCCTCCGCATCGCGAGTTCAATTTGCCGCGCCCCGTCCGCTAACCGCCGACGACCGACAGCCGGCCCCCGCCTAGCCCTTCACGCTGTCGTGCTTGAGTTTGGGGTCAAACGCGTCGCGCAGGCCGTCGCCGAGCAGGTTAAACGAGAGTATAATGAGGCTTATCATCACGGCGGCGGAAATGAGCCTGTGCGGGTAGGACCATATGCCGCTCAGGGCGTCGCTTGCCATGCTGCCCAAAGAGGTCATGGGCGCGGCCACCCCCAGACCCAAAAAACTGAGGAAACTCTCGGTGAATATGGAGGCGGGGATTTGCAGGGTGGTGGTCACGGTGAGCGTGCCGATACAGTTGGTGAGCAAATGCCGCCTAATAATGCGGCCGCTCGACGCGCCGAGCGCCCTCGCCGCCACCACGAAGTCCTGCTGCTTGAGCGCGAGTATCTGCGAGCGCACAATGCGCGCCATGCCCACCCAGTAGAGCAGCGAAAACACGATGAATATACATATCAGCGACACGCCAACCTTCTCTATCCACGCGAACCCCGGCACGTTCGCGGCCAATTTCTTCAGCGGCTCTTTCAGCGTCACTTGCAGGATAATGATTATAAGTATATCCGGCACGCTGTATATTAAGTCCACAATACGCATCATCACAATGTCCGCGCGCCCGCCGAAATACCCCGCCACAGCGCCGTACACGGAGCCGATGAGCAGTATGATGGCGCTGGCGATGATGCCCACGAGCAGCGATATGCGGCTGCCCATGAGCAGGCGTATCATGGTGTCCCTGCCGAGCTGGTCCGTGCCCATAAAATGCGGGAACACGCGCTCGCCGTTTTCCATGCGCGCCTTTTCGGCGTCCGAATGTTGCAAGGGGCGCAGGTTGCCGCTTTCTTTATCCATCTTGTCGTAAGAATACGGGTAGAAGAAGGGCACCACAAACGCCCCGACAATAAAGACGGCTATCACGGCCAAGCTGACCATGGCGATTTTGTTGCGCCGCAAGCGCCGCATACCCTCTCCCCAAAAGCCCGCGGAGGGGCGCATTACCGCGAGGCTTTCCCGCTCGGCAATGTCCGCCGGCTCAAAGTCCGCGGGGTCTATGTTCAGGTGAAACGAGGGGAACGGGTGCTTTTTGCCGTCCATAAATATCTCCTATTTGAAGGTTATGCGCGGGTCCACCAGCCTATATACGATGTCCACCGCCACGTTCATCACGATGATGAGCGCGGCGAGGAAGAGCGTGGTGCCCATAATCATGGGGTAGTCGCGGTTGATGATGGAGGACACGAATTCATTGCCGAGGCCGGGTATGGTGCATATCCGCTCCACCACAAAGCTACCCGTGAGCGTGTAGGCCACGGCGGGGCCGAGGTAGGTGATTACGGGGAGCACGGAGTTGCGCAGCGCGTGCTTGAAGAGTATAACCGCCTGCGAAAGCCCCTTCGCCTTAGCCGTGCGCATATAGTCCTGCCCCATCACATCGAGCATACTGCTCCGAATAAGGCGGGCGATGTATGACATGGGCAGAAACGCCAAAGCCGCCACGGGGATAATGTAGTGGGCGGGGGTAGCTAAGCCGAAGGTCACATTGTTTTTCACGCCGAATGTCACAAGGAGCAGCGAGGCCGTGATGAAACTGGGCACGGATATGCCCGTGGTGGCCGCCACCAAGATAAGGTTATCCTGCCATTTGCCCCGGCACAGCGCCGCGATACTGCCGAGCGGCACACCGAGCAGCACGGCCACGGCGATGGCTATGGCGCCGAGCTTTGCGGACACGGGAAAGCCCGCGGCGATTATCTCCGCCACAGTGCGCCCGCGCTTCTTGATGCTCGGGCCGAGGTCGCCCCGCAAAACGCCCTTCATGTAGGTGAAATACTGCTCCACGGGGTGCTTGTCCAAACCGTATTTGGCTTCGAGCGCCGCCGTGACGGCGGCGGAGGGAGCTTTTTCCGCGAGAAACGGGCCTCCCGGCACGAACTTCATCAACGCGAAGGTGATGACGGATATGCCCAGCATGGTGATGACCGCCGCCAGAACCCGCTTGCAGATATATTTGACCATTACTCCGTTGCCTTTCCCCGCCGACTCGCGGCATTACCGCGGAAACAAACGGCGGCAATCTCCCTTGCCTCTCCCCTTACGGGGAGGGACACACCCCCGCCCCGTCGCGACGGTTGTCTTCGGGGGTATATCCGCGCGACGACTGTGATATTCTATCATATAAATCCGCAAAGAGCAACCCGCCCGGGCGAAAATCCGCGGCAAACGCAAAACCGGCCTCGCGGCAAGCGTCACAGCAGCGCCTTGTCCACCTTCAGCCTGCAAAGCAGCATTGCCGCCACATAGGTAATAATCATCTCCGGGAGCATGTAGGCGGCGTTGTATGTCAGCGAATAGGCAAGCGGCGAAAAACCGTCCCAGGCGTATGAGCCCCACAAGACCACGCCGCCCGCCGAGTGGCATATATAGCGCAGGCCGAGGCAGACGGGCACGGAGTAAACAAGCCCGCTGTCTTTGCCGTGAAAGAACCCGGACAGGCCGAGTACGCCGAAGGCTATGATATAGTCGAGCAAGAGCATTATGACAAAAGCCTCCGGTGTGCCCGCCGGAGGAGGGTACAGCCCGCCTTGCAGCATTTGCAGCCCGCTGTACACCAGGGCGGCGCCCACGCCCCAACGCCACCCGCGCCGCACGCCGAGCAGCAGGAGCGGCAGCATGGAAGCCGCCGTAATCGCGCCGCCCTGCGGGAAGCGGAAAAACTTGATGTAACTGAGCGCGAAGGCCATGGCCACGAGCATGGCGCTTTCCACCAAGGAGAGCAGGGCCGTGTTGCGACGTTTCATGGGGAAACACTCCTTCCGTAACGGACGGGGTCACCCCTTGTTTTTCTCCCTACGCCCGCATTACCGGGGTCAGGTTCCAAGGGTTCGCGGCGGCGTTACGCCGCGTCTCAGCCGGTTTGCTCCGGCACCCCGCGTTATCCGATTTGCGCTGATTGTAACACTGTTTCGCGCGGTTGTCAAGCAAGGCGCCCGGCGAAAACCCGCGCCGGAAGATAATCCTTCGTTTCGCCCCGCGGCGCGTGTTTAGTAGTTAGTTGTTAGTGGTTAGTGATTAGGGGTTAGGGGGCGGGGGTTGCCAAGCCGGGCGGAAGGGGGCGGTACCCTTTGGGTTGGCGGGCTTTTTGCGGTAAGCGCGCGTTTGCCGTGCGCCCGCAGCGCGCGCGTATTGACAGCGGACGCTTTTTTTGTTATAATGGCAGGGATTTTGCGGGAAGGCGGTATGTTATGAGCAGGGTTTACAATTTCTCGGCGGGGCCGGCCGTGATGCCGGAGGAAGTGCTCGCGCGCGCGGCGGCGGAGATGAGCGACTACAAGGGCACGGGCATGAGCGTGATGGAGATGAGCCACCGCAGCGCGGCGTTTGAGGAGATTATCGCCGCCGCAGAGGCGAAGCTGCGCGCGCTCATGCGTGTGCCGGACGGCTACAAGGTGCTCTTCATTCAGGGCGGGGCGCATTTGCAGTTTTCAATGGTGGCCATGAACCTCCTCGGCCGCACGGGCAAGGCCGACTACGCCGTTACGGGGCAGTTTTCGTCCGTGGCCTACAAGGAGGCGCAAAAGTTCGGCGCGGTACGCGCCTGCTGCGATATGTCCTCCGTCAACCACACGCGCATACCGGAGCAGGGCGAGCTTTCGCTGAGCGGCGATGCCTCGTATATGCACTACTGCATGAACAACACCGTGTTCGGCACATTGTGGCCGTATATACCCGACACGGGCACCGTGCCGCTCGTGAGCGACATATCCTCGTGCATACTCTCCGAGCCGCTCGACGTGAGCCGCTTCGCGCTGCTCTACGCGGGCGCGCAGAAGAACTTGGGGCCGGCGGGCTTTGCCGTGGTCATCCTGCGAGAGGACATGCTCGCGCCGATTTCCGCGCCGCTGCCCACATACTTAGACTACGCCACGCACATCAAGAGCGGCAGCATGTATAACACCCCGCCCACTTACTGCCTCTATATGCTCGGTTTGGTGCTCGACTGGCTGCGCGACCGGGGCGGGCCGGAGGCAATGCGCGAGCGCAACGAAAAAAAGGCCGCCGAATTGTACGCCGCCTTAGACGGTTCGGAGCTGTTTACTTGCCCCGTGGAGCGCGGCAGCCGCTCCAAGATGAACGTGGTGTTCACCTCCGGCAACGCCGACACAGACGACAAGTTCATCAGGCAGGCCGCCGGCGAGGGGCTTGTCACGCTGCGCGGCCACAGGAGCGTGGGGGGCATGAGGGCCTCGATTTATAACGCCATGCCCGCCGAGGGCGTGAGCGCGTTGGCGGACTTCATACGCCGCTTTGAGGGGTAGGCGCGAAAATGTATAATATCAAGACGCTGAACAAAATTGCCGCCGTGGGGCTGGGTGCCCTGCCGCGCGACAGCTTCACCGTGGATGCCGACGCGCCCGCCGATGCCGTGCTCGTGCGAAGCGCGTCCATGCACGGGCAGCCGCTGCCGCCTTCGCTGCTGTGCGTGGCGCGGGCGGGGGCGGGGGTGAACAACATACCCGTGGAGCTATGCAGCGAACAGGGAGTGGTGGTGTTTAACACCCCCGGCGCAAACGCCAACGCCGTGAAGGAACTGACGCTCTGCGCCCTGTTGCTCGCCTCGCGCGACATAGCGGGCGGCCTCGCGTGGGCGGCCACGCTCAAAGGCAAGGGCGCGGAGGTGCCCGCGCTGGTGGAGAAAGGCAAGGGCGCGTTTGCCGGGCCGGAGCTGTATAAAAAGACGCTGGGCGTGGTGGGTTTGGGGGCCACGGGCGCGCTTGTGGCCAACGCGGCGCTCGCGCTGGGCATGAAGGTAATCGGCCACGACCCGTACCTGTCCGTGGAGTCCGCCTGGCGCGTGGACAGGCACATCGAAAACTGCCCGGACTATAAGAGCGTGTTTGAGCGCGGCGACTACATCACCCTGCACGCGCCCGCCACGGCGGAGACCAAGGGGTTGATTTGCGCCGCCGCAATCGCGCAGATGAAAGACGGCGTGAGGCTCATCAACATCGCGCGCGGCGACCTTGTGAACGAAACCGACCTGCTCGCCGCTCTGGCGAGCGGCAAGGTGGCGCGCTATGTCACGGACTTTCCGGGCGACGCGCTGCTCGGCGAGAAAAACGTGGTGGCGCTGCCGCATTTGGGCGCGTCCACGCCGGAGAGTGAAGACAACTGCGCCGTCATGGCCTGCGAACAGGTGAAGAACTATTTGCTGTACGGCGCGGTGAAGAACTCGGTGAACCTGCCGGATATAGACCAACCGCTCGCTTCCGGCCACAGGCTCTGCGTGCTGCACCGCAATATACCGAACATGCTCGGCACCGTATCCTCCGCCCTTGCCGCCGAGGGCATAAACATCGAGAACATGGTGTCTAAGTCTAAAAAAGACTACGCGTACACCGTGCTGGACATAGACGGCCACCCCGCGGCACCCATAAAGGCAGAGGGTATTATCAGGGTACGTCACCTGAAGATATAGCCATGCGCGGGGCGGCGGTGTTGGTTTTGTGCGCGGCGCTCCTAACCTCCTGCGCCGAAGGCTCGAAGGTGGTGGTACACCCGCGCCGCAAGAACCTCACGTTGGGCATATCCTCCGTCACCGCCGCGCAGCTTTCGGCGGAGACGGAGCGGGAGAACGCGCGGCTTTCGTGGTCCTCTTCCGACCCGGACGTGGCCACCGTGGACGGGCAGGGCTTTGTGACCGCCGTGGGCTACGGCGTCACGCGCGTCACGGCGGCGGAGCCGGAGGGCGGCGGGCGCGGCGTGTGCACCGTGAAGGTATACACTTTGCCGCAGTCAATCACGCTGCGCGGGAGCGACAAAGCGTTGCGCGCGGGGCGCAAACTGAGCTTGCAGGCGCGCTTGGAGCCGGGCGCGCATATACAAAAGCAGCACCGCTCGCTCACATGGTCCTCCTCCGACTCCGATGTGGCCATTGTGGACTCATTCGGGCGCGTCACGGCCGTGGGCGCGGGCGTATGCGACATCACGGCGGTGACCGTAAACGGCCTTGAAGCCACCCGCACCGTGGAGGTAACGGACTGACATGAGCTCGTTTGCGCTCAAACTCGCCGCCGCGTGCGCCATGCTCACAGACCACGCCGCCGTCGCGTTTATGCCCTATTTGCCGCCGCACATATATTGGTCGTGCCGCCTTGTCGGGCGGCTTGCCATGCCCATTTACTGCTGCCTTATCGCGGAGGGTATGCTGAAAACAGGCTCGAAGAAACGCTACCTTACGCGCTTGGCGGTCTTTGCCGTTGTTTCGGAGATACCCTTCGACCTGATTGTGCGCCGCAGGCTCTGGGACACGACGCATCAAAACGTGCTGTTCACGCTCTTTTTCGGCTTACTCGGCATCACGTTGTTTGACCGCTTCGCGCAGGGCAACAGGCGAGCGGAGGCGTTGCTTTCGTTGCTTTGCTGCGGCTTTGCGGCGCTCGCGCTGAAGACGGATTATTCTATCTTCGGCGTGTATTTCGTGTTTGTGTTCTACTTTTCCAAAGGCAGCCCCAAAACCATGACGGCGCTCTTCGTGGCGGGGGTGCTGTTGCTCTCGTCCGCGTCGCTGCCCGACGGCGGCGTTATGTGGGCGGCGGTGACATTGGGGCACATCGCCGCCCTGCCGCTGCTCTTGCGCCGCAGCGGCGCTCGCGGCTTTTGGCGGCCGTGGGCGCAATGGGCGTTTTACGTTTTCTACCCCGCGCACTTCCTTCTCTTATACGCCCTGCGCTCCGTGTGGCATTACCTCGGAAACTGACGGATACGCTTTGCTAAACGCCTCCCTCAGCAGAATCCGGCGGATAGCTGCCGCCCGCCGCTCGCCGAAACCGAATCAACATAACGGAAAGGAAGGAACAAATCATGGCCACCGTAACACCGTTTCGCGCGCTGATGTACGACTTTGCCGCCGCGGGGCGGCCGGAGGCGCTCTGCTGCCCGCCGTATGACATCATACCGAGCGCCGTGCCGTATTTGGCCGCAAGCCCGTATAACATCATACGCTTAGAGAAGCCGGAGGGCGAGCGGGCATACGCCTCGGCCGCGGGGCTGCTGGCGGGCTGGAAAGCGCGGGGCTTGCTGCGCCGCGCGGAAAAAGACGCTTTCTACGCGTATGAATTGGGCTTTACCCACGCGGGCAAGGCCAAGAGCACGGCGGGCATATTCGCCGCCGTGGGGCTGCGCGAATACGCCGAGGGCGTAATCCGCCCCCACGAAAACACATTGAGCAAAGCGAAGGCCGACCGCTATGAGCTGCTGAAAGCCACGCGCGCGCAAATCTCGCCCGTATACGCCATGTACGGCGGCGAGGCTCCGGCGGCGCTCGCCGCGCTGCGCGGGCGCGAACGCCCCGCGCTCGACTTTGCCATGCCCGACGGCGTGAGGCACAGGCTTTGGATAATGGACGACCCCGGCGAGTGCGCGGCGGTGGCCGCGTTCTTCGAGGGCAAGCCGCTCTATATCGCCGACGGGCACCATCGCTACGAGACGGCGCTCAAAGCGCGCGGCGAGCTCGGTTGCAGGCGCTGCCTTATGTTTCTGGCGGATATGGCGCAGCCGGGGCTTGTAATCCTCCCCACGCACAGGTTGGTGCTCGATAACGGCGCTTTCGATGAATCCGCGCTGCTTAGGTCGCTGGGCGAAAGATACGATATAGAGAAAGGCGCGCCGCTTGAGGAGCGCTCGTTTGTGCTTATTACGAAAGGCGGCAGGTATCTGTTGCGGTTTAAGGATATGTCCTTCAACGGATTGGAGGTGGAAGAACTGCATAAGCATATAATGGAGCCGCTGCTGGGCATAGACGCCGCCGTTCAGGCGGCGGGCACGCGCCTTGCGTATACCCACGACGAAGGCGAAGCGGCGGAAGCCGTGGCAAGCGGGCGAGCCGTGTGCGCGTTCATCGTCAACCCCACGCGCGCGTCGCAGGTGAAGACCGTGGCCGACGGCGGGGGCAAAATGCCGCAGAAGTCCACCTGCTTTTACCCGAAGCTGATTACGGGGCCGGTAATGTATGAGCTCGATAGCTGACAATGTGGCGGCCATACGCCGCCTGTTGCCGCCGGGGGTGCTGCTCATTGCCGCCGCCAAGCAGCAGCCGGTCGGAAGGATATTGGAGGCCGTGGCCGCCGGGGTGGACGGCGTGGGCGAAAACAGGGTGCAGGAGATGCGCGAAAAGGCGGAGGCATACGCGGGCACAACCCTGCACTTCATA
Organism: Oscillospiraceae bacterium; assembly: GCA_031253545.1. Taxonomy (GTDB): domain Bacteria; phylum Bacillota; class Clostridia; order Oscillospirales; family UBA929; genus WRLJ01. The sequence goes on from JAIRWH010000068.1 coordinate 25,534, forward strand.
GGCAGGCTGCAAAAAAACAAGGTAAAATATGTGGTGGGGCAGGCGGCGCTGATACACTCCGTGGACGATACGGAGCTGGCGCGCGCCATCGCGCGCCGCGCCGAAACGCTGGGTATTACGCAGGATATACTGCTTGAGGTCAACATAGCCGGGCAAGCGAGCAAGGCGGGGTTCGCGCCCTCGGACGCGGGCGCGGCGGCGCGGGAAATATCGGGCTTGCCGGGCGTGAGGGTGCGCGGGCTGATGTGCATACCGCCGCCGCCGTCGGATTACGGAGGCGGCGAAAAATATTTTTTGCAAATGAACAAATTATATGTTGACATAAAACAGGATTTGTTAGATAATAGTTGTGGCCACGTTTCCGCCGGGTTCTCCGTGCTCTCCATGGGCATGAGCGGCGATTTCGCGGAAGCGGTGCGCCACGGTGCCACGCTCGTGCGCCTGGGCAGCGCCATATTCGGTTCGCGCGCTTGACGGGCGGCGCGGGCGGCAGGTTCCCTTGTTGTCATAATTACGACTTTCAGGAGGATGGACATGGGCTTCATAACTGAACTGAAGAAATTGGTGCACCCTTACGCGGAAGAAGACGAAGACGTATTCCCTTCTTTCACCACCCCTTCGCGGGAGCAAAAGCAGAAGAACGGCTCATCCTCATCTTCCGACACCGCCGCCACAGGCAAGGTACTCAATATCCACACCACCACCCAGCTCCAGGTGGTGTTGGTGCAGCCCGAACACTTCGAGAGCGCGTCGGATATAGCGGACCACCTGCGCGACAGGCGCACCGTGGTGCTCAACCTTGAGAAAGCCAACGCCGCCGCCATGCGCCGCCTTGTGGACTTCCTCTCCGGGGTGGTGTACGCGCAGGGCGGCAAGATTAAGCCCGTGGCCAAAAACACATATCTCATTACCCCCTACAACGTGGACATCATGGGCGGAGACCTGATGGATGAATTGGAAAGCAACGGCTGGTACTAACCTATGTTTACGCCTCAGGAAGTAGCCGAAAAGAAGTTTCAGCAATCGTTTCTCGGCGGCTATAACATGACGGCCGTGGACGAGTTCTTGGAAGCGCTTACCGCCGATTACACCGCGCTCTACAAGGAAAACGCCGTGTTGAAGAGCAAAATGAAGGTGCTTGTGGAGAAAGTGGAGGAGTACCGCTCCAACGAGGACTCCGTGCGCCGGGCGTATCTTGCCGTGCAGAGCCAGGCCGAGCGCGAGCTCATGGTGGCGTTGGAGGAGCGGGAGAATATCTTGGTGCAGACGCGCACGGAGGCGCAGCTCGCCAGGGCGCGCATAAAAGACGATATGGTCGAGGCCGAAAAGCGCTTAGATGTCGTGCGCCGGCAGACCGCCGCTTTTGTCAATACGCTCAAAGAGTGTTACGCCAAGCAGGCAAGCCAGCTTGACATACTCCTCACGGTCGCTTTGGAGGATTCTCCGAAGAAAAAACGCGACGATGCCGTGGCCGCCGCCGCGCAGGAAATCAACTTCTCGCTTTCGCCGGTGTTGACGGCGATACCCGAACCCGCGCCTGTCGCGGTGCCCGCGCCTGCCGCGCTATCCGCGCCGGACGACGCGGCTCCGCCGCCCCCGCCCGCGCCGGACGAGCCCACGAAGCTGCTCCCCGCCGCGCCCGCGCCGGGGGTTCTTACCTATTCGGAAGTGGTGGGCGGCGAGGATATATGGAAACCCGAAGAGATTACGGAAAGCCACGCGCCGCAGTTCAATTTCACGTCTCTGGGCGATAACTTCGGCCATGCCGAGGGCGAAGGGAAGCAACCGTAGCGCGAATCGCCTCACGCATCTCACGCGCGCACACGTCGGTGTCCGCGTGGAGATAGCGTTTTTTTATGCCGCAATCGGCAAGCGCCTGCGGCGAAAAGTCCGCCTCGTCGGCAAGATACCTGCGGCAGACCTCGCCGTATGAGGGCGCGTCGGCGCGACTTTCCCGCTCCACGGCTCGCAAGAGGCGCTCTTTGTCGGGCGTTTCCACATACAGCGGGCATACGCGCGCGCCGCCGAATGTGCGTATATAGCTTCTCAGCGCCGCCGGCGTGGCCACGCAAATGAGCGCGCCGGGTTCGTCGAGCGCCCCGCCGCGCAGCGTGGCGTAGACCCATGCGCCGTGGACCGTGAGGTATTCGCGCCTTTCCACAAAGCCCCTCTCGCGCCCCAGGTCCTCCATCTGCTCCGCCGTCACGAAGTGATACGCCTTGCCGTCCGCCTCGCCCGCGCGAATAGGGCGGGTGGTGTGCAGCGTGAGCCTGTGCAGGCGCAGGGCTTCGTCCGCGAGCAGGAGTTCGCAGAGCGTGTCTTTGCCCGTACATGATTTGCCGCAGACGCAAAAGAGCATATCCACGCCGTCACCTCCCGACAATGGGATTATAACATAAAAATGCCCCCTTGACAAACGCGGGGCGTGTAAAGTATAATGGCTTTACTCACCCGCAACACCGCTTGAACCCGGCGTTTCCATTCGCCCCCGCCCGCCCGCCCGCCCGCAGCAGAGCGAGGGCTGCCGCCCCCGCACCCCCGCGACCCCCGCAACCCCCCCGCGACCCCCGCGACCCCCGTCTCCTAACCACTAACCACTAACCACTAACAACTAACCACGAGGTGCGCTATGACCAAAACAAAAGACGTGGCCACAATGGCGCTGCTGCTGGACTTTTACGGCGAGCTCCTCACGGAGCGCCAGCGGGAGTTTTTTGACCTCTACCACAACGGCGACCTTTCGCTTGCCGAAATCGCCGCCGACGCGGACATCTCGCGCCAAGGGGTGCGCGACATCCTCGTCCGCGCGGAGGAGCTGCTCTTGGGTTACGAGCAAAAGCTCGGCTTGGTGGAAAGGTTTTGCCGCCCCTGGGTCAGCGATGTCATAGCGCAATGCGGAGCCATATTGGCCATGCCCGACGATAAGCGGGAAGTGGCGTATCGCGCGGAGAAAATCATCGAGATAGTGAGGGAGCACGCTCATGGCGTTTGAGAGCCTTGGTGAAAAATTGCAGGCGGTTTTCAAGAAACTGCGCGGCAAGGGCAGGCTTTCCGAAGCCGACGTGAGGGAAACCATGCGCGCCGTGCGCCTGGCGCTCTTGGAGGCGGACGTGTCTTTCAAGGTGGTTAAGGACTTTACTGATAAAGTAAGCGAGCGCTGTGTGGGCGCCGCCGTCTTGGAATCTCTCAACCCCGCGCAAACGGTGGTCAAGGCCGTCAACGAGGAGCTTACCGCCCTGCTCGGCGGCGAGGCCGCAAAGCTCAACATCAGCCCCAAGCCCCCCTCCGCCGTCATGCTCATCGGCCTGCAAGGCGCGGGCAAGACCACCAACGGCGCAAAACTCGCGGGGCTGCTGAAAAAGCAAGGCAAACGCCCGCTGCTCGTCGCCTGCGACATCTACCGCCCCGCCGCCATAACGCAGCTGCAAATCGTGGGTTCGCAGCTCGGCGTGCCCGTATACAGCGAAGAGGGCGCAACCGACCCCGCCGCCATCGCCGCGCGCGCTTTGGAACACGCCAAGCGCCACGGCAACGATTATTTGCTGCTCGACACGGCGGGCAGGCTGCATATAGACGAGGCGCTCATGGACGAGCTGCGCCGCGTAAAAGACACGGTACGCCCCTGCGAAATAATGCTTGTGGTGGACGCTATGACGGGGCAGGACGCGGTAAACGTGGCCTCCGCCTTCCACGGGGCGCTGGGCTTAACCGGCGTGCTCCTGAGCAAACTCGACGGCGACGTGCGCGGCGGCGCGGCGCTGAGTGTGCGCGCCGTCACGGGCTGCCCCGTAAAATATTGCGGCATGGGCGAAAGGTTAGACAAAATCGAGGTCTTTCACCCTGAAAGGATGGCCTCGCGCATACTCGGCATGGGCGATATGCTCACGCTCATTGAGAAGGCCGAACGCGGCATGGATGCGAAAAAGGCCGAGGAAATGGAGCGGCGGCTGCGGCAGGGCAAGTTTACGCTCGACGATTATGTGGGGCAATTGGCGCAGGTCAAGGGCATGGGCTCCATAGCGGACATAGCGGGCATGATACCGGGCATGGATAAGCACGCGCTCAAAAACGCGAAGTTCGACGAAAAAGCCCTCTCTCGCGCGGAGGCGATATTGCTTTCCATGACAAAGCACGAGCGCGAAAACCCCGAAGTGCTCAATTCCTCGCGCAAACGCCGCGTGGCTGCCGGGAGCGGCACGAGGGTGGAGGACATCAACAAGATGCTGCGGCAATATGAAATGATGCGGCAGCTCACCAAGCAATTGGCGTCCGGCAAAATACCCAAAGGCTTAAAGGGGTTCGGGTTCTGACGAGGCTCCGCCCCGCTAAGTATAAAACAAAAACAGACGGAGGCAAAAAGGCAATGGTCAAAATCAGGCTGCGCCGCATGGGCGCAAAGAAAGCGCCGTTTTACCGCATCGTGGTGGCGGATTCGCGTTACCCGCGCGACGGGCGCTTCATCGAGGAAATCGGCACGTATAACCCCCTCAAGGAACCTTCCGAGATTGTGGTAAACGCCGAATCGGCCAAGGAATGGATGTCTAAGGGCGCGCTCCCCACAGACACGGTCAAGCGCCTGTTCAAGCAAACCGGGGTGCTCTGAGGTGGGAGCCGACTTAAAAGAGCTTCTCACCTACATCGCCGTAAACCTCGCCGATTACCCGGACAAAGTGGCGGTGAGCGAAACGCCGCGCGGCGACGGCGTGGCCTACGAGCTGCGCGTGGCCTCGGAAGACATGGGCAAGATTATCGGCAGGGGCGGGCGTATCGCCAAGAGCATACGCACCATATTGCGCTCGGCCGCGGGCGACGACGCAAAGGTGTTCGTGGATATATCCGACGCTTAGGGCAACCCGTGCGTTTGCGGCAATGGCTTGAGGCCGGGCGCGTCGCGGCCGCCCACGGTGTGCGCGGCGAGGTGAGGTTGCGCGTTTTTTGCGACGACGCGGCGTTCTTGCTCCCCGTGCCGCGCTACAAGGCCCACGACGGGCGGGAGCTCACCGTGGAGGGCGCGAGGCCGCACAAAGGCGCGCTGCTCGTCAAGTTCGCGGGCATAGACAGCCGCGCGGCGGCTTTGGCGCTCAAGGGCGCGACGCTCAGTTTCCGCCGTTCCGACGCGGCGCTGCCGGAAGGGCGGCATTATATCTGCGACCTTGTGGGCATGGACGTATATAACGCCGACGGCGAGCGCCTCGGCTTTGTGGCCGAGGTATTGAAGCTGCCCGCCCACGACGTATACCGCGTGGCGGGCGGTTCCCGCGAACGCCTCATACCCGCCTCCGGCCCGTTTGTGCGGAATGTGGACATAGAGGCCGGCCGCATGGACGTGGCGCTGATAGAGGGGATGTGACGGGGCGGTCGGGCGGCAACCGGCAGCCCCGCACCCCCGCCCCCGCTCCCCGTAGGGGCGGTTGTCCTCAACCGCCCGCCGTAACTCCCGCAACGGACGGGGAACGCGCCTTTCGGGCAAGGCCAAGGGGCTGTGCGCCTTCACACCCCTCCCCGGCATAGGCAAAAAGCCCGTAATCAAGGTCAGGAAACCCCTTGTACTTAATTATGGACTTTGGGCGACAGCCAAATCCCGTTTTTTCCTATTGACAAACCTCCTTGCCTGTGGTATCGTATCGGTTGAACGTTTCCGAAGGAAGGGGTATCTCTTATGGACTTGTTAGATACGGTCACCCGCCCTCAGCTGCGCTCCGACTTGCCGGAGCTCCAAATCGGCGACACGGTGCGGGTGCACATCAAGATTAAAGAGGGCAACCGCGAACGCATACAGGTATTCGAGGGCACCGTCATCGCCATGAAGCACGGCGGTATCGGCGAAACCTTCACCGTGCGCCGCGTGTCTTACGGCGTGGGGGCCGAAAAGGTCTTCCCGCTCCACAGCCCGCACATCGCCCGCATAGACATCGTGCGCCACGGCGTGGTCCGCCGCGCCAAGCTCTATTACCTGCGCCGCCGGGTGGGCAAGGCGGCGAGGGTGAAGGAAAGGGTATAGCGTGGAGCCCGGCGAGGAAAGCAAGCCCGCCCGCGCCCGCGTGGATGTCGCAAGGGAAGTGTTCGAGTGGAGCCAAATGCTCACGGGCGGCATTGTGGTCGTGGTGCTCCTGTTCGTGCTTGTGTTCTCGCTCTTCACCGTGTCCGGCCCGTCCATGTTAGACACCCTCCACGACGGCGAGATGCTGCTCATATCGCGTCTCTTCTATACGCCCCGCCGCGGCGACATCGTAATGTTTTCCAAAGCCGGATTAGAGCTGAAAGACGACGAAACCGGCCGCCAAACCCCCCTTGTCAAGCGGATTATCGCCATAGGCGGCGACCACATCAAAATCATCCACAGCGAGGGCGCCGTGTACCTCAACGGCGAATTGCTGCCCGAAACATACATCCGCGAAAAGATGACCGGCGGCCTGTACCCGGACATAATCGAGCTTACCGTGTCCGAGGGCAGCGTGTTTTGCATGGGCGACAACCGCAACAATTCCAAAGACAGCCGCAGCCTGCGGGAAGTCGGCGAGATAGACTCGCGCTTCATCTTGGGTCGTGTGCTCTTTCGTCTCACGCCGTTTTCCAAGCTCGGCTTCGTGACCTGATGGACTCCGCCCGCGTTTCCTGGTACCCCGGCCACATGCGTAAAACCCTGCGCGCCCTCCAAGACGACATAAAGCGCGTGGATGCCGTGTGCGAGGTTCTCGACGCGCGCATACCGTTTTCCTCGCAAAACCCGGAGCTTGGCCATATAATCGGCTCAAAGCCGAGGTTGATTATACTAAACAGGGCCGACTTGGCCGACCCGAGCGCCACGGCGCTCTGGTTGCGCCGCCTCGCGCCGTGCGTGGCCGCCGTGGGCACAAGCCCGTCGGGCGTGAGGGATATAGAGCCCGCGCTGCGGCGGCTGCTTGCCGCCCTGCGGGAAAAATACGAAAAAAAGGGGCAAGGCGGCAGGAGCATGAAGGTCATGGTGGCGGGCATACCAAACGTGGGCAAATCATCGCTCATCAATTCGCTTTGCGGCAGAAGGGCGCAAAAGACGGAAAACCGCCCCGCCGTCACGCGCAAGCCCCAATGGTGCGGCGTTTCGCGCGGCTTAGACATGCTCGACACCCCCGGCTTGCTTTGGCCGAAGCCGGAGGGCGGGTTTCACTTAGCCGTGACCGGCGCGGTGAAAGACACCCTGCTCGATACTTCCGACCTTGCCCGCTCGCTGCTGGCCGAACTTGGCGGCATATATCCGGAACGCCTGCGCGACCGCTACGGCACGGCGGAGCTGCGCGGGGCCGCCCTCGGCAGGGGTTACCTGTTGCGCGGCGGGGAGGCGGACGAGGAACGCATGGCCCTGGCCGTGCTCGACGATTTCAGGAGCGGCAAACTCGGCCGCGTGACGTTGGAAACGCCGTGATTGTCTGCGGGGTAGACGAAGCGGGGCGCGGGCCGCTCGCCGGGCCGGTGTACGCGGCGGCCGTGGTCTTGCCGCAGCCGTGCGGCATAGAAGGCCTGCGCGACTCCAAAGCGCTCACCGAGCGGCAGCGCGAGCGCCTTTTCGGGCAAATCACCCGCCTCGCGCTCTCATACGCCGTCGCGAGCGCGAGCGAAGAAGAAATCGAGCGCGTGAATATCCTCCAAGCCTCCCTCCTTGCCATGCGCCGCGCCGTGGCTTCGCTCGCCGTCACGCCGGACTTGCTGCTCGTAGACGGCTCGCAGGCCGGCGGTTTTCCGTTGCCGGCGCGGGCCGTGGTAAAGGGCGACCGCCTGCACCCGTGCATATCGGCCGCGTCCGTGCTGGCAAAGGTAACGCGCGACGCGCATATGCGCGAGGCGGCGCGCCTCTACCCCGGTTACGGTTTCGAGCGCCACAAGGGCTACGGCACAAAGGCCCACTACGCCGCCCTCGCCGCGCTCGGCCCCTGCCCCATCCACAGGCGGAGCTTCCTGTGAACCGAAAAGGCGAAAAGGGCGAGCGCATCGCGCTGGAATACCTCACGGCCAAGGGTTACGGCTTAGTCGCCAAGAATTACTCAAACCGCTTCGGGGAGATTGACATTATCATGCGTCAGGGGGAATACCTCGTGTTTGTGGAGGTAAAGCAACGCCGCGATAAGCGCTTCGCGCGGGCGGCGGAGTTTGTCACCCCGAAAAAGCAGGCAAAGCTCAGGGCCGCCGCGCTGGGTTACCTCTCCGCAAACGCCACGGAGCTTTACCCGCGCTTTGACATAGTGGAGGTCTACACCGAACCGCGCTTGCAAATAGAGCACCTGCAAAACGCTTTTTGAGGGGGAGAGCCGCATGGACTATATCAGCACAAGGGGAAAAGGCGAGCCATATTCGTCCGCCCGAGCCATCCTGCAAGGGCTCGCGCCGGACGGCGGCCTATTCGCGCCGCGGGCGTTGCCCGCCTTGCCGCCCTTGCGCGCGGGCGCTTACGCGCAAACCGCCGCGGCGGTAATGAGCCTCTTCTTCGGCGATTTGCCCGGCATAGACGATATGTGCCGCAAGGCTTACGCCTGCCCGCCGTTCGACACCCCGGCAATCGCCCCGCTCAACGGCGACGTGTTGGAGCTCTTCCACGGGCCCACCTGCGCCTTCAAGGATATGGCGCTCCAAGTGTTGCCCTTCCTCATGAGCGCCGCGCGGGACACGCTCGGCATAAGCGAGGATATACTCATACTCACCGCCACGAGCGGCGACACGGGCAAGGCGGCCTTGGAAGCCTTCGCCGATAAGCCGGGCGTGAAAATCTTGGTCTTTTACCCGCTTCGCGGCGTATCCCCCATGCAGCAGCTGCAAATGACCACGCAGGAAGGCGCGAATGTGCGCGTCTGCGCCGTGAACGGCAACTTCGACGACACGCAGAGCGCCGTGAAGGCCATCTTCGACTCCCCCTCGTTTGCCCAAAAGGCCAAAGAGGCCGGCACGCGCCTGTCCTCGGCCAATTCCATCAACATAGGCCGCCTCATACCGCAAATCGCCTATTACGCGCACGCGTACAACCTATCCGGGTGCAAAGACGGGGAGAAGGTCAATTTCTGCGTGCCCACGGGCAACTTCGGCAATATACTCGCCGGGCTGTACGCCAAGCTCATGGGTCTGCCGATTGGCAAACTGCTCTGCGCGAGCAACGAAAACCGTGTGCTCACCGACGCGCTCACCACGGGCGAATACAACGCCGGGCGCGAGTTCCGCGTCACATACTCGCCGTCCATGGACATACTCGTCTCCGGCAACTTCGAGCGCGCCCTCTTCCTCCTCTCCGGCGGCGACGCCGGGCTCACCGCCTCGCTCATGGCGCGGCTGCGCGAGGAAAGGCGATATACCGTGCCGCCGGAGCTGCTCGGCAAACTGCGCGAGCACTTCGCGGCCTATTCCTGCACGGACGCGGAAACGCTGGAGGAAATCGCCCTCACCGGCGCCGACCCGCACACCGCCGTGGCGCTGCGGGCTTTGCGGCGGCACAGGGAACAGACGGGCGACGGCACGAAGACAATCGTATTGGGCACGGCAAGCTGCTATAAGTTCCTTGAAACCATGCGTAAAGCGGGCCTCGCGCCCGACGAGAGCCGTATGCCGCGGAAACTGAAAGAAGCGGCGAATAAACCCGCGCGCTTCACGGGTTTCGCGGAGAAGGGCGACCTGCCGCGCGTGGCGGAAGACTTCATGCGCGGCGGCTGAGAAAAGGGGAGGTTTGGTCTTGCTGTACGCCATAGGCGATTTGCATTTATCCATGAAAAGCGGCAAGGAAATGGACGTGTTCGGCGGGGCGTGGCAGGGCTATGTGCGGAAAATCGAGCGCGGGTTCGCGCATATTACCGACGAAGACACCGTGGTGCTCTGCGGCGACACCTCCTGGGGTCTCAACCTGGGGGAGGCGCTGCCCGATTTTCAATTCTTGGAGACCCTGCCGGGCAGGAAGCTGCTGCTCAAAGGCAACCACGATTATTTTTGGGATACGGCCGCAAAGCAGCTGGCGTTTTTCGCGCGGCACAACCTCGCAAAGCTCTCGCTCCTGCACAACAACGCCCGCCTTATCGGCGGCGCGGCCGTGTGCGGCACAAGGGGTTGGTTTTACGAAGAGGAACGCCTCGCCCATTCGGAAAAAATCTTCCGCAGGGAATTGGGGCGTTTGAGGGCTTCGCTTGAAGCGGGCAGGAAGCTCACGGACGGCGAACTGCTTGCGTTTTTGCACTACCCGCCCATACACAGCGACTACCGCTGCGAAGAGGTCGCGGGCATACTGGGCGAATACGGCGTGAAACGCTGCTATTACGGCCATTTGCACGGCAGGGCGCACGCGTCCGCGTTTGAGGGCGAAGACGGCGGAGTGAGCTACCGCCTTGTGGCGGCGGACTATGTGGACTTTACGCCCGTGCGGGTGCTGTAAGAATATATTATTTTCACTATTGGCATTTGTCTCATTGTGTGATATAAATATCCTTGAACGCGATTTTGGAGGGCGGGCAATGAAACTCATCGGACAGGAAAACAAAGGCAACCACATCGTATGCCTCACCGTGGAGGTGAGCGCGGAGGAGTTCGCGCCGGCGTTGGAGCGCTCCTTCCGCAAAAACTCCCCCGGCCTCACCGTACACGGTTTCCGCAAAGGCAAAGCGCCGAGGAAGATGATAGAGAAAATCTACGGCGAGGGCGTCTTTTATGAAGACGCCGTGGCTTACGCCTACCCGGAGGCTTACGCCGCCGCCGTGGCCGAAGCGGGCATAAAGCCCGTGGTGAACCCGGATGTCAACGTCGAGAGCATATCCGAGGCCGAAGGCTTCGTGTTCACCGCCTCCGTCACGGTTCGGCCCCCCGTGGAGCTGGGCGCGTACAAGGGTCTCAGCGCCGAATACGCGCCAAGGCCCGTCACCGAGGCCGACATAGACGCGCACATCGCCCGCCTGCGCGAACGCAACGCCGCCATGCAGGCGGTGGAGCGCCCCGCCGCCGAAGGCGACACGGTACTCCTCGATTACGAAGGCTCGATAGACGGTGTGCCGTTTGACGGCGGAAAAGCCGTGAACGCGCAGCTCGACATCGGCGCGCGCCGCTTCATCACGGGCTTTGAGGAGCAAATACCGGGTCATTCCGCGGGCGAGGAGTTTGAGATTACCGTTACCTTCCCCGAAGGTTACCCCTCGGCCGCCCTCGCCGGCAAAACCGCCGTGTTTGCCGTGAAGCTGCATGAAGTGCGCGAAAAGCTGTTGCCCCGGCTCGACGACGAATTTGCCAAAGACGTGTCGGAATACGACACAATGGAGCAGCTGCGCCAATCCGTGGCCGAGCAGACAGAGGAGGCCAACCGCCTCCGCGCGGACGCGGAGTTCGAGGACAGGCTCATCAGGCAGATGATTGACAACGCGAAGGTTGATATACCCGACGTGATGGTGGAGCAGGAAACAGACGGCATCATGCGGGAGCTGGCCTACCGAATGTACGGGAGCGGCATTGACTTGCAGGCATACCTCTCCTCCACGGGGCAGACCGCAAAGAGCCTCAGAGACAGCCACAAAGCCGAAGCCGCCGCCAAGGCCAAGGCCGAGCTCGTCTTCGACGCCGTGGCGGAGGCGGAAAACCTCACCGTCACAGACGAGGAAACAGACGCCGAATACGCGCGCCTTTCGCGTGAGCACTCGGCTCCGCGCGAAGCCGTTGAGAAAAGCCTGAGCGCCGAGGCGCTGCGCTCTGAGCTGCTCATGAAAAAGGTTGTCAAAACCCTCGTGGATTCCGCGGTAAAGACCGCCCCCGCGCCGGGCGGCACAAATACGAAGGAGGATAAAGCACCGTGAACACACACATCATTCACCCGCGCGCCTCCGGCCTCCCCCTCGCCGTTACCCCTCCCTCGGCGGAGCTTGTGCCGATGGTGGTGGAGCAGACAAGCAGGGGCGAGCGCCAGTTCGACATCTTCTCGCGCCTCCTCAACGACAGAATAGTCATGCTCTCGCGCGATGTCAACGAAGTTACCTCGTCGCTCATTATAGCGCAAATGCTCTTCCTCGAAGCGCAGGACCCGGACAAAGACATACAGTTTTACATCAACAGCCCCGGCGGCGGCGTGAGCGACGGCATGGCCATATTCGACACCATGCGCTTCGTGAAATGCGACGTATCCACCATATGCATCGGCATGGCGGCCTCCATGGGCGCGTTTTTGCTCGCGGCGGGCGCGAAAGGCAAGCGTTTCGCGCTGCCCAACTCCGAGATTATGATACACCAGCCCTCCGGCGGCGTGCGCGGCCAAGCCACGGATATACACATACACGCCGAGCATATCATCAGGACGAAAGACAAGCTCAACCGCCTGCTTTCCGAAATGACGGGGCAGCCGATGGCCACCGTGGCGGAAGACACCGAGCGCGACAACTACATGACGGCCGAGGAAGCCTTGGCCTACGGCATCGTAGACAAAATAATCGAAAAACACTAAGAGGGGGTAGCCATGCCCGGAGATGATACGCGCAACATACGCTGCTCGTTCTGCAACAAACCGCAGGACAACGTGCACAGGCTCATAGCGGGCCCCGGCGTATGTATATGCAACGAATGTGTGAGCCTGTGCCTTTCCATACTCGACGACGGTCACGGCTATTCCAAGGGCAGCATGCTCTCGGAGCCGGCGAGCGACCTGCCGCGCCCGAAGGAGATACGGGCGTTTCTCGACGACTACGTGATAGGGCAAGACAAAGCGAAGGTCGTGCTTTCGGTGGCGGTCTACAACCACTACAAGCGCATATACTTCGACAGCGGCGACGGCGTGCAGTTGCAAAAGAGCAATATCCTCATGCTCGGCCCCACGGGCTGCGGCAAGACGCACTTCGCCTCCACCCTCGCGCAAATCCTCAAAGTCCCGTTCGCCATCGCCGACGCCACCACCCTCACGGAAGCGGGCTATGTGGGCGAGGACGTGGAAATCATACTGCTGCGCCTCATACAGGCCGCCGATTACGACGTGGCCTTGGCGGAACGCGGGATTATCTACATAGACGAATTAGACAAAATCGCCCGCAAAAGCGAAAACACCTCCATCACGCGCGATGTTTCGGGCGAGGGGGTGCAGCAGGCCCTGCTCAAAATCTTGGAGGGCACGGTGGCCAACGTGCCGCCCACGGGCGGGCGTAAGCACCCGCACCAAGACTTCATACAGATAGACACGTCCAACATACTCTTCATCTGCGGCGGCGCGTTCGAGGGCATTGAAAAAATCGTGGAAAACCGCTTGGGCAAGACGGGCATGGGTTTCAACGCGCAGGTGGAAAGCAGGAAGGAAAAAGACATCACATCGCTGCTTGCCGAGGTTATGCCCCACGATATACTCAAATACGGCATCATACCGGAGCTCGTGGGCAGGTTGCCCGTCATAGCGCCGCTCGGCCAGCTCACCCGCGAGGAATATGTGCGTATACTCACCGAGCCGAAAAACGCGCTCGTGAAGCAATACCAAAAGTTACTGCAATACGACAACGTGTTGCTCGACTTTGAGCGCGAGGCGCTTGAAGCCATAGCGGACAGCGCCATTGAGCGCAGCATCGGCGCGCGCGGCTTGCGGGCCATCATCGAAAACCTCATGACCGACGTGATGTACAACGTGCCCACGGAGCCGGACGTCTCACGGGTCACCATCACCAAAGAAACGGTGCTCGGCAGCCTGCCCCCCTGTTTCTCCCGCGACACGGAACACCACATCAAGGCGGCGCAGGCGAAACTGCCCAAACCGGCGGCCAAGGCGAAGAAGAATGTGTCGTAGGCCGGTGGCGCGATGACTTTGCCGTTGATAGCCTTGCGCGGAATGACGGTGTTTCCGCGCATGATGCTGTATTTTGACATAGGCCGTGAAAAGTCCGTCAAGGCGCTCGAACAGGCCATGCAAAACCGCGAAAACGTATTCCTCACGCTCCAGAAAGACATACGCGCCGACGAGCCGAACGAACACAATGTGTCGCACATAGGCACAGTGGCGCAAATCCGCCAGATGCTGCGCCTGCCGGGCGACAGCGTGCGCGTGTTGGTGGAAGGGCAAACGCGCGGCAAAATCGTCAACTTCGTGAGCGTGGAGCCGTTCCTCGCCGTGGAGGTCGAGCCGTTTGCCGACACAAAGCGCCCGCGCGGCTCCGCGCCGCAAATCGAGGCGCTCATACGCGAGGTCCGCAACCTGTTTGAGAGCTACGCCGCGTTCGTGCCCCGGCTCTCGCCGGAGCTCGTCGTCAATGTGCTCGCCGCCCGCGAGCCGGGTTATTTGGCCGACTACATCGCGCAAAACACCCCCATACCCTTCGAGAGCAAGCAGAGCATATTGGAGGAACGCGCCCCCCTGCGCAGGTTGGAGCGCCTTTCCGCCGTGCTCGCCTCCGAAATCGAGATTTTGGAGCTTGAAAACGACATACACACAAAGGTGCATGAGCAAATAAACAAAAACCAGCGCGACTACTACCTGCGCGAACAGCTTAAAACCATACAGGCGGAGCTGGGCGACGAACACGAAGCCGACGAGCTCGGCGACGACTACACCCGCCGCATACTCGCCCTGAAGCTGCCACGCGACACCGAGGAAAAGTTCCTCAAGGAAGCGTCGAGGCTCCGCCGCCTCCACGAAGGCTCCCCGGAAAGCGCCGTGGTGCGCACATACTTAGACACCGTGCTGGAATTGCCGTGGCGCAAAACCACGCGCGACAGGTTAGACATCGAGGCCGCCCGCCGCGTGCTCGACCGCGACCATTACGGCATGCAGAAAATCAAGGAGCGCGTGTTGGAGTTTTTGGCGGTGAAGCGCCTTGCCCCCGAATTGAAGGGGCAAATACTCTGTTTTGTGGGGCCGCCCGGCGTGGGCAAAACCTCGGCGGGCATTTCCGTGGCAAAGGCCCTCGGCCGCAAAATGGGCAGGCTCTCGCTGGGCGGGGTGCGCGACGAGGCCGACATACGCGGCCACCGCAAGACCTACATCGGCGCCATGCCCGGCAGAATCATCAACGCCGTGAAGCAAGCGCAAAGCCGTAACGCCGTGTTGCTGCTCGACGAAATAGACAAGCTCGGCAGCGACTTCCGCGGCGACCCCGCCTCCGCCCTGCTTGAAGTGCTCGACCCGGAGCTGAACGCCACGTTTCGCGACCACTACGTGGAAGCGCCGTTTGACCTATCCGACATATTGTTCATCACCACCGCCAACACCACCGACACCATACCCCGCGCCCTGCTCGACCGCATGGAAGTGCTCGAGATGACCAGCTACACGGACGAGGAGAAGGTCACCATAGCCACCGAACACCTCATCCCCAAGCAGCTGCGGCGGCACGGGCTGAAAAAGGCGCAGCTTTCCATACCCGCGCCCACCCTGCGGGAAATCATCTCCGGCTACACGCGCGAATCCGGCGTGCGCAATTTGGAGCGCGAACTGGCGGCTATATGCCGCAAAGCCGCCCGGCGGGTGGCGCAAGGCGAAACGCGCAGGGTTCGCGTCGCCCCGCAAGACTTGGAGGGGCTGCTGGGGGTACGCAAATACAAGCCCGAGCGCAAGCGCGGCGAAGACGAGGTGGGCGTGGCCAACGGCCTCGCGTGGACTAAGGTGGGCGGCGAACTGTTGGAAGTGGAAGCGGGCATATTAGACGGCACGGGTAAGGTGGAGCTGACGGGCAACCTCGGCGAGATAATGAAGGAATCGGCAAAGGCGGCGCTCAGTTACATACGCAGCAGGGCGAAAATCCTTGCCATTGACCCGAAGTTTTACAAAAACAAGGATATACATATCCACTTCCCGGAGGGCGCGATTCCCAAAGACGGCCCGTCGGCGGGCATCACCGTGGCCACGGCCATGATTTCCGCCCTCACCAACACGCCCGTGCGCCGCGACGCGGCCATGACGGGCGAAATATCCCTGCGCGGGCGCGTGCTGCCCGTGGGCGGCCTGAAAGAAAAAACCATGGCGGCCTACAGGGCCGGTATCGGCACGGTGATTATCCCCGCGGAAAACGAAAGCGACTTGCAGGAGATAGACGCCACCGTGCGCGAGGCGCTCACCTTCGTGACCGCCGACCACATGGACACCGTGCTCAGCGCCGCCTTGGGTCTGACCGTCGGCCATGAAAAGTGAGCCCGCTTCTTTTATATGCTCGGCGTACTCCCCCGAAGACTTTATCATCGGCGGCAAACCCGTGGTGGCGTTCGCGGGGCGCTCCAACGCGGGCAAAAGCTCCGTTATCAACACGCTCACGGGCCGCCGCTCGCTCGCCCATGTGGGCAAAGCCCCCGGCAAGACCCAAAGCGTGAACTACTACGCCATAGGCTCCAAGCTCTGTTTCGCGGACCTGCCCGGCTACGGCTACGCCAAAGTGGGCAAAGCGACGATAGACGCTTGGTCGGTCTTAATGGAGGCCTTCTTCGCCCGCCCCGACACGGTGGCCTTCGGCATACTCGTGGTGGATTCGCGCCACACCCCCACAAGCCAAGACGCGCTCATGGCGCGTTATTTCGCGCAGAGCGCGAAGCCGTGGGCGGTTGTTGCCAACAAAGCGGATAAACTGAAAAAAAGCGATATACCCGCCGCGGCGGCGGCGCTGCGCGGGGCGCTCGGCGCGGGCGCGGACGTGCCCGTCACGGCGTTTTCGTGCGTGAACGGGTTGGGAAAGGATGAGATATTGCAATGTATCTACCGCAATGTTGCTCGGTAAGCCCAAACGGCCGCCTGCTCATGGACGGCTTAGACGTGGCGGATATAGCGCGGGAATACGGCACCCCGCTCTACCTGATGAGCGAGGAGAGCATCGTCTCCGCCTGCCGTTTATTCACGGATACGCTCAAAGCCGCCTACCCCGGGCAAAGCGTAACGGCATACGCGAGCAAGGCGCTCTCGTGCAAATACATACTCTCTCTCGCGCGGCGCGAAGGCCTTTGGGCGGACGTGGTCTCCGGCGGCGAGCTGTACACGGCGCTCGCCGCGGGCTTTGACCCGCGGAATATTATCTACCACGGCAACAACAAAACCGAAGGGGAGCTTACCTACGCGCTCGCCTCCGGCGTGGGCTATTTCGTGGCGGACAGCACCCGGGAGCTGTATCTGCTCGACGAACTGAGCGGCAAGGCGGGCGCGCGCCCCGACGTGGCGCTGCGCCTCAAACCCGGCATAGAGGCGCACACGCACGAATATGTGCAGACGGGCAAAATAGATTCCAAGTTCGGCATACCCATGGAAACGGACGAAGCCCTCCGCGCCGCGGAAATCGCGGCAGGCATGAAAAACATCAGCCTCGCGGGCCTGCATTGCCACATCGGTTCGCAAATCTTCATCTCCGAGCCGTTTGTCTGCGCCGCGCAAACGCTGCTGCGCTTTGCCGGGCAAACGGGCCTGCCGCTGCGCGACGTCAACATCGGCGGCGGCTTCGGCATAAGGTATACCGATTCCCAAACGCCGGAAGATATTTCCGCCATGCTCGCCGCCGCCGCGAATGCCGTGGTTCTCGCCGCCGGCGAACAAGGCTTGCCGCTGCCGCGCCTCATGTGCGAGCCGGGCAGGAGCGTCGTGGGCCCCGCGGGTATCACGCTATACACGGTGGGCGGCGTGAAGCATATACCCGGCGTGAGGACATATGTATCGGTAGACGGCGGCATGACGGACAATATCCGCCACGCCCTCTACGGCGCGGAATACACGGCCGCCCTCGCCGAGCGTATGCGCGAGCCGCCCGACGCTGCGGTCACCATTGCCGGCCGCGCCTGCGAGAGCGGCGACCTCATCGGCACAAATATGCCCCTCGCGAACGCGAAACCGGGAGATATACTTGCAATATTCGCCACGGGAGCGTATAATTACTCCATGGCGAGCAACTACAACCGTGTGCCGCGCCCGCCCATAGTCGTTGCGCGCGGGGGGCGAGCGGAGGCGGTCGTGCGGCGGGAAACCTACGAAGACCTCACGCGGTGCGACCTGTAATGCCGGAATCCCTCACGTTTAAGCTCGAGTGCGTGGTCAAAGCCAAGCAAGAGGTGATGGAAGACTTCGAAGGGCCGCTCGACCTCATCTTGGAGCTTCTCAGGCGCGAAAAAATCGAGATATGCGACTTACGCATATCGCTCCTCACCGAGCAATACCTCGCGTGGATGGCGTTGCGCCGCCGCCTCGACTTAGAGGTCGCGAGCGAGTTCGTGGCCATGGCCTCCCACCTTGTGTACCTCAAAACCAAGACGCTCCTCGCGGTGGGGCAGCGCCGCGACGAGGAAATGGACGAGCTTATGCTGGCGCTGCGCGAACGGGAACGCCGGGAGGAATACAGGAGAATCCTCGTCGCCCGCGCGTTTTTGGAGCTCAGGGCAAACATAGGCCGCGACATCATCGCAAAGCCGCCGGAAAACCTCGCCCCCGCGGCCGCCTACACCCACACCCACGAAATATCCGCGCTCCTCGCCGCAATGGCGGACATCGGCCTGCGCGCGCTCCACAAAGCGCCGCCGCCCGTGGAGGTCTTTTCGCAAATCATCACCCCCGAAAAGTACCCCGTGCAAGAAAAAATGGCCCACATCATGCGCGAACTGGCAGGCTCCGCCAAGGCATCGCTGCAAAGCGTGCTGCGTTCGCAAAGCCGCTCCGAATCCATCGCGCTCTTCTTAGCGGTCTTGGAGCTTTGCCGGAGCTACGCCGTGCTGATTACCGAGGAGGAAGGGCGGCTTTACTTAGTGAAGGCGGACGCGGCATAACGCGCGCCGGGCGCGGCGCTATCCGCGCGGGAGGTGACTGCGAGGCTTGGACACAGGCGAATTGGAATCCGTCATCGAGGGCATACTGTTTGCGGCCGGGGAACCCATATCGCTCACGCGCCTCGCTCAGGCCGCCGACGTCGAGCCGGGCGAAGCCGAAAGGGCCGCGCGCTCCGTGGCGGACAGGCTGCGCTACGAAAGGCGCGGTATGCGCATAGCGGAGATGGACGGCGTGTATCAAATGGTCTCCGCCCCCGAATACGCGCCGCTCATTCGCAAGGCCATGGAAGAGCGCAGGCCGCCCCCCCTCTCCAAAGCCGCCTTGGAAGTCCTGTGCGTCACGGCATACCGCCAGCCGGTCACGCGCGCGGAAATCGAGCGCATACGCGGCGTAGACAGCTCCAACACGGTCGCCCTGCTCGCGGAAAAGGGTCTTATTGAGGAAGCGGGGCGGTTAGACGTATTGGGCAGGCCCATGCAATACCGCACAACCCCCGCGTTCCTGCGCACATTCGGGCTCAAGAGCTTAGACGAACTGCCGGACATCGAACAAATGGAAGGGCAGCTTGCCATGCTCGCGGATATGCAGGGTGTCTCGCCGTGACGGCCGGAGCGCCGCTTGCCGCAGGGGGGTTCATCGTCGCCCTCGCCGCCTCCCCTTGGTTACCCCTCCCGCTCCTCCTGCTGTCCGCGGGCTTATTATCGCTCTTGCTCACGCCCTTGGGCATCGTGGCCTACCACCACAACGGGCAAACGCGCGTGAAGCTGAAAATCGGCTTTCTGCGCGTGGCGCTGTGGCCGCGAAAAGCGAAAAAACCCCGCGCGCGCCCCGCCGCGCGCCGTCGCCCGAAAAAAGCCGCCGAAAAAGGAAAAATGCTCAAAAACCTCCTGCCGGGCGCGGACGACGCGGGCAAATTGCTTGCCTTCGCAAAGAAAACCGCGGGGCGCTTTTTCGGCGTCATCAGCGTAAACAGGTTGGGTCTGCGTTGCGTGATGGGGAGCAGCGACGCGGCGGCGACCGCGCTGAACTACGGCAGGCTCTGCGCTCTCGTCCACACGGCGTTGCCCTTGCTCCGCGAGGCCGTGAATATCCGCCGCGAAAGCATAGACATCACCCCGGACTTCCAAGCGGGCAAAAGCGACATAACATTCATCGCGGACATCACGCTCACCTTAGCCTCGCTCATAGGCTTCGCGGCGCTCACGGCGGCCGGGGCGGCGGGCTATATACTGAAAAAAACCACTACACATTACAAGGAAAAGGCGGTGCGGTAAATGGCAAACCACGAAATCAACGCCATGATGGAAACCACAATGGGCAAAATCAAAGAGATGGTGGATGTCAACACGGTGGTGGGGGAACCCATATTCACGCCCGACGGCGGCACCGTCATCCCCGTATCCAAATGCACCTTCGGCTTTTGCGTGGGCGGCTCCGAGTTCGGCAAAAACGAAAGCGCGAAGAGCTTCGGCGGCGGCAGCGGCATAGGCGTCACGGTGGTGCCCACCGCTTTCCTCGTCATAGACGCCTCCGGCGTGAAACTTGTGCCGATAACGCCCCCGGCGGGCAACACCGTGGACCGCTTGGTGGAAATGGTGCCCGGCGTTATAGACAAAATCACCGCGTTGTTCAAGGGAGGCTCTTAAAGCCGCGTTGCGGGAAAGACTGCAAAAAATCATCGCTTCCGGCGGCAGCTGTTCCCGCCGCGAGGCCGAGCGCCTCATTGCCGCCGGCCGTGTCACGGTCAACGGCGTCGCGGCGGCCGCGGGCGACACGGCGGACCCCGCGCGCGATGTTGTGGCGGCGGACGGCGCGGCGGCAAACGCCCCGAAACGCCGCGACTACATACTCATGTATAAGCCGCGCGGCGTGGTGGTCACAAGGCGCGACGAAAAGGGGCGCAAGACGGTGATGGACCTGTTGCCGGGGCAATACCGCCACCTCGTGCCGGCGGGGCGTTTGGACTTGTCCTCCGAGGGCCTTCTGCTCCTCACAAACGACGGCGACGTGATATACAACCTCACGCACCCTTCGCGTAAAATAAAGAAGGTCTACCTCGCCTGGGTGCAAGGAAGCGCGGCCGCCTTGCCGCCCCACGCCCGCCCGGTTTCGCCCGGTCTGCTCGCCGTAACGCTGCGGGAGGGCAAAAACAGGCAGGTGCGCAATATGTGCGAACACGCGGGGTTGCACGTCACCCGCCTCAAACGCGTGGCGGAAGGCCCGCTGAAAATCGGCGGCTTAAAGAGCGGCCAATGGCGGCTCCTCACCGAAAAGGAAATAGAAAAGCTGAGGCTGCTGTCCCGATGAGCGCGTTTACCGTGTTGCGCGAGGAAGGCCACGCGCGGCGCGCGGTATACGCCACGGCGCATGGGGATATTCACACGCCCGTATTCATGAACGTGGCCACGCAGGCGGCCATGAAAGGCGGCCTCGCCGCCTGCGACCTGCGCCGCGCGGGTTGCTCCGTGGTTCTCGCCAACGCCTACCATCTGCACCTGCGCCCGGGCGAGGATACCGTGCGTTCAATGGGCGGGCTGCACGGCTTCATGCGCTGGTCCGGCCCCATGCTCACAGACAGCGGCGGCTTTCAGGTCTATTCGCTCGCGGGCAGGCGCAAGATTACCGACGAGGGCGCGGAGTTTGCCTCGCACATAGACGGCGCGCGCGTATTTATCGGCCCGAGGGAAAGCGTGAGAATCCAAACCGCCCTCGGCGCGGACATCATCATGGCTTTCGACGAATGTGTGGAAAGCACGGCCTCGCGCGAGGTTGTGCAAAGCGCTTCGGAGCGCACGCTGCGCTGGCTGGATTGCTGCATAGACGAGCACGGGCGCGCGGGGCAAGGCGCGCGGGCGCTCTGGGGCATAAACCAAGGCGGCGTGTACGAGGATATTCGCGCGGACAACCTCCTGCGCCTCCAAGAGCGCGGTCTGCCCGGCGTGGCCATAGGCGGCCTTGCCGTGGGCGAGGAAAAGGCCGCGATGTACCACATCCTCGACATACTCTGCCCATTACTGCATAAGCATATTCCCCGTTACCTCATGGGCGTGGGCACGCCGGAGGATATACTGCAAGCCGTGAGCCGGGGCATAGACTTCTTCGATTGCGTGCTGCCCGCCAGAAACGGCCGTCACGGGCACCTGTACACGCGCAAGGGCAAAATCAACATCAAAAACGCGCGTTACAGGCTCGACGAAAACCCCATAGACGAACAATGCGGGTGCGAGGTCTGCGCCCTGTACACAAGGGCGTACCTGCGCCACCTGTTTACCTGCGGCGAACTGCTCGCGCTGCGGTTGGGCGCGTACCACAACCTTTACTATTACAACAGCCTCATGGCGCAAATACGGCAAAACTTGGAAAACGGCACGTTTAACGCTTTCAGAAAGGCGATGACAGAATGTTGGACTTCCGGGCCCTGACGCCGGACGACGCGCCCACCGTGAAGGCTTACCTTTCCCACTGCGCCCACCGCCTTTCCGACATCACTATGGGCACGCTGTTCATGTGGCGGGATTATCTGCATACGCAGATTGCCGCGCAAGGTGGGAGCCTGTTCATAAAAATCGCCCCGCCCGACATAACCGGTTACTTACACTACATACCGCTCTCGCGCGATTTCCCCGCCGCCGTGCGCGCCGCGGCGGAAGATATGCGAAAAGCGGGCGAAGAGCCGAGGTTTTCCACCGTGTCACGCGAACAGTTAGCCGCCTTGCGCGGTGTGCTCAACATCAAGCGCGCCGTCACCTCGCGCAACTGGCACGACTACCTCTACGACGCGCCCTCGCTCGCCGCCATGGCCGGGCGCAAATACGCCGGCCAGCGCAACCATATCCACAAGTTTGAGAAAGCCTGCCCGCTCGCGCGCTTTGTGCCCTACTCAACCGAATACGACGGGGCTTTGCGGCGTTTCACGGAGCGTTTCTACGCCAAGAACCCCACGCAAGACGCCACGGCGGAGGAAGAACGCCGCAAACTCATGGATATGCTGCACGATTTAGAGCGCTTCTCCCTGTTTGCCTCCCTGCTCGTTGACGGCGAGGAGATAGCGGCGCTCGCCGTGGGCGAGATACTCGGCGACACGCTCTTTGTGCATACGGAGAAAGCGGACACAAGCTACCCCGGCGCGTACCAGACCGTCGTCCGCCGGTTCGCCCAAGCCCACGCCGGCGAAGGGGTGCTTTACATCAACCGCGAGGAAGACCTCGGCATTGAGGGGCTGCGCGTTTCCAAGCAAAGCTACCACCCCCTCAGGCTATTGGAAAAATACACGGTCACTGTAGCACTGCCTTAATTAATGCTTATGTACATACAATTGCGGCAATGGCGCAGGTTTAACGCGAACGCGCCGCGCTTGCCCTGCCCGTGTCAATTCGGTGTTGCGTTTGGCGCAAAAGTGTGTTATACTGTCTCGGTGTCACGCTGCTGTAGCTCAAACGGCAGAGCGCGTCCTTGGTAAGGACGAGGTAGCCGGTTCAATCCCGGCCAGCAGCTCCACTTGTGCAGGGGCATGATGTAATGGTAACATACCGGTCTCCAAAACCGTTTTTGAGGGTTCGAGTCCTTCTGCCCCTGCCATACAGCGCCGCAACGGCACCGTTGCGGCGCGGCGGTAAACGCGGAGGTTACGGGCGCATGGAACAACCTGCTGTATTACGCACGGACGGACTGACGAAGAAATACGGCGCTTTCACCGCGCTCAACGCCGTGTCGCTCACGGTGCGCCCCGGCGACATATACGGGCTGATAGGGCGCAACGGCGCGGGGAAGACCACCCTCTTCAAGTGCGTCATGGGGCTTGCCGCGCCCACGGCCGGTACTGTGGCAATCAACGGCGAAAGTTCGCGCTTGAGAGCCGAAAGGCGCAAAATGGGCTTTATGCTCGCCCCGTCGTTCTTTCCGTATCTGACCGCGAGGGATAACTTGGAATACCTGTGCAGGCTGAAAGCCGTGCGCGGGCGCGGGGAGGCGGAGCGGGTGCTCTCGCTTGTGGGTCTTCGCGGCGAAAAGAAACCGTATAAAGCCTTTTCGCTGGGCATGAAGCAGCGTTTGGGCATCGCGGCGGCTCTGCTCGGCGCGCCGGGCGCGGCGGTGCTCGACGAACCGATAAACGGCCTTGACCCGCAGGGTATTATTGACATACGCAATGTCATCAAAGACATTCACTCGCGCGAAGGCGTCACGTTCGTCATATCCTCGCATATACTGGCGGAGCTGGAGCTGACGGCCACGGTGTTCGGCTTTATCGAGCAGGGGGCGTTGCTTAGGGAAATATCGCGCGAAGAGCTGCGCGAGAGCACGAAAAAGACGCTGACAATTGATACCGACGACCCGCAAAAGGCAAGGCTGGTGGTAGAGGGAATGGGCGCGGGCGACATTGCTCAAAACGGCTCCGCGCTGGTGCTTTCCTCCGGCGCGGAACGCGCCGGGCTCTACGCCCGCGCCTTGGTGGAAAGCGGCGTGGAGTTACGCCGTTTGAGCGCGGAGGAGACCACACTGGAGGAATATTTTTTGCGCCTTATAGGTGGCAAAAGTGTTTAGCTTAATCCGCGCCGAGGTCTACCGCCTTCTGCGGAAAAAGAGTATGTACGTCTACTTTTGTTCGCTTGCCGCCGCTTACGCGCTCATAGCGTTCGTGCGCTCGGGCGGTTTCAACGCCGAATCCATAGTAGGCGACGCGGTAAACTTCCTGTCGCTTCTGCCGATTGTGGCGGGCGGGTTTATCTTTACGGCGGTCTACACCGACGATTTGGCCTCGCGCGCTCTGCCCGCGCTCATAGGCTCCGGCATGAGCAGAGGCGGCATAGTGGCCGCCAAGCTCATACTCGCGGCGATGCTCGGTGCTTTTGTCTTCGGTCTCGCGCCGCTCGTGCCGTATGCCACGCACGCCGCGCTCGGCTTTGCGGCTTCCGGCGCGGTCATGGCGCGAATATACGCCGCGGCCTTGAAGTTCTGTTTGGTCACGGTGGGCTATTGCGCGCTGTCCGGCGCGGCGGTATACGGTTTGCAACGCGCCACGGCCGCCGTGGTGCTGTATATACTGCTCTCACTCAATGTTGTCGGCGGGCTGCTCGCCGTGCTGCTGCGCAACGCGCTGGGCGAGGCCGCCGCCACGGCCATCGCCTCGCGCACACTTTCCGGCATTACCGACAGGCTGCTCGACGCGCTTGTCGGCTCCGCGTCGGCATTGCCGCCGCTCGTTGAGTTTACGGCATATACTGCAGCCTCGGTTCTGCTCTCGGCGGCGTTGTTTTACAAAAAGGAGTTGGAGTTTTAGGTGAGCGGGAAAAAGAAACCGATAATCTGCGCGGCGGCGGCCCTTGCCGCCGCGGGAGTAATCGCCGCCGCCGTGTGGGGCAGACAGTATTACAACGACCGCTATGTGGGCGCGGACTATTACGCCCGTGTTCCGGCGGATTACGATGTGACGCCGGAAACGCTGTACTCGGACAGCGGTGAGGATGTGGGCCTCGGTAAAGTATACAGCCTGACGGCATACGACCCGCAAGGCGAGCCGAGGACGGCGGAGTTCATTGTCCACGCGGACAGGTCGGCGTTGCCGCAGCCCGGCGCGTATCTGTATATCGGCGCGAGCCGGCAGATAGTGCTCTCCTGGAGTCTCATCAATGAAGGCGACATTCCCCCGGCGGCGCTGGAAAAGCTCAAAGCGGGTGATTGAGCATATTTTACGCGATACATGACCGAAAAGGGAGAAATGCGATTTGACCGATACCGTGATGGCGGTGATTGTGCCCGACGGCGCGGCCGACCACCCCGTGGCCGAATACGGCGGCAAGACACCTTTCGAACAGGCGGACACACCCTGCCTTGACGCTTTGGCGCGACGGGGAGTGTGCGGCTTAGTGAAAACCGTGCCGGAAGGCATGTTCCCCGAAAGCGACACGGCCAACCTTTCCATACTCGGTTACGACCCGGCGGTTTATTCCAAAGGCCGCGCGCCGTTGGAGGCCGTCAGCATGGGCTTGGAAATGCGCCCGTCCGACACGGCTTTTCGCTGTAACCTAATTACCCTTACGCCCGGCGGCGCTTTCGGGCAAAAGGTCATGTCGGACCACAGCGCGGGCGGCATAGACTCGGCGGACTCCCACCAACTGCTCGCATATCTGCATAAGCACTTAGGCTCGGAGGCGGTCAGGTTCCACGGCGGCGTGAGTTACAGGCACTGTGTGCTGTGGGGCGACTGCCCGCCTTACGGCGGTTTTGCCCGCCCGCACGACATATTGGGAAAGCCCGTGGGCGAATACTTACCCGACGAAACCGAATATGCGGACTTGATGGAACGCGCCCACGAACTGCTCGCCGCCCACCCGCTCAACGCGCGGCGGCGTGAACAAGGTCTGCCCGAAGCCAACGGCATATGGCTCTGGAGCCCCGGCGGAAAGCCGTTGCTGCCGAGCTTTGAGCAAAAATACGGCATGAGCGGCGCGGCGGTGGCCGCCGTGGACCTGATAAAAGGCATAGCCCTCTGCGCCGGCTTGGAAGCGCCGGCGGTGCCCGGCGCCACGGGCGACTGCCGCACCGACTACGCCGCCAAAGGCCGCGCGGCGGTGGAGGCGTTCGAGGGCGGGGCGCGCTTTGTGTTCGTGCACATAGAAGCGCCCGACGAAGCCGGTCACGCCGGCGACGCGGAGCAGAAGACCTTGTCGCTTGCCCGCATTGACGCGCGCATCACGCGGCCGATATGCGAATACTTAGACGAAACACACGCCGACTACACGGTATTGGTGCTGCCCGACCACCCCACGCCCCTGCGCCTGCGTACACACACGGGCGACCCCGTGCCGTATCTGCTCTACCGCAAAGGCGCGGAAACACAAGGCCCCGCCGCCTACTGCGAGCGCGCGGCGCACGAGGGCAACGGCCCGTATATTCCGCGGGGGCACGAGCTGCTCGATTACGCCCTGAGGCGCTGAGGAGCGCCGTTATTCAACCACCAGCGTCTCCACCTGGGCCTTGAAGGCGGAGAAGTCCTCGTCTGTGCCGTGAACCTCCACCCTGACGGGTTTGGACAGGTCTATGCTGAATATGCCCATGATGGATTTCGCGTCTATGACATAGCGGCCGCCGATAACGTCAATGTCGAACGGCATTTGACACGCCGCGGCCACAAACCTCTTGACGCTGCCGATAGAATCGAAAAGCACGTTGAATGATTTCATGCCGCGTATTCACCTCCCGTATTGCATACCGCCTATTATACCCCGCCGCCGCCGAAAAAGCAACGCCCAATTACCGGGGGGATGCGCCCGTTCGCGCTTCCCGCAAGAACTCCGCCAACCCAAGCGGCGCCGCCCCCGTCTTCCCGTTCCGCCTGTGCCCGCGCTTCCCCTTCCCGGACGCGGGAGGAGAAGACGGTTAAACCTGCGTTTTGCCCCCCAAAAACCCCAAAAAATCCTTGTTGACTATTTATTCACCTTATGTTATAATTATGCATAAAGGAGGTACCCGCGATGCAGAATTACAAGAAGGTGGCCTTGGCCTACTCCGGCGGATTGGATACGTCCGTCATCATTCCGTGGCTCACCGAGACCTACGGCTGCAAAGTTGTGGCCGTGGCGGCGGACTTAGGGCAAGGCAGCGAATTAGACGGTCTGGGCGAAAAGGCCGTGAAGACCGGCGCTTGCGCCTGTTTCATCGAAGACCTGCGCGGCGAGTTTGTGCGCGACTTTATCTTTCCTACGCTTAAGATGGGGGCGGTTTATGAGGGCGAATACCTGCTCGGCACATCGTTTGCCCGCCCCGTCATCGCCAAGCGCGTGGTGGAAATCGCGCTGCGCGAGGGGTGCGATGCCATCGCCCACGGCTGCACGGGCAAGGGCAACGACCAAGTGCGCTTCGAGCTTACCATCAAGGCCTTCGCGCCGAATATGCCCGTCATAGCCCCGTGGCGCGTGTGGGACATCAAGTCGCGCGAGGAGGAGCTGGATTACGCGCAGGCGCGCGGCATACCCCTGCCCATATCCCGCGAGACCAACTATTCCAAAGACAGGAACCTCTGGCATCTTTCCCACGAGGGCCTTGACCTCGAAGACCCCGCCTGCGCCCCGGACTACGAAAAAATCTTGGAGCTGTGCGTTACCCCCGAAAAAGCGCCCGACGAGGGTGAGAATATTTCCGTGGGCTTCGAACACGGCATACCTACCAAGCTAAACGGCCGGGAATTGGACGGTGTGCAGTTAATTAGCGAACTAAATAAGCTCGGCGGCAAACACGCCATCGGCATAACCGACATGGTTGAAAACCGCCTTGTGGGCATGAAAAGCCGGGGGGTGTATGAAACGCCGGGCGGCGCCATCCTCTACAAAGCCCACGCCATGCTCGAGCAGCTTTGTTTGGACCGCGACACGCAGCACCTGAAAGCGCGGCTTGCGGGCAGGTTCGCCGAGCTTGTGTACAACGGCCAGTGGTACACGCCGCTCAGGGAGGCCCTGAGCGCGTTCGCGGACAAAACGCAGGAAAACGTGACCGGCGAGGCGCGGCTGAAACTGTATAAGGGCAACATCATCGCCCAAGGCATGACAAGCCCCCGTACGCTCCACGACTTAGAACTTTCCAGTTTCGGCGAAAGCAGCTACAACCAAGCCGACGCGGAGGGTTTCATCAACCTGTTCGGCCTGCCGGTCAAGGTGGGGGCGCTGCTGCGTGGATAGCGGTCTCCTCCGCGCGGGCAGGTTCGCCGCGCCCTTAGACGGCGGCGCGAGCGACTTCAACAGCTCGCTGCCTTTCGACAAGCGCCTCTTCGCCTTTGATGTGCGCGGCGGCATAGCCCACGCCCAAATGCTCGCCGAGCGCGGCATTATTACGAAGGAAGACGGCAAGGCGATTACCGAAGCCCTCGCCGCCATGCTCGCGGAAGAGCCGCCCATCTCCGGCGCGGAGGATATACACAGCTTTGTGGAAGCCGAGCTGACAAGGCGTATCGGCGAAGCGGGCCGCCGCCTGCACACGGCGCGCAGCCGCAACGACCAAGTGGCGCTCGACTTCCGCCTCTACGCCTTGGATTCCTGCGAAAAACTCACCGCCGCGCTCGCGGCCTTTTTGCAAAAGCTCGTGACCCTCGCGCGCGAACACCTTCGCACGGTAATGCCCGGTTACACCCACTTGCAGCGCGCCCAGCCCGTTACGCTCGCCCACCACCTTGCCGCTTGGTGCCAAATGCTGCGGCGCGACATTACCCGTATAGCCGACGCGCGCGCGCGAATGGACGAGTGCCCGCTCGGCTGCGGCGCTCTCGCCGGCACCACCTTCCCCATAGACAGGCACATGACCGCCCGCGCCCTCGGCTTTGCCGGGGTCTGCCCCAATTCGCTCGACGGCGTGGCCGACCGCGACTTCGCGGCGGAGTTGCTCGCGGCGCTCGCGCTCATCATGGCGCACCTTTCGCGCATGGCCGAGGAGGTAATATTGTGGACAAGCTCCGAGTTCGCCTTCGCCGCGCTCGACGACGCGCACTCCACGGGCTCGTCCATGATGCCCCAGAAGAAAAACCCCGACATCGCGGAGCTTGTGCGCGGCAAGACCGGCCGCGTATACGGCAGCCTCTTCGCCCTGCTCACCGTCGTAAAAGGGCTGCCGCTCGCCTACAACAAAGACTTGCAGGAAGACAAAGAAGCCCTGTTTTCCGCCGTGGACACCACCCTGCTTTGCTTAGACGCGTTTGCCGCCATGGTGGTGTCGCTGGTATTCTCGAAGGAGAATATGCTGCGCGCGGCAAAGATGGGTTTCCTCAACGCCACGGATTGCGCGGACTACCTCGCGCGCCGCGGTTTGCCGTTTCGCGACAGCCACGCCGTCGCGGGGGCTTTGGTGCGTTTCTGCCTTGAGGGCGGCATGGCGCTCGAAGACTTGACATTGGAGCAGCTGCGCGGGTTTTCCCCGCTCTTTGACGAGGACGTGTACGCCGCGCTTGACCTGCATGAGTGCGTGAACGGGCGCGCGAGTTACGGCGGGCCCGCGCCCGCCGCCGTGACCGAACACTTAGACAGCCTCGCGGCGTTTATCGCGCGGCTGCGAGGCGAAGGGGAACGGGTATGATCAGCGTGTTTATAGACGGCTCGGAGGGCACCACGGGCTTGAACCTGCGCCAAAGGCTCACGTTTTCGGACGTTGAGATACTCGATATTGACGAAAACCTCCGCAAGGAGCCCGACGAGCGGAAGCGTCTCATCAACGCCGCCGACTGTGTATTTTTATGCTTGCCCGACGAAGCCGCCCGGCAAGCCGCGGCGCTGTGTGAAAACCCGCGCACGGTTATCATAGACGCGTCCACAGCCCACAGGGTCGCGCCCGGCTGGGCATACGGCTTTCCGGAGCTTTCCCCGGCTCACGCCCTGGCCGTTGCCGCCTCGCGCAGAATCGCCGTGCCCGGCTGCCACGCTTCGGGCTTCTGCGCCCTCATATACCCGCTCAGGGCAAAGGGGCTGCTCCCGCGCGAGGCCGAGCTTTCCTGCGTGTCGCTCACGGGTTACAGCGGCGGGGGCAAAGCCATGATAGAGCAATACGAGGGCGGCGGCCGGGCAAACGCTTGCGCCTCTTATTACGCGCTTACGCTGCGCCATAAACACCTGCCGGAAATGCAGGCCGTCTGCTCGCTCGCCGTCCCCCCCGTGTTTACCCCGGCGGTGCTGCCGGTGCGGCAGGGCATGCTCGTCACCGTGCCGCTCCACGCCGACGCCGATACGCTCTATGCCGCGCTCGCCGGCCATTACGCCGCGTGCGAAGGCATTACCGTATACCGCGACACCGGCGGCGCGATGCCCGATATACAGGCCGCCAACGGCACGGACAGGTTAGACATTTTCGTATTTGGCCACGGCGCGCAAACCTTGCTCGCCGCCCGCTTCGACAACCTCGGCAAAGGCGCGTGCGGCGCGGCGATACAATGTTTCGGAATGAGGTATGGATTATGATTACGGAAATACCCGGCGGCGTGTGCGCCGCGCAAGGCTTCCGCGCTTCCGGCATACACGCCGGCCTGAAGAAAAACCCCGAAAAGCCCGACTTGGCGCTCATTGCCGCCGATTGCCCGTGCGCCGCCGCCGCCGTGTATACGCAAAACCTCGCGGCGGCCACCCCGCTCGCGCTCACGCGGCGGCATCTGTCCGGCGGCTTTGCCCGCGCCGCCCTTGTAAACAGCGGCAACGCCAACGCCTGGGCGGAGGATTCGCTCGCCAACGCCGAGCGCTGCTGCCGCGCGCTTGCCGCCGAGATGGGTATCGGCGAAAACGAGATAATCGTCAATTCCACGGGGGTTATCGGCCGCCGCCTGCCTGTGGAAATAATCGAGGCCGCCATGCCCGCCTTGGTGCAAAACCTTGCCGCAAGCCCCGCGGCGAGCCTTGCCGCCGCCGCCGCGATTATGACCACCGACACAAAACCAAAAGAGGCGGCCGTGGGCTTTGAGCTTTCGGGCAAACCCGTGCGCCTTGGGGCGATTGCCAAAGGCAGCGGTATGCTGCACCCCAACATGGCCACGATGATTGCCCTGCTCACCACAGACTGCGCCATAGAACCCGCGCTTTTGCGAAAGGCGCTGGGCGAGAGCGCGAGGCTTTCGTATAACCGCGTGTCCGTGGACGGCGACACGTCCACCAACGATATGTGCGCCGTATTGGCAAGCGGCCTCGCCGGCAACCGCGCCATTGCCGGCCCCGGCGAAGACTACGGGAACTTCCTTGACGCGATGAACCGCGTGAACCTCAAGCTCGCCCGCCTCATAGCCGCCGACGGCGAAGGCGCCACAAAGCTCATTACCTGCCGCGTGGAAGGCGCGAACAGCAGGGAGGACGCGGAGGCGCTCAGCCGCGCCGTGGTGGCCTCCGCCCTTGTCAAGGCCGCCATGTTCGGCGCGGATGCCAACTGGGGGCGTGTGCTGTGCGCTATGGGTTACAGCGGCGCGCCGTTCGACCCTTCGCGGGTGGGCATCGCCTTTTCCGACTTGAAGGTGTGCGAGGGCGGCATGGGTTTGGACTTTGACGAAGACGCGGCGAAGAAACTGTTGAGCGGCAAAGAGGTGTATATCAACATCACGGCGGGCGGCGGGCCGGGCGAGGCCGAAGCCTACGGCTGCGACCTTACATACGACTATGTGAGGATAAACGGGGATTACAGGTCATGACCACCGCCGAGAGAGCCGATGTGCTCAGCGAGGCGCTGCCGTATATCCGCCGGTTTTACAAAAAGACCGTGATTGTCAAATACGGCGGCAGCGCCATGCAAGACGGGGAAATCCGCCGCGACGCCATAAGCGATATAGTGCTGCTCTCGCTTGTGGGCGTGCGCGTGGTGGTGGTACACGGCGGGGGGCCGGAAATCAACGCCGCGCTGCGCCGCATGGGCATTGAGCCGCGCTTTGCGGACGGCTTGCGCTACACGGACGAGGAGACTATGGACGTGGTGCAGATGGTGCTCTGCGGCAAGACGGGCAAAGACTTGGCGGGGCTTATATCCTCCATGGGCGGCAAAGCCGTGAGCCTCTCCGGGTTAGACGGCTCCATGCTCATGGCAAAGCGCCTCGGTCCGGGCGATTACGGCCTTGTGGGCGAAATTACGGCCGTGGACACCGCCCCCATTGACATGGCGCTCGACAACGGCTATATACCCGTGGTGTCCACTGTAGCGCAAGGCGCGGACGGCGCGGCGGCCTACAACATCAACGCCGACACCGCCGCCGCCGAGCTTGCCGCCGCCCTCGGCGCGGAGAAGCTCATATTGCTCACGGACGTGCGCGGGCTTTGCGCCGACCCGGACGACGACACCACGCTTTTGCGGCAAGTTTCCATAGGCGATATTCCCGGGCTTGTGAAAAACGGCGTGGTGCGCGGCGGTATGCTCCCGAAGATTGACTGCTGTGTGCATGCCGTGCGGCGCGGGGTCAAGCGGGTACACATACTCGACGGCAGAATCCCCCACGCCATACTCATAGAAATGCTCACCGACGCGGGTATCGGCACGATGATACTGCCCTGACGCGGCGGGTGAAAGGAAGTAGGTAAATATGACAGGCGGTTATATTCTGCCCACCTACGCGCGTTACGACGTATGCTTTACGCGCGGCGAGGGCGCGAGGCTCTACGACGAGGGCGGCAGGGAATATATTGACTTCGCCTCCGGCATAGGGGTCAATTCCGTGGGCCACGCCCACGCGGCTTGGGTGAGCGCCGTGAGCGCCCAAGCCGCCGCGCTTGCCCATGTGAGCAACCTTTACCTGACACGCCCGGGAGCCGTGCTGGCCGAGCGGCTGTGCGCCTTGGCGGGGTTGGAGGCGGTGTTCTTCGCCAACAGCGGCGCGGAAGCCAACGAGGGCATGGTCAAGTGCGCCCGCAAATACGGCGCGGGAAAGCGGGAGGGCAGAAACGTAATCGTGGCGCTGGAAAACTCGTTTCACGGCAGGACGGTTACCACCCTTGCCGCCACGGGGCAGGAAGCCTTCCACCGCCACTTCCACCCGTTCACGCCCGGTTTCCGCCATGTGCCCCTTGGCGACATAAACGCGCTTGCCGCGCAGCCGGACGACGTGTGCGCCGTGCTGCTCGAATTGGTGCAGGGCGAGGGCGGCGTGATAGAGGCCGACCGCGGCTACGCGCGCGCCGTGGCGCGCCTGTGCGCGGAAAGGGACTGGCTGCTTTGCGTGGACGAGGTGCAGACGGGCATAGGGCGCTGCGGGGCGTGGTTTGCCTTTCAGCTGTACGGCATTGCGCCGGACATCGTGTCGTTTGCCAAGGGCATAGCCGGCGGCCTGCCGCTGGGCGGCTTCATCTGCGGCAAGAAAACCGCCGCCACGCTCGAAAAGGGCGACCACGCCTCCACGTTTGGCATGAACCCCGTTTGCTGCGCCGCCGCGAACGCCGTGCTGGACATCCTCGCCCCGGTGTTGCCGGATGTGCCCCGCAAGGGCGAATACATCAAAAGCAAGCTGTCCGCCATGGGTCTGTCTCCGCGCGGCCTCGGCCTCATGCTCGCGGCAAAGGCGGAAAACCCCAAGGAAACGGCGGCAAGGCTCTTAGAACGCGGGCTTGCCGTGCTCACGGCGGGCAAAGACGCGTTGCGTTTCCTCCCGCCGCTGACAATAGAATACAACGAAATAGACAAGGGGCTTGACATACTGCGTGAAACGCTTGCCGAAACTCGCTGACCTCCAACCGAGCGTCATCCCGGCGGCAAATTGCGTAAAGACCGCGCCGGGAAGTTTCCGTTTCCGACCCGCCCGCCCGCCCGGCTGACGGGCGAGGGCTGCCGCCCCCGCACCCCCGCGCCCCGCCGCTCTCGCCCGCCGGCCCCGGCAAAGCGTCATCCCGGCGGCAAACTGCGTAAAGGCCGCGCCGGAGAGGAAACAAGGAAACCCCCGCCGATATTTTCCAAAGCGCAGGAACACAACGAAACAGACAAGGGGCTTGATACCGCATGAAACACTTACTGAAACTCGCCGACCTCGGCAAAGCCGACATACTGCGAATACTCAACCTCGCCGACCAGCTCAAATACAACCAAAAGCACGGCTTCGGCCAAAGCGGGTTGCGCGGCAAAACGCTCGTTATGCTGTTCAACAAATCCTCCACGCGCACGCGGGTGTCGTTCGAGACGGGCATGTATCAGCTCGGCGGCCACGCCGTGTTCCTCACGGGGGCGGACAGCCAGATAGGGCGCGGCGAGAGCGCGGCGGACACCGCCCGTGTGCTCTCGCGCTACGCGGACGGCATTATGGTGCGCACATACGGCCAAGACGAGGTGGAGCAGCTCGCGCTGCACTCGTCCGTGCCCGTCATCAACGGGCTGACCGATTACGCCCACCCCTGCCAGGTCTTGGCCGACCTCATGACCATACGCGAGCACCTCACCGTGTTAGACGGGTTGAAAGCCTGCTTTATCGGCGACGGCAACAACGTGTGCAATTCGCTCATCGTGGGCGCGGCCGCCTGCGGCATGACGGTCACGGCCGCCTGCCCGGAAGGCCACGAGCCCCACCCGGATGCCGTGGCCGCGGCGGGCGCGGCCTTCACGCTCACGCGCTCCCCGCGGCAAGCCGCCCGCGACGCGGACGTGGTGTTTACCGACGTGTGGGCGAGCATGGGGCAGGAAGGGGAAGCGGCGGCAAGAGCCGAGGCTTTCAAGGGCTTTCAGGTAAACGCCGAGCTTATGGCCTTGGCCAAGCCCGGCGCCATCGTGCAGCATTGCCTCCCGGCGCATAAGGGCGAAGAGATTACCGAGGAGGTTTTCGAGGCCCACGCGCGCGAGATTTTCGACGAGGCGGAAAACCGGCTCCACGCGCAAAAGGCCGTGATGCTGCTGCTCATGGGCGACGGCGCGGGCGCGTAATATAATAATGGGCGTGGTGATACTGCAATGGCTCGCTACGGCTTTACGGGCTCGAAAGAGCACTCCAAGCTCCTGATACTCCACATACTGCGCCTTTTTGACGGAACGGCGACCCGCCGCTTGCTCGAAGAGCTGTTTATGCTCGACGACAACGCGGATTATTTCGTCTTTTCCGAGGCTTGCGCGGAGCTGCTTACCGACAAATTGCTCACGAAGGGCGAAAGCGGCGAATTGCTCGCCTCGGAGACCGGTCTTGCCAAAGCCGCGCTCTTGGAGACGGGGCTTTCGGTGTCGCTACGCAGGGCCACGGCGGAAAAAGCGGCGCCGTATTTAGAGCGGGCGCGCCGCCAAAGAAGTGTGGGAGGCGAGGCATACACCGACGAACACGGGCAAGTATACGCCTGCCTGCGCCTGTCGGATTCCAAGGGTCTGCTCGCGGAGCTGCGCCTTGCGGCGGGCGACCGAACCCAAGCCGAGGCTGTAATCGCCCGGTGGCAAAGCGCGGCGGAGGAATTGTATTTATTGCTCTTGGAGCGTTTGACCTAAAGCGCGCATCCGCCTTAACCCTTCTTGCTCTAATTCCAAAAGCGCCCGCTTCATCTCCAATCCGCCGCCGTAGCCCGTGAGCGCGCCGTTGCCGCCGATGACCCTATGGCACGGCACGGCGAGCCACAGCGGGTTATTGCGGCAGGCTTGCCCCGCCGCCCTGCGCGCGCGCGGGCTGCCCGCCGAGGCGGCAATCTGCGCGTAGGTGCGGGTTTGCCCGTAGGGTATATCGAGCAGCGCCGCCCGGACTTTCATTTGGAAGGCTGTGCCTTGCGGGCGCATGGGAAAATCAAACGCGCTTCGCGTGAGGGCGAAATATTCCCGTATCTGCGCGGCGGCGCTGTCGGACACGGCGGAGCGGCGGTCTTCGCCCGGCGGAGCGGCGGCGAGCTTTATGCCCGCGACGGCGCCGCCGTCGTGCGTGACGATGAGATAGCCGTGCCCGAAAGGGTAACAGGCGGTCGCGCTCGCGGAAGTCTTTTCCATAGCGCTACTTTAAGGCTACGTTTTCTTCGCCGACTAAGGCGCGAAGCTCCGTGAGCAACGCGTCGTTCACCCCGCATAAACCGCCGAGGCGTTTTTTGACGGCGGTAAAGCACACCACCACAGGCGAAGTGCCGGGAAACATTTCCAGCACGGCGAGCACGCGGCGGAGCAGCGGTGAGGTATCCGCGGGCAGGCGCACGTATAGGGTGCCCACCGGCTCGGCGGGGGAACTTCCGCCGTCCGGCGACAGCTCTCTCAGCGGGCGCAGGGTGTCCACGAGCAACTGCGGCGGTTTGTCGTCGCGCACGCTGAGTTTACCCGTGACGAGCACCACGTTATCGTCTCTGATAAGTTGCCCGGCTTGCGTGACGATTTTGGGAAACAGCAGCAGCTCGATGGCCCCGGTCTTGTCCTCAAGGGTGGCGTAAGCCATGAGCGCGCCGTTTTTGGTGGCTTTGGTCTTTACCGCGGTGAGGAAGCCGGCGACTTTGGCGCTCGCGCCGTCTTCGTGGCGCTCGCCTCCCTCAAGATAGGCGCGCGCGGGCAGCGCGCGCGCGATGTGCAGCTCCCGGACATAGGGGTCTAGGGGATGCCCGGAGAGGTACAGCCCCGTGACCTCGCGCTCAAAGGCAAGTATATCCGCAAGCGCCAGCTCCGGCAGGGCGGGCCATTGGGTATGCGGGAGGTTCAGCTCGCCGGAAAACATGGACGACTGGCCGTCTAAACCCCGGCGGCGCTCGGCGGCTATGTCGTCTATAAACAGCTCGAATGTGGCGAGCAGCTGCGCGCGGTTTTTGCCCAAACTGCCGAAAGCGCCGCACTTGATGAGGCTCTCCGCGGCTTTTTTGTTTAGGTCGCGGCTGTACATACGCGAAACGAAGTCCTCAAACGAGGCGAACGCCCCTCCCTGCTCGCGTTCACGCACAAGCTCATCAATAAAGCGCCTTCCCACGTGCTTCACGGCCGCGAGACCGAAGCGTATGCCGCCCTCGCCGATGGCGAATTCCGCGCCGGAGGCGTTGATGTCGGGCGGGGCTACGGCGATGCCCATATCAAGGCACTCGGCGATGTAATACTGCACCATGTTTTGCTGGTCGAGCACGGACGAGAGCAGGGCCGCCATATATTCGCGCGGGTAATGGCACTTGAGGTAGGCCGTGCGGAAAGCCACCACGGCGTAAGCTATGGCGTGAGCTTTGTTGAAGCCGTAATCGGCAAACTCCATTATTTCGTCAAACACGGTTTGCGCCGCCGCGCCGTCTATGCCCCTCTCGGCGCAACCGCGCAGAAACGCCTCTTTTTCGCCCGCCAGGGCGTCGTATTTCTTCTTGCTCATGGCGCGGCGCACAAGGTCGGCGTGACCCGTGGAAAACCCCGCGAGGCGTTTTAACACTTCCAGCACGTGTTCTTGATAGACCATGCAGCCGTATGTGGCGGCAAGGATGGGTTCAAGCAGCGGGTGGGTGTAGGTGATGGCGGCGGGGTTGCGTTTTCCGGCGATGAAGCGGGGTATCTGCGCCATTGGGCCGGGACGGTAGAGGGCGATGACGGCGCCGATGTCTTCTATGGATTGCGGCTTGAATTGTACGCACACGCTTGTCATGCCTTGACTTTCCAGCTGAAAGACACCCACCGTTTTGCCCTCGGCGAGCATGGCGAATGTGGCTTCGTCGCCGTCGGGTATGCCGCCATACGAGGGGTTTGTTTTCTTCACAAGCTCGGCGGCCTCGTGGATAACCGTGAGGTTGCGAAGGCCGAGGAAGTCTATTTTAAGCAAACCGAGGCTTTCCAGCGTGTCTTTCGGGAATTGCGTCACGATGCTCTCGTCGTTGCGCGCGAGGGGCACGAAGTCGCTGACCTCGCCGGCCGTGATGACCACGCCCGCCGCGTGGGTGGTGGCGTTGCGCGGCATGCCCTCCAGGGCGAGCGCCGTGTTGAGCAGTTCCCTCACGCGCTCGTCTTCGTCGCGCATTTGGCGCAACGCGGGCGATTCGACCAGGGCGCGGCCGATGGTCATGGTGGGTGAGAAAGGTATGGTTTTTGATACCGCGTCCGTCTCCGCGTAGGTGTAGCCCAAGGCGCGGCCCACGTCTTTCACGGCGGCCCGCGCCTTCAATGTGCCGAAGGCTATGACTTGCGCCACATGGTCTTTGCCGTGCTTCTCGATTACATAGTCCATGACTTCCGCGCGCCGTTTCACGCAGAAGTCTATGTCAATGTCGGGCATACTCACGCGTTCGGGGTTGAGGAAGCGCTCGAAGTAAAGCCCGTAGCGCACGGGGTCTATGTCGGTAATGCCCAAGCAGTAGCTCACAATGCTGCCCGGGGCGCTGCCGCGCCCGGTGCCGACGGGTATGCCCCGGTTGCGGGCGAAGGCGATGAAGTCGCCCACGATGAGGAAGTATTCCACAAAGCCCATGCGGGCAATCATGTCAAGCTCGTCCGCAAGCCGCCGCGCGTATTCCCCGCCGCCGTCCGGGTAGCGTTCGCGCAGCCCTTTTTCGCAGAGTTTGGCGAGATAGGCCTTCGCGTCCGGCTCGTTGGGCGGGAGCGTGAAGGAGGGCAGGCGGTAGCGGTTAAACTCGTATTCGAAGTCGCAGCGCTCGGCGATTTTTACCGTGTTGTCTATGGCCTCGGGCGGAAAAAGCGCGCGCATTTCGCTCTCGCTTTTTATGTAAAACTCGTCCGAGCCGAAGCGCATACGCGTGGTGTCGTATACCGTCTTGCCCGTCTGCACGCAGAGCAGCACGTCTTGGTAGCGCGCGTCCTCGCGCATGAGATAATGCGCGTCGTTGGTGGCGACGACGCCTATATCCATTTGCTTGGCAAGGCGCAACAGATGGTTGCCCACCTTCTTTTGCTCGGGCAGGTTGTGGTCTTGCAACTCCAAGAAATAATTGGACGAACCGAAAATATCGCGCATTTTGGCGCAAAGCCGTTCGGCGGCGGTAAACTCGTCCGCCAGTATTAGGCGCGCGAGGTGGCCGGACAGGCAGGCGGACAGGCAGATAAGCCCCTCGCTGTGGCGTTCCAAAAGGTCATAATCTATGCGCGGGCGCGAATAGAAACCGTCTGTGTAGGCGACGGTCACCAATTTCATGAGGTTGCGGTAGCCCTTTTCGTTTTCACAAAGCAAGACGAGATGGTATGGGTCGGAATCGTGCTCGTAGGTTTTGTCGGTGTGGCTCCTGCGGGCGACATATACCTCGCAACCGATGATGGGTTTGACTCCGGCGGCCTTAGCCGCGCGGTAAAAGTCCACAACGCCGAACATCGCGCCGTGGTCGGTGATGGCGCAAGCGCGCTGACCCAGGGCGGCCACCCGCCCAAAAAGCCCCTTGTACGACGAGTGACCGGACGGGTCGTCTATTCTGCACGCGCCGTCGAGCAGGCTGTATTCCGTGTGGACATGGAGGTGCGCGAAGCCGCTCACGGCAAATGTCCCTATCCGACGCGAAAATCAGATGAGGACCTCGTCCGCGTCCTCCTCGTCGTGGTCGTTGGAATGAGCCGAGAAAAAGACGTGCTTCTTCTCGACGAGGGTCTCCTTGAAGCGTTTGAGGCAAGCCGTGAGCACGTCGAAATACTTGACGACCATGAATGTGGCGGCACCGAGGAGCGCGCAGATGAAGACGATGGAGACGACGATTCTGATGATGTTTTTCATGTGGCGGTCAGCTCCTTTCGATAGTGTATCCATTATAACCCGCCGCGAGCCCGTTGGCAAGGGGTGTTTTTACATAGGGCGCGACGGTTGTCGCGCGATGGGCATGGCGGCGGGCGCTCGCCCCGCCCGGATTGCCTTTTATCGGTTGCTCTTGCGGGCTTGACCGCGGGCGGCGGGATGTGGTATTATTATTTCGCCCCGCGGTTAGGGCGGAGACACAAACTTATTATACGGAGGTAATGATATGCCGCAAGTGCTGTATTCGTCTGTGAAATACTCCGGCTACGACCCTGCGGGCACGCTGCCGGGCAAGTTCGGCAGGCTCCTTGCCGCCGCGGGCTTTGCCGAACGCGTGAAGGGCCGCAGCGTGGCGGTGAAGATGCACGTGGGGCGCGGCGTGGGCTACACCACCATCTCGCCGCTGTTTGTGAAGATGGTCACGGACCGGGTGAAGGAGGCGGGCGGGCGGCCGTTTATTACCGACCAAACCGTGGAAGACGCGAAGACGCGCGGCTACTCGGAGTCGCTCTTCGGTTGCCCCGTGCTCGACTGCTGCGGGCTGTTGGGCAAGTATTACTACGAAAAGCGCGTGGATTACAAGGGTTTCACCCATGTGGACGTGGCGGGCTATATACACGACGCGGAGGTGATGGTCAACCTTTCCCACGTGAAGGGCCACGGCGCTTGCGGCTATGGCGGCGCTTGCAAAAACATTGCCATGGGCTGTGTGACCGACCGCACGCGCCGGGAAATCCACGGCTTGGAGGGCGGCTTGGTGTGGGACAAAAACAAATGCACCCGCTGTAACGCCTGCATTACCGGCTGCAACCACAACGCGAACAAGTTTACCGAAAGCGGCGAGTACGATGTGTTCTACCATAACTGCACACTCTGCCAGCATTGCGTGAAGGCCTGCCCGGCGCAGGCGATTACGCTCGACAGCGATTGCTACGAAGATTTCCAGACGGGCATGGCTCTGTGCACGAAGGAAGTGCTCGGCACTTTTGCCCCCGGCGACGTGTATCACATCAACTTCCTGACCAATATCACGTTCCTGTGCGATTGCTGGGGTATTTCCACGCCCGCCTTGGTGCCGGACATAGGCATTATGGCTTCCCACGACATAGTGGCGTTGGAGAGCGCCTGCCTCGGCGCGATAAAGGAGGAAAACCTCCTCAAAGACGGGCTGCCGCAGGGTCATGTTATGCAGCCCGGCACACACCTG
This sequence comes from Oscillospiraceae bacterium, assembly GCA_031253545.1. Classification (GTDB taxonomy): domain Bacteria; phylum Bacillota; class Clostridia; order Oscillospirales; family UBA929; genus WRLJ01. Next base: position 66,466 of record JAIRWH010000068.1, read on the forward strand.
CTGGAAAAAATCCACGCGAAAAACCCTTACATACAAATCGGCAAACTGCAAGGCATGGGCCTTGGCAGCGACGATTACACGCTTTGCGAGATTGAATGAGGAGCGGAAAGACTATGGAAAGCTACATTATCGGCATTGACGTGGGCACAAGCGGCACAAAGGCGCTGCTGCTGTGCGGCGGCGAGGTGGCGGGCAGCGCGAGTGCGGAATATCAGCCGGACTACCCGCAAGACGGCTACTCGGAGCAAGACCCCAATGTGTGGTGGGAAGCCGTAATCGCGGCGGTGACGGGGCTTTTGGAGAAGTACCCGATGGCGAAGGGCAAAGTGGCGGCCTTGGCCTGCTCCGGGCAGATGCACAGCTCCGTGTTCTTGGATTCGCAGGGCTATGTGGTGAGGAAGGCGTTGCTTTGGAACGACACGCGCACCACGAAGCAAGTGGCGTATCTCAACGAAACGGTGGGCGCGGAGAGGTTTTTGGAGTATACGCAAAACCGCGCCTTAGAAGGCTTCACGCTCCCGAAAATCCTTTGGCTGCGCGACAACGAGCCGGAAAACTTCGCCCGCACGGTGAAGGTGGTATTGCCGAAGGATTACATCAACTATATGCTCACGGGCGTGCTCGCCACGGAGTTTTCCGACGCGGCGGGCAGCGCGGCGTTTAATGTGCGCGAACGGCGCTTCTGCCGCGAACTGCTCATGGAGATAGGCTTAGACGAGAGCCTGTTCCCTCCCGTGCTGCAATCCACGGCCGTGGTGGGCACATTGTTGCCCGCCGTGGCGGCGCATTTGGGCCTTTCGCCGGACACAAAGGTTGTGGCGGGCGGGGCGGACAATTCCTGCGCCGCCGTGGGCAACGGCATCACCAAGGCGGGGCAGGCCGTAATCAGCTTAGGCACGAGCGGCACCGTGGTGGCCATGTTAGACAACCTGCGCGGCAATATTACGGGCGACGTGCATTTGTTCAACTATTCGCACCCCGGCGCGTATTACGCCATGGGCGTAATGCTTAGTGCCGGCGCTTGCCTTGAATGGTACCGCTCCGTGTCCGGCTACGACAGGTTCAGGGTTATGGACGGCGAGGCGGGCGCGGCGGAGCCGGGCAGCCGGGGCGTGGTGTTTCTGCCGTATTTGGCGGGGGAGCGATGCCCATCCAACCCCCACGCGCGCGGTGTGTTTTTCGGTTTGTCCAATTTGTCGGGCAAGGCGGAGATGGCCCGCGCCGTGATGGAGGGCGTGGCGTACAGCTTCCGCTTCATGCTGGAGCTTGTGGAGGGCTTTACGGGGATAACGGAGCTGTATATTACGGGCGGCGGGGCGAAAAGCGCCGTGTGGCGGCAAATTGTGGCGGATATTACGGGGCGCGAGCTTGCCGTGCTTAACAACACGGAAGGCCCGTCGCTCGGCGCGGCCATTATCGCCGGCGTGGGCGCGGGCGTTTACCGCAGCTTCGACGAGGCCAAGGGCTTGTTGCTGAGTAAGGAACTTACCGTGACACCCACGAAGCACGACGCCTACGAACGGGGCTACAGCCTGTTCAGGAAACTATACGCGGCGCTCTGCCCGCTGTTTGCGGAGGCGCGTTAGACGGGGTACTCGCGGCAGAGCAGGCGATACGGCGGCTCGTCTTCCTCGATTTCGGGGAAACGACCCACATCGTCGAGAAAGCGGTTGTCCTCCTCGTCGTCGTTGGTTTGGCTGACCTCGCCGATTAGCACCGCGCCGCAGTCCCTCTTTGCCCAAAACGAATGATATAGCCCCGGTGTGAGCGTGACGCTCTCGCCGGGGGAAAGCTCTATTTCCGTGCCGGCGGCCACGGTCACGCTCACGCCGTCGCGGGAGATTGTCACGTCCGAATGGCAAAGCGAGCCGTCTTCGGCGGAGTTGTGCAGGCGCATGGAGAGTATGCCGCCGCCGCGGTTGATGATGTCCTCGGTTTTGCGGTGGTGGTAATGCGTGGGGCAGATTTGGTCTTCCCGGCTGATGAGCAGCTTTTCCGCGTAGTTTTTTTCGCCCGGCGCGGCGTTTGGCAGACCGTTGCGGAGCGTAAACAGCACCAAGCCCACGCCGGAAAAGCTGCCGAACCCGAAGTCCGTCACATCCCAGCCAAGCCGCGCGGCGCGGATGCCGTCGCACTCGCGCCCCTTGCCTTGCCACTGTTCCGGCGTCCAGCGCGCGAACGGCGGCAGGGCGAAGCGGAAACTTTCGACGAAGGCCTCGGCATCTTTGATGGTTTGGTTGATTTGCGAACGTGTCATGGGTAATTCTCCTTTCTCATTAGCGCTGTCACGTCCTCAAGCCCGGGCATGGCGGGTATGCCGCCGCGCTTTGCCACGCATAGTGTGGCGGCGGCGTGGGCGAAGGCGCAAAGCTCGCGGGCGAGCGGCTCGGTAATGTTTTGCGGGCGGAGGCCGCGGGCGAGCAGGCCGCGCAGGAAGCCCGCCGTAAACGCGTCACCCGCGCCCGTGGTATCCGTGACGGGACCGGGGTATGTGGGGGTATGGAGGCAAAAGCCGGGCCTGCAAAGCAGCGCCCCGCGCGCGCCGAGGGTGACGCACACGCAGCACGGGCCGCGCGAGAGCAGGGCCTTGCCCGCGCCTTCGGCATCGCCGATGCCCGTGAGCAACAGGGCTTCCTCCTCGGAAACCTTGAGTATGTCCGTCTGCCCCAACGCGGACGATATGCAGAGCGCGGCGGCTCGCTCGGACGGCCAAAGCATGGCGCGGTAGTTGGGGTCAAAGGATATAACGCAGCCGGCTTTGCGCGCGAGGCGGACGGTTTTCTGCGTGGCGGCGCGGGCGGCTATGCTTGTCATAGACAGCGAGCCGAAGTGGAAAACCTTCACGCCGCGCAGGGCGCGCGCGCTCAAAGCGGGAAGTTTGGCGTCCGCGCCGCGCATAAACGAAAAGCCCCGCTCGCCTTCGTCGGACAGCGCCACAAAGGCCATGCTCGTGGGTTCGCGCGGGTCGGCGGCGAGGTTTGCCACATCCACGCCGCATTGGAGCAACGCGCGGCGCAGGAAATCGCCGTGCATATCGCGGCCCACCTTTCCGGCGAACGCGGCGCGCCGGCCGAGCTTTGCCAGCGCGGCGGCCACATTGGCGGGCGCGCCGCCGGCGTTTTGCTCAAAGAGCCGCATGCCCGCGCCGCTGAGCCCCGCCGGGGTAAAGTCCACCAACACCTCGCCGAAACAAACGACCTCCGCGGTATCCATAACGCGCCCGCTCCTTTCGCGCCCGTTCCGTATATGTTATACTACCACTTACGGGGGAAGGTGTAAAGGCAATTGTCGGCTTTCGCCTAACGCAGCGCGGCGCGAAAGGGAAAATTGCCGCCGTTTATTCCATTGCCGCCGGGAGTGAGAAAGATGATAAAGCTGACGAAAACGCCCGACAACGCGCGGAGAGCGTTTGAATGAAACGTGACGGGGCGAAGGTTTTTAACGTATCCCCGATAGCCGCCATCGGCGCGGGCGGCGGGCCGGCGAAGAGCCGCCCCGCCCTCTTCCGCGGGGGCGGCAGGGTTGCCGCGCTTGCGCTGTGCGCCGTGTTGGCCGTGCCGTCCGGCTGCGGCGGCGGTATGGAGCGGTATAGCGCGGAGCGGATTGGCCCGTTTGACACAATCACGCAGTTAATTGCTTATGCAGATAATCAACGGGAGTTTGACGCTTGGGCGGAGGTATTCTTCGCGCGCTACGAGGAACTGCACCGTTACTACGATATATTCAACGAATATGAGGGCGTGAGCAACCTTTGCACGGTGAACAAACGCGCCGCCGACGCGCCTGTGGCCGTGCCGCGCGAGGTCACGGAGCTTTTGCTTTTGGCAAAACAGGGGTGCGAGATGACGGGCGGGGCGTTTAACGCGGCGCTCGGCCCGGTCACGGCAATCTGGCGCGAATACAGGGAGCAAGGCGCGGCGCTGCCGCCGGGGGAAGCCCTGCGCCTTGCCGCGGAATACGCGGATATGGACGACGTGGTGATTGACGAGGCGGCAAGCACGGTGTATTTCCGCAAGCGGGGTATGTCTTTGGACGTGGGGGCGATAGCCAAGTCGCACGCGGCGTCGCTGGCGGCCGCCGAGGCCGCGGACGCGGGCATGGCCTCCGCGCTCATTAACGCCGGGGGCAATATAATCGCCCTCGCCCCTCCGGCGGAGCGGAGCCGCCGCGACTGGGCGGTGGGGATACAAAACCCCGACCCCGCCGCCGGGAACGCGCTTATTGACACAATCTACATAAGCAGGAACACCGTGTCCGTGAGCGGGGGCTATCAGAGGTATTACACCGTAAACGGCGAGAGTTACCACCACATCATAGACCCGGACACGCTCATGCCCGCCTCGCGTTTCGCGCAGGCGGCGGTGGCGCACGAAGAGGCATGGAAAGCGGACGTACTCTCCACGGCGCTGTTTATACTGCCATTTGAGGCGGGCGCGGCATTGGCGGAGCAACACGGCGCGAAGGCCTTTTGGGTGGACGCGCGCGGCAAGACGTTTGACGCGAACGGCTTTGACGCGCTCAGGAGCGGCAAATGAGGCGTAAACTTTACAACAAGGGCGATATATGGCTCCTCGCGTTGCTACCGGCGGCGCTTGCCGCCTTGCTGCTGCTCTCGCGGCGCGGGGAGGGGGCGGAGCCGCCCCGCGCGGTGATTACCGAGGGCGGCGGCGAAGTAATGAGTGTGGCTTTAGACAAAGACATTACCTTTACCTTGCCGGGCGACGGCGCCGTCGCCTTCGAGGTCAGGGGCGGGGCGATAGCCTTTGTGAGCTCGGATTGCCCGGACAAGACATGCGTGAAAACGGGTTTTGTCGGTCGCCCGGGACAAATGAGCGTATGTGTGCCGCGCCGCCTGTTGCTCGCCGTACGCGGCGGGGAGCGCGACGAAGACACCGTGGCGTACTGACATGAAGAAAGCGCGGGAGACGGCTTTCACGGGGCTTATGCTGGCGATAATGCTCGCGCTCACGTTCGTCGAGCACAGCCTGCCCCCGTTGCCGTTGCTGCCGCCGGGCATAAGGCTCGGCTTGGCGAACATCGCGCCGATGTATTGCGTGTTCTTCGGGGGCAGAACCCGCGCTGTGGCGCTGAACGCGCTGAAAGCGGGGTTTGTGCTGCTCACGCGCGGCGGGGCGGCGGGGCTGCTCAGTTTTTGCGGGGGCATGCTCTCCGTGGGCGTGGTGATATTGCTCGTGGCGTTTTTCGGGGAAAAGGCGTCTTATACGTCCGTGAGCGTGGCGGGCGCGTGCGCCCACAACGCGGGGCAATTCGCCGCCGCGTGGCTGCTGCTGCGCTCGCCGTATTTTTTAGCTTACCTGCCGATGCTGCTTTTGTCGGGCATACTCATGGGGTGCGCCACGGCGGCCTTGCTGCGCGCCGCGCTGCCCGCCCTGGGGCGTTTGGACATATGGTCCACCCGGCCGCGCAATCGCCGCCGGGAATAAAGGCGCGCCGCCCCGCCATTCCCGCCCGCTCGGTTTATGGCTGCGCCCCCGCAACACCCGTTCCCCCGCAACCTCCGTCCCCTAACCACTAACCACTAACCACTAACAACTATATCCCCACTCACGTGGTGCGCTATTACGCTTCGCATAATAAGTTTATCCGCTGACAACTAACAACTAACCACATCGAGGGTGTGGGGGCGGCAGCCCCCGGCCTTTTTGGGCGGGCGGGCGGGATACAATCCCGCGCGGCGTGCTATTACGCTTCGCGCAATAGGTTTATCCGCTATCCGCCAAAACTCCTACCAAACCCCCTTGACAAGCCCCTCGCCCCGTGATACAATGGGCATACAAAAGGGCGCTGCCGTCAAGCGGTTAGCCTAAGGGAAGCGAAAAATAACCGCTATACCTTGGCCGGTGGGCGGTTATTTTTTCTTGCCTTTGCCGTTTATTATCGCCACAATAATCGCGACTAACGCGAGAAGTAACGAAAGAATCTCGTACAAAGACAACATCGGCCTCACCCCCTTTCACGGAGGGTATTGGCTAACCGCCTGCTTTTCAGGCAACGCCCATAAGGTTTATACCACAGCGCGGGCAATAAGTCAATCCGAAATCCCGAAACCCCGCCCGCCCGCCGCAAAGGAGCGGGGGCTGCCGCCCCCGCGCCCCCAACGGGGGCGGGGAACGCGTCGGCTTTCGCGCCCTGCTGTATACTGCGGTATTACGCTTCCCCCAACGGGGACGGGGAACGCAAGGCGTATTACCCGGTTTGGCGGGTTGTTGTGTTCGCGCCCTAACGGGGACAGGGAACGCGCCTTTCGGGCAAGGTCAAGGGGCTTCGCCCCCGCGCCCCGTCCCCTCGTCCGCAATCCCTGTCCCCTGACAACTAACAATTACATTCCCACTCACGTGGTGTGCTATTATGCTTCGCATAATAGATTTTTCCGTCCACTAACCACTAACCGCTGACAACTAAACGCGCGGAGAGCGGGGTTTCACTTTTTTCCGAAAGGCGCGCGATACGGCTTGACAACACGGCGGCGGGTGTGGTAGCATAGGGGGTATAAAACGGAATAGATACTCGGCGCGCGGGGCGCAAGTACCGCCGCGCCCCCGCGAAGGGTCGGTCGGAGTCCGCGTGGCCGGCTCTTACGCGCCCGCGCGGGCGCTCTCGGCGGACAACAAAATTATTTTACGGGAGGAACAAACATGAAAAAGCGTATACCCGCCCTACTGCTCGCGCTCACGCTCTGCTTCACCCTGTTCGGCTGCGCCTCGCCCTCCGGCAGCGACGCGCCGAGCGGCTCCTCGCCGGGCACAAGCCCCGGCGGCTCGTCTCCGAGCGATTCCACTCCGGCGGAGGTCAAGGACGTGCACCTGCGCGTGTGGGGCGCGGAAGAGGACCAGGTCATGCTAAAGAGCATGCTCGACGCTTTCGCCGACGCGAACAAAGCGCAAATCAACTTCACCTACGACCTCGGAGTGCAGGGTGAGGGCGGCACGAAAGACACCGTTCTCGTGGACATCGAGGCCGCCGCCGACGTGTACGCCTTCGCCCACGACCAAATCGGCGAGCTGTATAAGGCCGGCGCTTTGCAGGAAGTGCTCGACAATGTCGCCGACATCAAGAGCCGCAATGTGTCCAGCTCTGTGGAGGCCGCCACTGTGGACGGCAAGCTCATGGCGTATCCCATGACCGCCGACAACGGCTACTTTATGTTCTATAACTCGTCCTACTTCACCGAAGACGATGTGAAGTCGTTCGACGGCATGCTGGCAAAGGCCGAGGCGGCGGGCAAGAAAATCTCAATGGAGCTTACCTCCGGCTGGTACAACTACGCGTTCTTCAAGGCCGGCGGCCTCAACGCGAGCCTCAACGACGACGGCGTGACCAATGACTGCGACTGGAACGGCCCCGGCGGCACCGACGTGTTGCAGGCCATGCTCGACTTAGCCAAGCACCCGGCGTTCGTGTCGCTCGGCTCAGACGAGTTTAAGGCCGGCGTAATAGACGGCTCGGTTATTGCGGGCGTGAGCGGCACATGGAACGCGGGCGCCGTGGCGGAGGCGTGGGGCGAGAGCTACGCCGCGTCTAAGCTGCCCACCGTGGCCATCGCCGGGGAGCAAAAGCAACTCGGCTCTTTCTCCGGCTATAAGCTCATCGGCGTGAACGCTTTCTGCCAAGAGACGGGCTGGGCCATGAGGCTCGCGGATTACCTTACCAACTACGATAACTCACTCAGGCGCTTCAACGAGCGTCAGCAAGGCCCGTCCAACACCCTGGCGGCCGCCTCCGACGCCGTGAAGAGCGACCCGGCGCAGCTTGCCATCGCCACGCAGATGCAATTCGCCACCCCGCAGATTATCGGGGGCAATTACTGGAGCCCCGCCCAGACGCTGGGTGAGATAATCGTGCAGGGCAACCCCTCCGGCACCCCCTTGCAGACCCTCTTAGACAACGCCGTGGCGGGTATCACCGCTCCCGTGGGCTGACACGCGCCCTTGAAACTGCCGCCGTTTCCCGGCGGCAGTTTCTTTCACCTCGCCCCCGGCCCCGCCCGCCCGGTTTATGGCTGCCGCCCCCGCTCCCTTCGTCCCTTCGTCCACTAACAACTAACTACTAACCACTAACAACTAGCAACCAAACCAACCGGAAAGGAAGATGGAGTATGACCGACAGCCCGGCGCGCGCGAGGGGCAACAACGTATTCCTCGCGCTGCTCGACTTTTTCAGGCAATTCGGCGCGGACTTCGCGCGCGGCGACATATTCGTCAAGCTCTCGCTGCTCGTAATGGGCGCGGGCTGTTTCCGGCGCGGGCAAATCATCAAGGGGTTGCTCATCACGCTGTTTCAGGCGGTAATCATCATCTTTACCATCTCCTTCGCGCTCCCTTACCTTGCCGACTTCTCCACATTGGGCACGGTGACCCGCGCTATGGTATATAACCCCGATACCATGAAAAACGAGGTAAACGACTACGACCACTCGTTTAAGATACTGCTATACAGCGTGGTCTCGCTCATAGTGCTGTTTTGCGCCCTTGTCGTCTGGCTGCGTAACCTGCGCTCGGCGCGGGCGCTGGAAGTGACCGCGCGGCAGGGCAAACGTGTGCCCAGCTTCATCGAGGAGGTGAAGTCTTACCGCAACGAACGTTTCCACATCACGCTGCTCTCGCTGCCCTGCCTCGGCGTGGTGGTGTTCACCGTGGTGCCGCTGATTATAATGATAGCCGTGGCGTTTACCAACTACGACCAGCAGCATATGCCGCCGGGCGCGCTCTTCACGTGGGTGGGGCTCGCCAACTTCAAGGCCTTGTTTTCCAACAGTATCACGCTCTCTTTCGGCTACGCCTTCTTCAAGGTGCTGCGTTGGACGCTTATATGGGCGTTCGCCGCCACCTTCACCTGCTATATCGGCGGCATACTGCTCTCGATATTCATAAACAACGCCAAGACCAAGTGCAAGCAGCTTTGGCGTACGCTCTTCGTTATCTCCATCGCCGTGCCCCAGTTCGTCACGCTCTTGGTGGTGCGCAACTTCTTCCGCAACCAGGGCATTGTGAACACCTACATGAGCCAATGGGGCATAACGGCGTTTTTACAGAAAATAGGCTTAGTGTCCGAATCGCTCACGTTCATACCGTTCCTCACCAACCCGGCGTGGGCAATGGTGATGATAATCCTCATCAATATCTGGATAGGCGTGCCGTATCTCATGCTCATTGCCACGGGCATACTGATGAATATACCCAAAGAGCTGTATGAGAGCGCGAGAATTGACGGCGCGAGCCCGTTTAAGACCTTTATCCACGTAACCATGCCGTATATGCTCTTTGTCACGGCTCCCTACTTAGTCACCTCCGTGGTGAGCAACATCAATAATTTCAACGTTATATTCCTCCTCACGCAGGACGTATACATCACCACCGACCAAAAGCTCGCCAACGCCAACGCGAAAGAGATAGACCTCCTCGTCACATGGCTCTACCGCCTGACGCAGGAGTATTACAACTACAAGATGGCATCGGTCATAGGCATTATGGTGTTCGTGGTGTGCGCCGTGTTCACGCTCTTGGCGTTCAACATCGTGCTGAAACGGAATAAGGAGGATAAGTTCCAATTATGAAAAAACGGAATGTCACAAAGGCGCTGTCGCTCACCACGCGCCACTTGTTCCTCGCCGTGCTGTCTTTTATCTGGCTTATCCCCATATTCTGGCTTGTGGCCAACTCTTTCTCCGTGTATCCCGGCATAAACATCCGCGCGTTTATACCGGAGGCGTGGACGTTGGAAAATTACAGGCTTTTGCTCTTTAACAGCGCGGACACCGTGGCGCGTTTCCCCATGTGGTTTAAGAATACGCTCGTCATCGCCGTGTTCTCGTGCGCCATATCCAGCGTGTTTGTGCTCATGGTCAGCTACGCCATGAGCCGTATGCGCTTTCGCGGGCGCAAGCTGCTCATGAATATCGGCGTGCTGCTGGGCCTATTCCCCGGCTTCCTCTCCATGATAGCCGTGTACTTTATCTTGAAGTCGCTCGGCCTGACCAACAACCACTGGGGGCTTGTGATGGTCTATTCGGGCAGTTCCGGCCTCGGCTACCTCATCGCCAAAGGCTTCTTCGACACTATCAGCGAAACCCTGAGCGAATCGGCGCGGATTGAGGGCGCCACGGAATCGCAGGTATTCCTGAAAATCATCATACCGCTCTCGCGCCCGATTATCGTGTACACGGTCATCGCCTCATTCCTCGCTCCGTGGATGGACTTCGTGTTTGCCCGCATTATACTCAATTCCGGTATGGCCGCGGACTGGACGGTGTCTATCGGCCTGTACAATATGTTAGAGCGCGAGCTGATTAACACCTACTTCGCGCGTTTCTGCGCCGGCGGCGTACTCATCTCCATACCTATTTCCGTGCTGTTTGTCATCATGCAGAAGTTCTACGTGGAGGGTATCACGGGAGGCTCGGTGAAAGGGTGAAACGCCGGTTGCCGTGGCTGCTCGCGCCGTTGCTCATGCTTTCCGCCTGCCATACCGCCTCCGGGGGGCAATGGTGGTTGCGGGGCGGCCCGGTGAAAGGGGCGCTGTATGTGGACGCGGTGGAAGGGTTGGACGCGGGCTTCATAAAGGGCGCGGACGTGTCGAGTTTGCTCTCGTTAGAGGCAAGCGGCGTGAAGTTTTACGGCTTCGACGGCAAGGAGCGGGATATGTTGGCCACGCTCGCAGAGGCGGGGTTCAACTACATCCGCGTGAGGGTGTGGAACGACCCATATAACGCCCGGGGCGAAGGCTACGGCGGCGGCAACTGCGACACGGCCACGGCCGCCGCGCTTGGCAAGCGAGCCGCGGAGCGCGGCATGAAGCTGCTGGTGGATTTCCATTACTCCGACTTTTGGGCCGACCCGTCTAAGCAAAAAGCTCCCAAAGCGTGGCAGACAATGGCGTTTACCGAAAAAGAACAGGCGCTGTATGACTACACCGCGGCCGCCCTTGATGAAATAATCGCCGCGGGCGCGGACGTGGGCATGGCGCAAATCGGCAACGAAACCACCACCGGCTTCTGCGGCGAGGAAAGTTGGCCGCGCATATGCGCGCTCATGGCGCAAGGCGCGCGCGCCGTGAAAGACGTGGCCGCGCGGAGCGGCAGGGACATCGCCGCGGTTATCCACCTGACCAACCCCGAAAGCCGCAACTTCGCGCAGACGGCGCGGCTTTTGGAGGTAAACGGAGTGGATTACGACGTGTTTGCCACCTCATATTACCCGTTTTGGCATGGCTCACTCGAAAACTTGGCGCAAAAGCTCGGCGAAGTGGCGGAAACCTTCGGCAAAAAGGTGATGGTGGCGGAAACCGCCTACGCGTACAGCTACGAGGACTTCGACGGCCACGCAAACACCATTGGCGAAGGGGCGGCGTTTGAGAAGCCCTACCCGCTCACCGTGCAGGGGCAGGCGCGCGCCGTGAGCGACGTGGTGAGAACCGTGGCCTCTTTGGGCGAGGCGGGGCTGGGCGTGTTTTACTGGGAGCCGGGGTGGATACCCGTGCCCGGCGGCACCGCCGGAGAGCGCGCGGCGTTGTGGGAACGGTATGGCAGCGGGTGGGCGGCGTCCGCCTCCGCCGAATACGACCCCGACGATGCCGGCAAGTGGTACGGCGGCAGCGCCTGCGACAATCAAACCCTCTTTTCCGCCGACGGCCACCCCTTGGAATCGCTCAAGGTCTTCGGATACTGCCACACCGGAGCCACCACGCAACGCCGCTTAGACGAAGTGGCAAACGCGTATATATCCGTGCGCCTGCGTAACCCCGTGACGCTGCCGGCCACCGTGACCGCCACATACAACGACGGCGCGGAGGAAGATGTGCCCGTGACATGGGAGGACGCGGACTTATCGGCCATCAGCCAAAGCCCCGTGGGCACCTACGCCGTGCGCGGCTCGGCGCGGGGCTTGCCCGTGACGTGTTTCATCGGCATGGAAGAGGAAAACTACTTGGAAAACCCCGGCTTCGAGGGCGAAGACCGCTCCATGTGGCATCTTGACAACATCGGCGGCACAGAGCAGCTGCGTTATCAGGAAAAGGCCATGGACGCGCGCGGCGGCAAATATTCGCTGCATTTTTGGGACAGTTCGCGCGTGGAGTTTACCGCCGAGCAGACCGTGACGGGGCTGCGGCCGGGCGTGTATTCCTTCTCAATCTTCCTGCAAGGCGGCGACGCGGTGAACGCGGAAATGTATATCTACGCCCGCGCCGACGGCGAGGAATACCGCGAATACACCGGCGTGGACGGCTGGGTCAACTGGCAAACGCCGAAAATCCCCGCCATTGTTACCGCAAGCGGGGAGATAACCGTGGGCGTGTATGTCAAATGCGACGGCGGCTGGGGCACGATGGACGACTTCCGGCTCAGCCCCGTGGAATAGCCCCGCCGTTTAAGAGCGCGGCAGCACCGCCGAGGCATACGGCGGCAGGTACAGCCTGCCGTCTTTGAGCGTGACGGCCTCGCCCGTGGGGCTCACGTAGCCGCCGAGCGAGTCGCCGAGCTCGCCGCACGGCACATCCGCGCCCGCGCCCGTGAGATTGTGCGCCACGCTCACGCTCCCGGCGTTATACGCGCACACGCCGCGCTCGCCGAGCGGCAACGCCGTTACTTCGCCGCCATACAGCGCCGGGTGCTTTGCTTTCAGCGCCAGCACGGCGCGGTAATAACCGAGCAGGCTGCCCGGGTCGGCAAGCTGCTCGTCTGCGGCCGCGGCGGGCAGGCGCGTGACGGTGGCGCCGGGCGGGTTGCTCGCCATGCCGGCGCTCTCGGTGGCCGACCAATACATGGCCGCGCGCTTGTTTTCGTCCGCGCCGGAGCCTGTCATGCCAATCTCCTCGCCGTAGTAGATAAACGGGCAGCCGGGGAGCAGCAGATAGATGGCGGCGGCGAGTTTGCGTTTATCGGGGTCAACTATGTAGCCCGCGCTGCGGCCCGTGTCGTGGTTGGATAAAAACACGCAGTCCACGCCGTTAGGGTTGCGAAGGCGGATTTCGTTGCCGTGGCGCTCAAAGGCGGCGGCAAGCCCCTCGCCGTTGCCGCTTTGCATATAGCGGTTGATAACGCCGTCGTGGCCGGAAAACGGGAAGTTGAAGAGCGCGATACCGCTCTCGTAATACGGCAACACTTCCGTTTCGTCGCTCCACACCTCGCCCACCAAGAAAACGTCCTCTTTGAGCTCGGCGCACATGGCGGCGAACCACGCCCAAAAGTCTATGTTCTTTTGCATATTGGCGTATACGTGCTTCACTGCGTCGAGGCGGAAACCCGCCACGCCCTTGCCTGTCCAAAACTCGGCGATACGCGCGACTTCCGCGCGCACATTTTCGTTATCCATGTTCAGGTCGGGCATTTCGCTCCAAAACACCGCTTCGTAATAATGCCCGCCCGGCGCGGGGTAATAGCCCGGCGCGGGTTCGCGGGTGAAGTTATAATAATCGGCGAAGCGGCGCTCCGAACCGCTTCGCAGCTCATCGAGCGCCGCGAGGAACCAGGGGTGCCGGGAGGAGGTGTGGTTGAGCACAAGGTCAATGATTACGCGGATACCGCGCTTGTCACATTCGGCAATCAGGCGCTCGAAGTCCTCCATTGTGCCATAGGAAGGGTCTATGGCGTAATAGTCGGTCACGTCGTATTTGTGGTAGGTGGGCGAGGGCATGACGGGCATGAGCCATATGCCGCCCACGCCTAAGCAGTCTTTGCCCTTCGGGTTGTTGAGGTAATCGAGCTTGGAGATAAGGCCCTGCAAGTCGCCTATGCCGTCGCCGTCGCCGTCGTAAAACGAGCCGACGAATATCTCATAGTAATCGCGCAGGGGCGAATCCCCGCGCTCCGGCGCGCCGCCCGCGCAGGCGCACAGCAGGGCGAGCGCCGCGGCAAACGGCGAGAGGCGGCGGAAGGCACGGCATATCAATCGCGTATGAAGTTGGTGTACACCCCCGGCTCCTCTTCCGGCAACGGCACGCCCGCCTTCGCGCCCGCCTCGATACAGCGCAGCAGGTAGGCCATGTTGCGGCCGAGCACGCGCATGGTATACAGCCCCTCCGCGTCTTTTCGCGCGTCCTCCGGCTCCGCGCCGTGCACCATGTTCCAGTAGCGCGAGGAAACCACGGGCATTTGCGAGATGGTGAAGTATTTGTTGATTACGTCGAGGGCGGCGGTGGTGCCCGCCCTGCGCGCCGCGACCACGGCGGCGGCCGGCTTATGGCAAAAGACCTTGCCGCCGGAGAAAAACAGCCTGTCCATGAAAGACAGCAGGCTGCCGCAAGGCGAAGCGTAATGCACCGGCGCGCCGAACACAAAGCCGCAGGCCTCCTCGGCCTTATCGCGAAAGACGTTTACCGTGTCGTCTATGGCGCAGCGGCCGTTTTCGCGGCAACGCCAACAGGCAAGGCAGCCGGAGATACTCCCGCGCCCGAGCCAAAACAGCTCCGTGTCCACCCCCTCTTTGCCGAGGGCGGAGGCCACCTCCGCCAGCGCCGCGTGGGTGCAGCCGCGCTCGTTTGGGCTTCCGTTTACAAGCAGGACTTTCATGCCGTTCCCTCCTCATTTCCGTCCGGCGGTTTGGCTTTCCATGTCTCGATATGGCGGCGTATGGCGGAAAAACTCTGCTCGCTCATGGCGTGTTCTATGCGGCAAGCGTCGCTCGCGGCGGTGTCTTTGTCCACGCCGAGGAGCGTGAGCCAACCCGATATGAGCGTGTGGCGCTCGTACATACTCCGGGCGATGGATATGCCGCCGGGCGTGAGGGCGATATGCCCCTTGCCGTCCACGGTGATGTAACCCTTGGAGCGCAAGTTTTTCATGGCCACGCTCACGCTCGGCTTGGCGTAGCCGAGGGCGTTGGCGATGTCCACGGAGCGCACGGACTCGCCATGCTGCCCGAGCATGAGTATGGTCTCTAAGTAATTCTCGGCCGACTCATAGGTCTTCACGCCCGCCGCGCCCCCTTTGCGCGCCCTTCGCGCCGCGCAACGCGATTATACCACATCTTTGCCGCTTTGGGCAACCATTCGCGAAAAGCGATAGCCGCGCCCCGCTCAGGCGCGCGGCGTCATGTTTTCCCGCAGGGCGCTCACTTGCTTCTGTATGGCGGGTATACACTCTTCCATGAGGTCTTTGTAATACTCGGCGTAATTGTATGTAATGTCTTCGATAGGCTTGCCCTTTATGGCGGCCGCATAGCTTTCCAAAAGGGCGAAGTCTTTTTCGTAACAATGGAAACTGTTTGCCCTGTGCGTGTATGTGCCCGTTTGCGCGCCCAGTTTGCCCGCTATGGAACGCTGCAACATGATAAACGCGAAGGCATTCATAAAGGTGGCCTCGGCGGCGTCGTTGCTGCGCATCAATACCTTGCAGTGGAGTTTGCCGGAGCGGAGGAAAAACTGTATATGCTGCAAACAGGCGGGGTCGGCGTTGAAGGGGTCCACGGCGTTGTCGCGGATTATGGCCACGGCGCGCCTTGAATACGCGTTGCGGCGCAGCTCGTCCTCAATGAACGCAAGCTGGTTGAAGCCGCCGTAATTCACGAGCCTGTCGTGGTAGGTGTATTCCCAGCAGTTGCCGTCGCCTATCTTAAAGTCTAATATGCCGTCGAGCACTTCCATCACATACTGCTGCAATTCATGAAACCCGCCGATATACAGTTTGCTGACCATGGGCTCGCCCAGCGGCTCCTCCGCGCAAAAGGTCATAGACAGTTCCTTTTGCTTTTGCCCCCAGTCCGGGCAATCGGTAATCTCGCCATGCTCATTCAGCTCCGACAGCGCCGCGTGGTACGCCTCCGGGAGCGTCTTTCCGCGAATAAACGATTCCCTCATTGCGGTGTCACCCACAACAGAGCGGCAAAGGCACCCGTATAGCGTCTTTTCATGTTCGCGCCTCCGAATTAAAGCGTCCGATTCCGCGCCGCGTTCAGCCTTCGAAGCCTCCGGTTACGGGCAACACAACGCCTGTGACGTAGCTGTTTTCCGCCAAGAAGATTATCGCGTCGGCCGCTTCGCTCGCGGTGCCTATCCTGCCCAGCGGCGACTTTGCCGCAAGCTCGGCCTTCTCCGCGCCGCCGAGCGCGGCGAGCATATCCGTGTCTATCGCGCCGGGCGCGAGGGCGTTTACCCGTATGCCGCTCGGCCCCATCTCCTTCGCGAGCGATTTGGTCAGCCCGATGAGCCCCGCCTTCGCCGCGGAATATGCCGCCTCGCACGAAGCGCCCGTTATGCCCCACAATGAGGAAACGTTTACAATGCAGCCGCTTTTGACCGAGAGCATATACGGCAGCGCCGCCTTTATGCAGTAATACGCGCTTTTGAGGTTATCGCGCATTGCCGTGTCCCATTCCTCTTCGGTGGTGCTCATGAACGGGCGGGTTTTCGCCGTGCCCGCGTTGCAAACCAATATGTCCGCGCCGCCGCAGGCGCGAAACATGGCATCCACCTGCGAAGCGTCTGTCACGTCCGCGCGCAGGGGCGTGAGCGAACAGGCGCCGCCAAGCCCGCGTTTGAGGTTATCCAGCGCCGTTTTGTCGCGGCGGTAATTGGCAAAGACCGTGTGACCGGCGCGGGCGAAGCGCTCCGCCGCGGCAAGGCCTATGCCCCGCGAGGCACCCGTAACCAATACGCTCAGACCCATGTTTGCCCCCGCGCTATAAGCTCTTGTCCACGTTTTGGCCGAGCAGGACATACGCGGGCACGTCGAGCCTGTATTTGGTGACCGTCACGCCGCCCGATGTGTAGATTGTGCCGCATTCCGGGCATACGCGCTGAAAAAGCCTGACGGCGGACGAGGTTACTTTCAGGTTCAGGCGCTCGGCCTCGTGCCTGTTACGCGCGACATGTTCGGCCTCGTGCGAGGCCACCGTCGCCCTCGAAACCTCCGGCGCTATGTGGGCGGGAGCCTTAAAGCTCACCCCGGGGTCGGCGGAGCCGTCTTGATACAGACGCTTGGCGCATTTGGCGCACTCGCACGGCTCCAACGGGTCATAGAGCGCGCCGACTCCGTTTTGCTCTTCCGGCGCGCCGGGCACCGCCTCCGCGCGCGCGCTGTCTTTGGGGGCATCCGGGGGTATGAGAGCGGGGCCTTCGCGCGGCGCTTGCGCGCTCCCCGCGTGAGGGGCAGCGTATATCAACGCGGTCACCTCCGTGTGGTGCTGACAACTACCCTTTGTCTTTATCGTCAGCCCCGGCGCGCGGCTTTAGCGCCAATTCGCGAAATTTCGGTTTCTTGCTTTACTCGCGGCGTTTTTTATGCGATACTATGTTAAAGCGGTATCCAATCGAGGAGGTGTGCCCTTTGATTACGGGTATATCGGGCGCGTCTGCGGCCTCCGGCTCGCAGGGCGTACTGTTGCAGGCGCACATGAGCGCGCTCGGCTCGGCCATGTCCGCAGACAAATCCCTCGTCGCCATCTTGCTCGCGGGGCTTGAGGACTTCACCCGCGCCATGGCCGCGTCGGTCGGCGGCGTGGTCAGCTTCGGCGTGGACACATACATATAAGCCATGACGTTTGTGGAAGAACTGCGCTCTTTATGCGCCGACACCAACTGCGCCGCGGGCAACGAGCTTTACTTCGAGGGTCTGAGCGGCGGCGAGGTGTTCATGCTCCTCACCGGCCGCGTGGGTTTGTATCTCGACATGCCCGGCGGCATGGAGCATATCTACACGGCCGAACCCGGCGGCATACTCGGAGCCGAGTCTGTGGTGGACGGCGGCCCGCGCACTTTCACCGCCCGCGCCGAGACGGACACCCATCTGCTCTGCATTACCCGCGAACACGCCCTCTCGCTCATGGAGGCCTATTCGGAGTTCGCCCGTTTGCTGCTGCAGTCTGTCATACACGCCCAGCGCATCATCCGCAAGCGCTGCGTGGGGCTTTCCAAACCCACCGCCGCCCCCGCCGCCGCCCCGCGTATGCATTTAGGCTCCCTGCCGCCCCCCGCGCCCAAAACTCCCCCTCCGCCTCCTCCCCCGCCTTCCTCTCCCGTTCCCCCCCTCGCGCAC
>JAIRWH010000085.1 GCA_031253545.1 Oscillospiraceae bacterium
GTTGACATAACAATGCGCGATGTGGTATGTTCTTATGTATATGAGATTATGTATACCGTAGTGGCCTATAACACATACCGCAAGCCGCAAAGCGCTAAGGGGGCGAATAGTTATGTCAAAGGCAGGGCTCGCGGCGCTCGCCGCCGCGTTGGCGGCTGTCCTATGTGCCTGCGCGGGCGAGGCGGCGCGGTCTCTCCCGGAGGTGCCGGGCGGCAATCCCGCGCCCGACCCGGCGGCGTTTCCTGCGTTTTCGCCCGCGCCCTCCTTGCCGCCCATATACGCGCCAAGCCCCTCGCCCCCGCCGCCGGACGGGTCGCCCGCCCCCGCCGCCGAACCGACCGAAACCGACCCCCCGCCGCTCGCGAGCGCCGAGCCGGAAAGCTACGGCAGGTTGCCGGCGATATACCTCGCCACAGATAACGGCAGGGGCGTAACCTCCAAGACGCAATATATTTCCGGCACCTTTTCGCTTCGTATCGGCGAGGACACGCTATATGACCCCGCGCTGTCCGTGGGCGAAGCGTCCATGCAAATCAAAGGCAGGGGCCACTCCTCGTGGCTGTTTGCCAAAAAACCCTATCACGTCAAGCTCGACGAAAAGCTCAGCCTGTTCGGGCTGCCCAAGGCCAAGAATTGGGTGCTGCGCGCGGGCTACTCCGACAAATCGCTCATACGCGACCATGTGGCATCGGTCATGGGCAATACGCTGAGTAATATGAGCTTCGTGCCGCATACGGTGTTGGTGGATTTATACCTCAACGGCTCATACCGCGGCGTGTATACGCTCACCGAGCGCATTGACTCGGAGCGCGGCCGCCTCACACTCTTTGAGGATTCATGGTACGACACGGGCTATCTTATCGAAATCGGCGGCACGGAGGAAGGCGATGTCGAGGGGGTGCATTACTTCAATACGAATAGTTTTACCAACGCCTATGTGCATATCCCCGACCCCGCTCTGCGCACAGACGCGCAAATGCGCTTTATCACGGACTATGTGCAGAAGGCGGACGCCGCCGTGCTCGCCTTAGACGGCTACGACGAGTACATAGATATTCCCTCGCTCATAGACTGGTTCATACTCCACGAGCTGACATACAACTTAGACAGCAGCTTCCGCCGCAGCTGCTTTATGACCAAAAACAACGGCGAGAAGCTGAAAATGGGCCCGCCGTGGGACTTCGACCTCGCCTTCGGCAACCATTTCCGCTACAACAACTACCCGAACGTGTGGGCGAGCGTTTCCCGCAGAGACGGCTATGTGGGCGTGACATGGATGGATTACCTGCTCACGGACCCGGCGTTTACCTCCCGCCTGCGCGAGAGGTGGCTTGAAACGGGGGATGCGCTGCTCGAAACGGCGCTGCGCGAGATTGACCTGTGCGAAAAGGTCATAGCGCGCTCGCAGGAGGCGAACTTCAAGGCGTGGAACATACTCGGCAGAAAGACCGGCTACGAGCCGGACAATATCGCCGCCCTGACGGAGTATTCGCAGCACACGGAGCAAATGCGCTCGTTCCTGCTCGCCAGGAAGGCGTGGATAGACAGCGCCGTCGCCCGCCTCCCGTGAGGGGGCTGCGCGTATATCTTGAATACGGGGTGGTAATGTGGTATTATGATGTTACCGTTTCACGGAGGTAGAAGGACGAATGAAAAAAATGCGCGCCATTGACCTATTCGCCGGCATACTGGCGGTAGCTTCAGCACGTAACGTTCATTAAGTCGGCAAGGAAGAGGGCAAGATGAGCGAGTATTCACAAGCAAGGAGTGAATGCGTTGCCAGGCGAGACCCAAAGAAATTGGACACGAGAGGAAACAATGCTCGCGTTTGAGCTCTATTGCCTCATTCCAAACGGACAGGATACGGTAAACAACCCGCAGATTGCGGCGCTCGCTAACGCCATCGGTCGCTCCCCAAACAGCGTTAAGCTGAAACTGCAGAACTTCAAGAGCTACGACCCGTCGTACACACAAGACGGCCGGACAGGACTAAGACACGCAAGCGCGCTCGATGAGGGCGTTTGCAGGGAGTTTTCGCAAAATTTGGGCTTGCTGATTGCGGAAACAAGCGCAATAAAGAAAAAACTGGGCTTACCGCAATACGAAGAAGCCTCCGAAGGACTGCAAGAAGTTATAGTTACAGGTGGCGACAGAGATGCGCTGCGAAAAGAACGTTTAGGTCAGGCGCTTTTTCGGAGGGCCTTATTAGCGGCCTACAACAATACATGCTGCTTCACGGGGATTGCCGTCCCCGACTTGCTTCGGGCGTCACATATTAAACCCTGGGTTGAATCTAACAGCGAGAAAAAGACTAACCCGCGAAATGGACTGCTGTTGAATGCGCTGCATGATGCCGCTTTTGATAAGGGATACGTGACGATTACTGTTGATTACAAAATTAAAGTGTCGCGAGTGTTATTGACGGATAACGAGCCAAGCCGAAGATACTTCGCGCCACTTCACGGCAGAAGTATCACGTTGCCGAGCAGGTTTTTGCCTGATAGGCAGTTTATCGAGCACCACAATGAGATTTTTAGAGGTTAAGCAGGCAATTGAGCGAAACCCCGGAAAACAGAGACGCAGGGCGCAGGATTTCGCAGCCGTGAGCAAACAACAGCTTCAGCTTGCACATTGCAAAGAGGTGGTCTCTCGTTCGTACTAAGAGACATACCGCGCAAAGAGGGGCAATATGCCAAATAAGCGACAAGCGTCAGTCAGTAAAAACGGCCATCCCTCGCCGAGAGGGGTTATGCCGTCTCGTGGTCGGTTATGGGCGCGCATACGCACGGCAATATTCCGCAATACCGAGACAGGGTCTTCATCGCGGCGTTTCTCGACTATGAGCAATGGAAGCGCTTCGAGTTCCCCGGCGAGATGCCTTTAACGGTCTCGGTAAACGACATTATTGACCGCTCCGCGCGGCAGGAAGATGCGTTTTACTACAAGCCGGCCGACAAACGTTATGCGCTCATGGAGCGGCGTATGACCGACGATACGGCCGTATATCGCATTGACGACAGCGGTGTGGCTATGAGGGCGTGGCACATTTGCCCAACCCTGAAAGCGAATATGGGTTCATACCGCGACAGGGTGCCGATAATCAAAGACAATTACGGCATAAGAAAGCTCACGCCCGCCGAGTGTTTGGCGTTGCAGGGATTTCCCGCAGCCTTCGCGTTTCCCGATATTCTGCCGAATGAGCAGTACAAACAGCTCGGTAATACGGTCTGCGTCCCGGTCACAGAGCGAATCGCGCGGGGGCTTGTCGAAACACTCAATCCCCCGCTCCCTACCCGCTAACCCCTCGCCGCCTCTCGGCCTGCGAGGGTCTGATATACTCCACCACGCCCGGTGGCGTGGCTCCGCCGCGCAGGTAAGCCAAATACACCCCGCGCGAATACACGCGCACAGCGCGCGCCAACGCGCCGGCGGCAAGCGCCTCGGCCTCGGCGGGTGTCATGTTCGCGTCTTCGGTCAGGCGCGCGAGGGTGCCGCGTCAGGGGTTATGCCGCCGTTTTTCCAGTTTTTGCAGCAAAGAAGACAGCGGCAACACCAAAGCGCCGGAGGCGAGGCCGCTTATGGCGTGGATAATGTCG
>JAIRWH010000044.1 GCA_031253545.1 Oscillospiraceae bacterium
AGGGCGGACGCTGCGCCCGTAATGGCGAGCTTCTTGGCGGGCGAGGCTTTCTTTTGGTTGTTTTCCATTGGTGTAATCCTCCTTAGTTTTTGTGAATTACGGGGGTATTATACTGCGGGGGCGAGGGGGTTGTCAAGGGGGCGGGGGCGGGAGCGCGGCGAGTCCGGCAAACTTTCCGCTGTACAAACACGCCTTTCGGGTATATACTGTGATAAAGTCTTGCGGCGCGGCAAAGCAAACGGGCGACCGCATGGAACGGAAAGGCGGCGCGAGATACGGTGGAAGCTAAGCGCGTTGTGGTCAAGGTGGGCACGTCCACGCTCACGCACGAGAGCGGGGCGCTTTATTTGGAGCACATAGAAAAATTGGTGCGGGTGCTGTGCGACCTCATCGGCGCGGGTCACGAGGTCATCTTCGTGTCGTCCGGCGCCATCGCCGTGGGCGTGAGCAGCGCGGGTTT
This sequence comes from Oscillospiraceae bacterium, assembly GCA_031253545.1. GTDB lineage: Bacteria > Bacillota > Clostridia > Oscillospirales > UBA929 > WRLJ01. The sequence continues at coordinate 461 of JAIRWH010000044.1, forward strand.
GCCGGAGCGCCCGGAGTCCTTGCGCGAAAAACAGGCCGCCGCGGCCGTGGGCCAATGCCGCCTTATGCACATATACGATAAAATCGCCGCCGAATACGGCGTGCTCGCGGCGCAAATCCTCCTCACGCGGGGCGACTTCGACGACCCGGAGCGCAAGAACAACCTGCTCAACACCATAGACACTCTGCTCACCTGGAACGTCTTGCCCGTGCTCAACGAAAACGACTCGGTATGCCCCAAGGAGATTGAGGCGGAGAAAACCCGCGTGTTCGGCGACAACGACGCGCTTTCCGCCATGGTGGCGCGCCTTGCCGCCGCCGACCTGCTCGTGCTCATGACCGATTCGGACGGCTTTTTTACCGGCGACCCGCGAAGCGACCCCGACGCGCGCCTGCTCACGCGCGTGAGCGAGCTGACCCCGCAGCTCCTCGGCGCCACGGGCGGGGCGGGTACCCGGCGCGGCACGGGCGGCATGGTCACAAAGCTCGCCGCCGCCCGGATAGCCCTCGACGCGGGCATAGACATGGTAATCGTAAACGGCAGGGACCCCTCCGTGCTGTATAGGCTGCTGCGCGGGGAAACCGTCGGCACATTATTTTCAAGGAGGTTCGCGCAATGAGAGTGAGAGAGGCGGCCGCGCTCGCGAAGGCGGCAAGCCGTGAAATGCGCCTTGCCCACACGGCCGAAAAGAACGCGGCTCTGGAAGCCATGGCCTCGGCCGTGGAGAGCGCCGAAGGCGAGATATTGACCGCCAACGCGCAAGATATCGCCTCGGCGAAAGACAGCATCGCCAAGGTCATGCTCGACAGGCTCAGCCTCACGCCCGCGCGCGTGTCCGCCATGGCCGCGGGATTGCGGGAAATTGCCGCGCTGCCCGACCCCATAGGCGCGGTGGACCGCGTAATCACGCGCCCGAACGGGCTGAAAATCGCGCAGACGCGGGTGCCGCTGGGGCTTATCGGCATAATCTGCGAATCGCGCCCCAATGTCACGGCGGATGCCGCCGCGCTCTGCGTGAAAGCGGGCAGCGCCGTGCTGCTGCGGGGCGGCAAGGAGGCCTTGCAGAGCAACATCGCCATTACGAAGGCGCTGCGGAGCGGCCTTGCCGCGCGCAACCTGCCGCCGGATGCCGTGGCCCTTGTCACCGACACGGCGCGCGAGAGCGCCCGGGAGATGATGGAGCTTTCGGGGGTGCTCGACGTGCTAATCCCCAGGGGCGGGGCGGCGCTCATACGCACGGTGGCGGAAAACGCGCGCGTGCCCGTTATCGCCACGGGCGCGGGCGTGTGCCATGTGTATGTGGACGCCGAGGCCGATATGGACATGGCTCTGCCCATTGCCGTCACGGCCAAGTGCTCGCGCCCGTCCGTGTGCAACGCGTGCGAGACGCTGCTCGTCCACGCGGCAATCGCGCCGCTCTTTCTGCCCTCGGCGGCGCAGGAGCTGACGCGGCACGGCGTGGAGCTGCGGGGCTGCGAAAAGACGCTCGCCATTATCGGCGGCAAGGCCGTGCCCGCCTCGGAGGAAGACTGGGCCACGGAATACAACGACCTTATACTGTCTGTGCGCGTGGTGGCAAGCGCGAGCGAGGCCGCCGAGCACATCAACCGCTACGGCACGGGCCACAGCGAGGCCATAGTCACCAAAAACATCGCCACAGCCCGCCGTTTCTGCGAGTGGGTGGACTCCGCCTGCGTCTACATAAACGCCTCCACCCGCTTCACCGACGGCGGCGAGTTCGGCTTCGGCGGCGAGATAGGCATATCCACCCAAAAGCTCCACGCGCGCGGCCCGATGGGCTTGGAGCACCTCACAAGCGTGAAGTATATCATTGAGGGCGAGGGGCAGACCCGCTGACGCGCCTTGCCCTTCGCCGCCGGGCGTGGTATGATGTTGGCGTGACCGAAAAGGAGGCGGGGCAATGAAGTGCGTTGTTAAAATGATATGGGATGAGCAGGCGCGGGTTTGGTACTGCGAATCGGACGATATACCGGGTTTGTTTTTGGAATCGCCGTCTTTCGACAGGTTAATCGAGCGGGTGCGCGAAGCGGCGCCGGAAGTGCTCGAATTGAACCGCGCCTACACGGGACCCGCGCGCTTGGTTTTCGAGTCGGTTCGCGCGGAGATGGCAAAGATTTCCTAATGAATGAATACGGCAAAGCGTTGCGTGAGATACTGCATAAGCACGGCTGCCGTTTCGTCCGTCACGGGAAAGGCGACCACGATATATGGCGCAGCCCTTTTACCGGGGAAATAGTAGTCGTGGACGGGGAGATAAAGTCGAGGCATTTGGCGAATAAAATCCTGAAAAAGGCGGGAATAAATCACAGATTTCCGTGAATGGTTGCCGTCCGCCGCGGCGAGGCCATGCGAAGCGAGGTTATAACGCAACGGACGCGGGGCGGGCAGCCGAACCCGACGGCCGGCGGGATGGTTGCGGTATGTTCGGTATTAGGGCGACATACGGCGGCATCGCTCTTTCTATATGCATAAGCATCATATCCGCATGGAAGATTGCGAAAAACGGGGAGGGGTAACACGAGGTGCATTATAAAAACTTCGTCAACGCCACCTACGCGCCGGCGGCGTATCTGAGCGAGAGCGCCCCCGACGCTTTGGCCGCCGACATTGAGAAGGTCACGCGCTATGTGGGGCTGGACAAAATCTACTTGGAAACCTACCGCTCCGGGGTGACGGTGGAGCGCGGAAAAATGGAGCAAATCAAAGAGCTGTGCGCCTCGCGCGGCCTCGCGCTCGCCGGCGGCGTGACCACCACCGCGCAGGGCTCGCTCATGGGCGCCATGTGCTATACCGACCCGCTCACGCGCGAAAGGCTCGGTGATGTGGCCGCGTATACCGCCGGGCTTTTCGACGAGTTTATACTCGACGACTTCTTCTTCACCAACTGCCGCTGCGAACGCTGCGCGGAGGCCAAGGGCGGCCGGAGTTGGGCGGACTTTCGCCTTATGCAGATGCGCGATGTGGCGGAAAACGTAATCGTAAAGCCCGCCAAGGCGGCGAACGGGCGTGTGCGCGTGGTCATAAAGTACCCCAACTGGTATGAGAGCTTCCCCGCCTGCGGCTATAACCTCCGGGAAACCCCCGCCCTGTTCGACGGCGTATACGCCGGCACGGAGACGCGCGACCCGCACTACACGCACCAAAACCTCCAGCGCTACCTAAGCTACTTCCTGCCGCGCCTTTTGGAGCGCGCCGCGCCCGGCCGCAACGGCGGCGGGTGGTATGACCTCTTCGAATGCGGCCTTGAAGACTATGTGCAGCAAGCCTACCTCACGCTTTTCGCCAAATGCCGCGAAAATATGCTCTTTTGCCTGCCGCTGCTCGCCCGCTACCCCGCCGTGTACGCCGCCGCGGCCGGAGCCGTGTATGACGACGCGGACGGGCTTATGGGGCGGCTCGGCTCGCCTGCGGGCGTAGCCTGCTACAAACCGCATAACTCGCAGGGCGAGCGGCATCTGTACGATTACCTCGGTATGCTCGGCCTGCCGCTCGACCCGTATCCGTATTACCCGGAAAACGCCGCCACCGTGCTGCTCACGGCCTCCGCCGCGCACGACGGGCGCATTACGGAGCACATCAAGGGCACTTTGGCGCGCGGCGGCGACGTGTTCGTCACAAGCGGGCTGTATGGGGCGCTGAGCGGCAAGGGCATTGAGGATATTCTGCCCCTTGCCGTGACGGGCGGCACCGCGGCCGCCGCGCGCTTTACCAACCCCGGCTACGGCAGGAACAACACCTCGTTTGTTTCGGCCGCCGAGCCGCTCGCCCTGCCGCTGATGGAATACGACACCAACAACCTTTGGGCGCTCTCGTCCGCGCTCACGCCATACGGCTCCCACCCGTGGCTGCTGCGCGGCGCGTGCGGCAACGGCGCGCTGTATGTGTTGGGCATACCGCCGCGCTTTGCCGACCTGTATAAGCTGCCGCCGGAAACGCTCACGCTGCTGCGCGGCGAAATGCGCCTGCCCGTGACTTTGGAATGCGGCGCGGGGGTGGGGCTGTTCCTCTATGACAACAACACGTTTATCGTCTGCTCGTTCCTTACCGAACCCGTAAACGTGAAAATGCGCTTCGCGCGGGCGGGCACGGCGCTTACGCAGCTTGCCGGCACGGGCGCGGCGCGGCGCGCCCGAAGCCTTGACGGCGAGAGCGTGTACGAGGTCACGTTGCAGCCGGGGCGTTACCACGCCTTTGAGTATGGGGAAAGCCGATGACGGGCGGTAAGTGCGAAGGTAACTGTTTGCTCTGCGGCAAATGCAAGGGCTTTGCCATACTCGACAGCTACGGCGAACACACCGAGGGTATCGAGCCGCGCGAAGGCTGCGGCATAGCCGTTGACGTCGGCACCACCACCGTGGTGCTCGCCTTGGCCGACCTCGCCTCCGGGCGCTGCCTTTCGCGCGCCTCCTTTATGAACCCGCAGCGCGCCTTCGGCCCGGACGTTATCTCCCGTATCGGCGCGGCGAACGACGGTCATCTGCATACTATGAAAAACGCCCTTGCGGAAGAAATGAATAAGCATATATTGCCCCTGACGGAGCGCGCGGGCGTAACGCCGCGTGAGGTGACGGCCGCCGCCGTGGCCGGCAACACGGCGATGACGTATATCATGCTCGGCCTGCCCTGCGAGAGCTTGGGCGTGCTGCCGTTCGAGCCCGCGTTCCCCGTAGAGCCGAGCTACCCCTTCGGGCATCTGTTCGGCGAGTGCGGCGTGTCCGCGCCAACGCGGGTGTTCCCGCACTTAGCGCCGTTTGTGGGCGGCGACATCACGGCGGGCCTGCTTTGCGCCTTGCAGGAAAAGGCGGGGCGTTTTCTGCTCATGGACCTGGGCACCAACGGGGAAATGGCGCTCCGCGACGGCGGCAAGCTCGCGGTAACGTCGTCCGCCGCGGGTCCCGCCTTTGAGCAGACCTGTTCCGGCGGCGCGTCGGCGGCGCTCGCCGAGCTTGCCCGCCTTGTGCGCGGCGGCTTGGTGGACGAATCGGGGCTGCTGCAAGGCGACTCGGCGTTCACGCAAGCGCAGGTTCGCGCCCTTCAGCTTGCCAAATCCGCCGTCAGGGCGGGCGTGGAGCTGCTTATGCAAAAAGCGGGCGTGGACGCGGACGGCATAGACGCGGTGTATTTGGCCGGGGGGATAGGGCAGGCTATTGACGTTGGCGATGCCGTGGCGGTGGGTTTGTTGCCGCAAACGCTCGCCCGCCTTGCCCGCCCCGCGGGCAACACGAGTTTGGGCGGCGCGGCGCGTTACCTTGCCGCTCCCTCGCGCTCGGACGCCGTGGTGGCGGAATTGACGGGCGCGGCAAGCCATGTGAATCTCGCCGCGCACCCGAGGTTCAACGACTTATTCATGGAGTATATGGGCTTTGATGTGTAAACGGGCGGCTTTTGCTTGTTGACGGCGCAAAGGGGATGTGGTATACTGCGTGGGTACGGCGCGGGGCTTGCTTGCCCCGGGTCGGTTTCGAGCGGCGGCGGGAACGGGGGCGTGAAAACGTGAAAACCAACATGGAGCTGAAGATTGCCAAACCGGAAAACCTCCGGATGGCTCTCGCTTGGCTGATTGACGAAACGAAGAAGTTCCATATCGCCTTTGAGGGCGACCTCACCAAAGGCAGCGGCTCCGGGCGCGGCTTCGCGGCGCAGTACGCCGTATGCAGCGACCATATCCTCCTGACCGTGACGGAGAAGCTCTTCGTTATCGGAGACGCGAAGATTGAAAAGGAAGTCAATAAGTATTGGGCTCGGCAGTGCCCCCGCTTTAAGGAGGAAGCCGCCGCCGAAAGCGCCCCGGAATAAACCCGGAAAAAACGGCGGCAAAAAGGGGTTGACAGCGGCAAGCGTTACCCGTATAATAGTGGGGCGTTCGCAGACAGCGGGCAATCGGTAAGACCCGCCGAGGACATACGCGCCGCCGTGTCGGCGCGTGGTCGGCCTTGTGTCTGTGTGCCCGGCGCGGCGCGGACGCGAGGTTTTACTTTTGGGTGGGGTGAATACAATGCCAAACGCGAGGACATTGGAGGAAAAGAAAGAGGCGGTGGCGCGCCTCGCGCAATCCATGCGGCAGGCGCAGTCGGGCGTGCTGGTGGACTACAAGGGCATCAACGTGGCCTCGGACACCGAACTCCGCAGGAAGCTCAGGGCCGCCGGGGTGGAATACAAAGTGGTGAAGAACACCCTCATGCGCCTTGCCGTGCGCCAATGCGGCTTTGAGGCCTTAGAGAGCGCGCTCGCGGGCACCACGGCTATGGCCGTGTCGCACAGCGACCTCACGGCTCCGGCGCGTATACTCAACGAATACGCCCTTCGCTCCGGCGGCAAGTTTTCCGTGAAGGCCGGTTTCGCGGAAGGCAGGGTCATCTCCGCGTCGGAGGTGGCTTGGCTTGCCGACCTGCCCCCGCGCGAGCAGCTTATCGCTCGGGCGCTCGCCGGTTTCAACGCTCCGGTCACGGGCTTCGTGTCCGTGCTCGGCTCACTCATGCGCGGGCTCGTCGTCGCCCTTGACGCGGTGCGCGAAAAGAAGGCGGCAACTACTGTATAAATTGGGAGGTTTCTGAAAATGGCAAGCGAAAAAGTGGCAAAACTCATCGAAGACGTTAAGGCGCTCACGGTGTTGGAGCTTTCCGCCCTCGTGAAAGCCTTGGAGGAGGAGTTCGGCGTGTCCGCGGCGGCCCCTGTGGCTGTGGCGGCGGCTCCGGCGGCGGCGGCTCCGGCGGCGGCGGAAGAGCAGACGGAGTTTACCGTCACGCTCACGGAAGTGGGCGAAGGCAAACTCGGCGTTATCAAGGTGGTACGCGAAATCCTCCAAATCGGCCTCAAGGAAGCCAAGGAGTTCGTAGACGGCGCGCCGAAGCCGCTGCGTGAAAACATCAGCCGCGAGGAAGCCGACGAGCTGAAGAAGAAGTTGGAGGAAGCGGGAGCCAAGGCCGAAATCAAGTAGGCATGGCCGACGTATTTATTGAGCAAATCGTCAGGAAACTGCCGGACGGCCGGACGGCCCTGCAGCGCTCGGCGATTATCCTGGGCATATTCCTCGTGCCTTTCGCCTTTTTATACATGGGCAACTTTCCCGAAAACTCCCTGCTGTTTCTGCTCTCGCAGCTCACGCTGCCCGTGTTGGTGCTGTGCGTGTGGCTCGGCATCGTGCTCTGGCGCAGGACGGGCTTGGAGTACGAGTATATCTTCACCAACGGCTCGTTAGACGTGGACGTTATCTACGGGCGCAGGTCGCGCAAGCGGATTCTCACCGTGGACTGCTCCGGGTTCGAGATTCTCGCCCCCATGTCGGAAAAATACGCCAACCAATATAACTCCCCCTCCTTTGCCAGGGTGGTGGACGCGGCTTCCCACCGAAAGTCCGGCGCGCGTTGGTTTGCCATATTCAACGGCAAAGACGGCAAGCGCACGTTGCTCATCTTCGAGCCCGCCGAGCGGCTGCAAGACGCGTTTCGCTCCCGGATACGCTCCAAAATGCTCCCGCCGTGACCGGCGCCGGCATAGGCACAGACATGCTCGACATACCGCGCATGGCTCGGCTTATAAAGAACCCCGCCTTCATGGCCCGGGTCTATTCCGAGCGCGAAAACGCCTATATCGCCTCAAAGGGTACCGGCGCGGCGGCGGCTGCCGCCGGTATTTTCTGCGCCAAGGAGGCGCTCGCCAAGGCCACGGGCAAAGGGCTTTTGTCTTTGTTGCGCTCCGGCGAGGAAGTGCTGCACGACGAGGGCGGCAAGCCGCGCTTTGCGCGCAGCGCCGCCGCGCTTTCCATTACCCATACCGCGTCCCTCGCGTCCGCCGTAGTGCTTATGCAGAATATTCCGCAAAATGGGGAGTAGGTAGAGTCGCCATGCGCCGAAGGCTCTATCTCGACACTTCCGCGGTCAGCTATCTCCGGCAGGAGGACGCGCCGGACAAAATGGCTCAAACGCGGGCGTTTTGGGAAATCTTAAAAACCGGGAAATATGACGCGTATATTTCCGATGTCACAATCAAGGAGCTTTCGCGTTGCGCGGAACCGAAACGCAGGGAATTACTTGCGCTGTTGGGCGAAATAAGATACAATTACACCGAGGCGGCCGGGAATGAAACCGCGGCGGCCATTGCGGCGGAGATAAAAACCCTCGGTGTACTGCCGTCCAAAAGCGAAAGCGACAGGCGTCATATTGCCGCCGCCGTGTGCGCCGGGTGTCATGTTATTGTTTCGTGGAACTTTGAACACATAGTCAACGAGCGAACGGCCGACGCTTTGAGGATACTCTGCTTTTCGCGCAACCTTGCCCCCGTTGTCGTCCGCACCCCTGCCATGATGACGGAAAGGAGAACTGCCGATGGAAAACCGGAGCTTCGGCGTGGAGGACATCAGGCGAATTCGTGAGGAAGACGATGCCCGGTACCGGGGAATGACGCCTGAGGAAATCTCGCGGGATATCCGCGAAGGCGCGAGTGTCGGCCTGCAAATCATTGAGGACATCAAGCTCGAAAGAGCGGGGCGGCAGGCTATGTGAGCCGTTACCCCCGCAGCGGGCAGCCGCAACGGTTGAAAACCCCGTCGGCGCGGCCTTACCGGGTTTTGCTGCGGGGGTAACGTTTTTAGGTGGCGATTGAACGCTCATTCATCTGCCGGCAAATGCTTATTCGCAAAGGGGTGAACAGCGCGCCGTGGAAGGTGAACGCGCCCGGGCGGAGATAGACCTGCGCGCCGTCGAGGCAAACTACGCCGCCGTGAAGGCGCGCGCGGGCAAGGCCGTCATGGCCGTGGTAAAAGCCGATGCCTACGGCCACGGTGCCGTGGAGGTTTCGCGGCGCTTGCAGGAAGCAGGCGCCGATTACCTTGCCGTGGCCACCCCCGAAGAAGCGCGCACGATTCGCGCCTCCGGCGTCACGCTGCCGCTGCTCGTCATGGGCTATTCCCACCCGCAATGCGCGGCGGAAATGGCCGGGCTCGGCGTGTCGCTCACCGTCTACTCCCTGCCGCAAGCCCGCGCCCTGTCGCGCGGGGCGGGCGCGAAACCTGTCTCGGCGCACTTCAAGGTGGACACGGGCATGTCGCGCTTAGGGTTCACCGGGCAGGGCGAATTAGAGGAAGCGCTGCGGCTGCCGGGATTGCGCGCGGAGGGGCTCTGCACCCATTTTGCCTGCGCCGACGAGCCGGGCAGCCCCTTTACCCGCGAACAGGCGGAACGGTTTACGCTCGTCATAGAAAGTTTACATAAAAAAGGCGTGGACTTTGAGTTTATCCATTGCGAAAACAGCGCCGCCGTGGTAAACTGTAACTTACCTGCGGCCAACATTTCGCGCAGCGGCATCGCCCTATACGCCCCGGCCTGCCCCGGCGCAAAGCCCGCCATGCGCTTTATGGCGCGCGTGGCGCAGGTCAAGACCGTTGCCGAGGGCAGCGGCGTGAGTTACTCGCGGCGCTTTGTGGCCACGCGGCCCACGCGGGTGGCGGTGATTGCCTGCGGGTATGCCGACGGCTATTGCAGGGCGCTTTCGGGCAAAGCCTGCGTCACGCTGCGCGGCGCGCGCGCTCCCGTGGTGGGCAACGTGTGCATGGACATGACGATGGCGGACGTGACCGACATACCCGGCGTGGCCGAAGGCGACGAGGCGGAGCTTTTCGGTCTCGGCGTGAGCGCGTGGGAGCTTGCGGCCCTGGCCGGCACGATTCCCTACGAAATCCTCTGCTCCGTAAGCGCGCGCGTACCGCGGTCGTATTTGCGGTAGGAATATGCGGTAAAGCAACAAAATGAGATATTTCCAAATGACGGGAGGTATTGCGAAATGATGCAGAAGAAGGCGGTGCTGGGCGCCACGGTGTTTTTGCTCGTTATGCTGGTGCTGGTGGGTTTCTTCTCGCTTGCCGCGGAAATCGGCGGCAAAGACGACCCGCTCGTGAGCTTGGGGTACCTGAAAGCGCTTGAACCCGAGCTGATGACCAAGATAGACGACATGGTGCGCACAAGGGTGGAATCTTACGACAGCGAGTTAGACGGTAAGATTGCCCAAGCCATCGAGCGTATCGAGCAAATAAGCGGCGGCGGCAACCCCGGCGGGGGCTCGCTCACCGAAGACAAGGCGTTTATCTCCGCTGTGGCGGCGGAAGTGGCGCAGCTAATCGGCGCGCCGGGGCAGTCGGGCGGCGACATACCCGTTACATACCAGCGCGTGCAGGTGCCGAAAGACAAGGTCATTCTCTTCGGCGAAGGCACGAGTTTCTTCAAGCGCACGGGCACGGCCGCGGTGTATAAGAAAGAAATGCCCAACGAGGCGGGGCTTATCAACCTTTCCACGGGCAGGATGCTCGACAGCGGCAATGTGGAAAACAATTACCTTTACTCGGTGACGTTCGACAAGACAAGGGGCTTCAAGGCCTCCTCCGACGTATGGGTCTTTGTGCTCGGCCCCTATGTGATTGAATAGCCGCTCACGCGCCGGTTCGGCCTGCGGCGCGATTCGCCGGGTGGCGGTAGGGCGGCGGATATGACGGTAGACGAGTTTTGGGGAGAGTTCCTCGCGAGCGCGGGCATAGACGGCTCGACCAAATACATAGACGCTTTTCACTTTGCCGTTGGGGAAGAGTGGGCGAATAAGCTACTCGATTTGGCGCTTTCGGGTAAGAAGAAAGCCACGACGAGCGCCGCCGCGGCCTTTGAGCGAAGCGGCATACCGCTCCCGAAGCCGGGCGATTACAGCGTTGTAACCGATTGGGCGGGCAATCCGCGCTGCGTTATCCAAACTACTGCCGTTGCGGTTATGCCCTTCAACGAAATGACCTTCGCCCTGTGCGGGCGCGAAGGGGAAGACGACACCTTGGGGTCTTGGCAAGACGGCCACAGGCGCTTCTTCGCGGAGGAAGGCAGGGCGCTCGGCTACGGGTTTTCCGAGACAATGCCCGTGGTGTTTGAGGACTTCAAGGTCGTGTTTATAAAGTGACGTTGCGTAAAAACCCATGCTGCGTGAAGGTGCGCGGCAGCCATATACTTGAAGTGAGCTGCGCCCGTTGCGACCGCCTTATCGCCCGATACCAAAAGGTGGGCGGGAGCAGCCTTGTGAAGATGTACCGCGAACGTATTACAGAAGGTTCCATAGACTTTTCGCAAAGCCACGGGGCCTTGTTTTGCCCCGATTGCGGGGCGCGCATTGCCACGAGGTACATCACCAAGCCGGACAGGAAAGAGGCGTACAGGCTCACGCCGTCGGCGTTTCACAAGCGGAAGGTTTGCGGATAGCCGCGCGTCCGTCCGCCGTCCGCCGGCGACTGCCGCCGAAGGCGGGAATGGGGGCGGGGCTACTTTATAACGAGGTTAAACTCCAAGTTGTGTATGTCCTCCTTGAAATCCTCGCCACATTCAATCATTATGTCGTTGTCGTGGGTGGTGAGCCAGTTGATTACCACTTTGTTGCCGCCTACGGAGTATTTGTCCATCTGCATAAGCATATTGTGGAGCAGCTTGGTGGTGGAGCTGTTGAAATAGTCTATGGCGCAGTCGAACACAAAAAGGCCGAAGTCGCCCGCGAGATATTCGGCGAGGAACTCGTTTACGTCGCGGAAAAGAAAGGCCACCCTCTCGTGGAAACACTTGCCCTCCAAGCGCATATAGCCTTTGGATTCGTCCACTAACGTGTAGGGCGTGGAGGAAGTCCGCTCCCTCTCTACAAAGAACGCCATTATTCCTTCCCCCTTTGACGCACTGTGGCGTACATGGTGAAATACTGCAAAGACTGCTCGTACGGCTCGAATATATACCGGATGGGGTCGGTGGAGCGGCGGGCGATTTCCACCAAGCCAATGCCCGCGCCCTTGCTGCCGGGCAGGCTGTCGTCGGCGTTGAGCAGCTGCTTGCTGTATTGCCGCAACTCCTGCTTGCTCATTGAGTTGATATGGTCTATCCGTTCTTTCAGTATGGCGGCGCTGCTGTCCGTGACCACGTTGCCGCTTTGCAGGAAGTACGCGTCTCCGTCCACGCCGAGCACGAACACGCCCCTGGACACTTCCTCCGTGTCGCCCCCGGCGCCGGTGTGGAGCTCTTTTTCGGCGGAGTAAAACATCATGTTGTTGATTTGCTCCACGAAGATGGAGAACACGGACATGGAAAGGGAGCGCGGCAACTCCTCGAACTCCAAGCGCTTGAGGACCATTTCCGCCATGCCGTCTATGCCGTTGGCCCATATCGGGCCGCTGTATATGACGCTGACGTTGTTTGCCTTGAGCATGTCGTTGTATTGCCGGATGTCAAACCCCATCTGTCATCATACCCTCCCTATACTCAATGAACGTATAGCGGTCGCGGCCGTGCTGCTTGGAGATATACAGCGCGTTGTCCGCCATGTTGACAATCTGCGCGAAGTCGTGCGACACGGACACATCGGCCGTGGTGACGCCGATGGAGATGGTGACGAAGGTGGACGGCCCGCCGCTGAATGAATGTATCTCCAACGCCCGCACGTTTTCCAAGATTCTGTCGGCCACCTTGCGCGCGCCTTTTTGGTGGGTGCCGGGCAGGATAACTATGAACTCCTCCCCGCCGTAACGCGCCACGAAGTCGTCGGGGCGGAGCACGCTGTTTTTGAGCGTTTCCGCCACGGCTTTCAGGCAGCAGTCGCCCTGGGCGTGGCCGTAGGTGTCGTTGTAGTGCTTGAAGAAGTCTAAGTCGAGCAGCATCACGCTCAGGTCGGTGTTGCCGGAACGCGTCAGCGAGCTGACAACGCGGGGGATGCTGTCTTCCATGTAGCGGCGGTTGTAGATGTCGGTGAGCGCGTCGTAATAGACCTTGTCGGAGAGGTTGAGGTTGCTCTCGTGCAGCACGGTGGTTGTGCGGTCGGAAATGTGGGTGACCCTGCGGAGGTGTTCGAGCATTACGCCGTATTCGGAGCAGAGGCGCTCGTAGCTGCCCGGGTCTATGTTCGCGCCGGCCCGGAGCTCGTTTACCGTGCGACGCGCGCTCTCATAGACCTTTTGCTCATGCTCGAACAGGTCGAATTGGTCTATCGGCATCATAAAGCCGCCTCCCTTGCGCGAAACTAAGGCTTGAACGCGACTAACACGAAGTCGTCTACTTTGGGTTCCCCCGCGCGGTATTCCTCGAACGCGTCCCAGATTTTGTCGCCGATGACGCATTGCGGCTCGTGGTGGCAGGAAAGGATAATCTCCTTGAAGGTTTTATAGGCGAAAGGCGCGCCGCTCGGCCCGCCGGGTTGGTCGAACAGGCCGTCTGAGGCTATGTAGTATTTGTGCGCCGGGTTGGGGGGCACCACGGTGACGCGCACGTCGTCTTTGCCGGTGAGTTTGCCTTCGCCCACGAAGATTTTTTGCCCGCGCAGCCGCCGGACTTCGTGGCCGTCGCAGATAAAGACATCGGTCTGACCCGCGGAGATACTGACGCTTTTATCGTTTGCCACAAAGAGGACGGCGAGGTCGCAGCCGTCCAGCAATTCGGAGCTGCCCGCGCCGAGGTCGGCCGCATGGTGGCTGAACACGTTTACGAGATTGCGTTCGAGCAACCAAACAATCTCGGCGGTGTCGGAGCAGTTTTTTTCGTTTACAAAGCCTTCAAGCGCGGATACCACAATCATGGTGAGCAAGGCGCCGGGGGTGCCGTGGCCGGTGCAGTCGCAGACGCAGAGGACTGTGCCTTTGTCAAACCGCTTGAGCCAGTAGATGTCGCCGCCCACTATGTCGCGCTGGCAGAAGATGACGGAGCAGTCGCTGAACGCCGCGGCGAGAGCCTCCGGGGAAGGAAGGAGGTTTTTTTGCATGGTGCTCGCGTATTCAATGCCCGCGAGCACGGCTTCCGCTTCCGCCTTGGCGCGCTCGCCGGCGATTTTCGAGTCGAGCGCCTCCAACTCGGCTTGCAGCTTTTCCTGCTGCAAATGGGCGGATTGGCGCGCGTGGGCGGCTTTGAGGAAGCCGCGGTGGACGAAAAACGCGACGACGGCGACTATGAGCAGGACGATGAGGCCGATGATGAATAATGTGTCGGCGTGGTGGACAAGCACATCGCCGAAGCTGAAACGCTCCACATAGCGGCCGAGCCATTTTTCCGCGAGCGCGTCTTTCACGCCGTTGGCTTGGAGCTGCCTGATGGCCGCGTCGAGCGAGGCGGCAAGGTCGGGGTGGTTCGCGTTGACCCCCACGCACAGCAAGCTGTTCGCAAGCACCGGCCCCACTAAGCCCACGTCTTGCGCGCCTAAGTCCGCCAATATACGGCGGCCCACCGAGTAACGCACGATGGCGTAGTCGTTTTCGCCCGAGATTACGGAGCGCACGGCGTCGGTGTAGGAGGGGTAGTAGGTCGTGTTGCCCGTGAGCTTATACGGCTCCAAAAAATCGGTAATCGCGCCGCTTTTCTCAATGGTGGCGAGGCGTTTGTCGTTGAGATAACCGACATAGGAAAAATTGACGCGGCCGATGCACACGAATTGGTCGTTGGTGAGCACCACGGACTGCAAGAGGCCGTCCGTGCCCGGGCCGCCGTAAGGGTTGCCCGTGATGAAGTGCGCCCGGCCGGAGGCCACGGCGTCTTTTGCCGCGCTCCACTCCATGAGGTCAAAGACGATGTTGACCCGCATGATGTTGGCGGCGGCGTAGAGCAGCTCCACGTCGAAGCCGGCGGGCTCGCCCCGCCCGTCGCGGAAAGAGAAGGGCGAAAACTCCGCGTCCGCCACAACGAGCACGGTGCGCCCGTGGGGGTTGTCGGGATATATCTCAATACGCGGCTCGCCTTGATAGAGGGTTAGCCGCACAAGCACATACAAGACGAGAGCCGCAAGCGACAAAAGCGCCACGACCGCAGCGGGCAGTATTCGTTTGAGGATTAGTTTCATCTGTGCAGCCCCGCCCCCCCGTTGTGGGCAGTATAACACAAGGCGGCCTCGCTTGTCAAATACTCGCCCCTGTATTCGCCCGAAAAAAGAGCGGAGGGCGCGCCCCCCGCTCTTTCCGGCTGCTGTTGTCAGCTCACCGGGCGGCTTTCGCCGCCGTCGGCGGAGACGGTGTAAAGCGTCCATTCATCGTAATGAATGTAGTAGATTCTGGTGCCCGCCACGTTGACGCATGTGACGGCGTGGTCGGTCAGCTCTCTCTTTCCGGAGCCGTCGAGGTTCATGGAGTACAGGTTGCCGCCGTTGCCTTCGTCGGCGAAGTATACCTTCCCGTTGTGCACGTTTACGCTTCTTACCTCGTCGTCACTCACGGCGCGGTCGTCCGAGCCGTCGAGGTTCATGCGGTAAACCTTGTTGTTGTCCGACCAGTTGATGTAGTATATCACGCCGTCCACTATGTTGATGCAGTCGGAGACGTTGCTGTTAAGCGCGTACGCGTTGGAGCCGTCGAGGTTCGCGACATAGATTCGCATGGAGTCGTTCCAATTGTCGTAGTAGATTTTGCCGTCGTACACGGCAAACGAATCCACCTCGTCGGCGACGACCACCCTCCCGCCGGAGCCGTCGAGGTTCATGGCGTAGATGGCACCGCCGTTGCTGTCGTTGATATAGTATATCACGCCGTTTACCACGACAACGGACGATGAGTAGTCGCCGTTAAGCGCGCGAGCGCCCGTGCCATCGGTCTTCACGGAGTAGATTTTGTCGCCGTCGTCGCCGTTGACGTAATAGACTGTGTCGCCCACCACGTTGATGTACATTGAATAATGCTCGTTTAGCCTCATCTTGCCCGAGCCGTCTGTGTTGATGACGTATAAGGCGTTCCACTGCGCGCCGTTGGCGTAATAAATCTTGCCGTCATGCAGCGCGGCGTAGCCCCAGTTCGCGATATTGCCCGACGTGTTGCCGACACCGTCCGCCGCGGAATCCGACACAATCGTGTAACCGGGCGGCACGTCAAACGCGTCGGCGGGTATGACGTTGGTGGCCGAGGTGACGAGCATGACAAAGTTTGGCGGGGCCGTGCCGCCATGTATGGTCAGGGCATAGACATCGGCGCCGTCTATGTAGAACCTAAATCCCGTGCCCTCGCTTTGGTTGGTGTATTCTTCGTAGGGGAGCGTCTTGCCGGCGACAACGCCGATGCCGCTGTCGCTTAGGACGATTTGCCCGCCGTCTGGGTCAAGCGCCCGCTTGCTCTCATAGGCGAGCATGGTTGCGGCATCTAATTCGTATTCTTTGTCGCCCTTGGCGATTTGGCAGAATATAAGCGGGTCAATCCGGACACCGTCAACCTCGTCCACAACTAATTGCATATACATATCCGGCTCCAGGACTATGAGCTTGCCGCTGCCACGCATTACGTATACGGTGCCGTCGTCGTCGGTGGCTTCCCCCAGAATGTCAAACTCTACGTTTACCGAACCGGCAAGCATCCAATCAATCAGCTCCGGGCGCGCGGGCGGTTGGTCGCTCGGCTGCTCGCTCGGCGAGGGGTCGCTCGACGGCGAGGGGTCGTTCGACGGCGAGGGGTCTTCGGACGGCGGCGGGGTTAGCCTGTCGCTCTCGGAGGGCGAGGCGGGGGTGTCTTTGGTAAACAGGCCGGCTATATCGTCGCGGAAGATGAACCCCGCCACCCCGCCGCCGATTACGAGCGGCACGGCAATGCACAAGGCGAGCAGCAGGCCTTTGTTGCCGCCGCGTTGCGGCGCGGCGGGCGCGGCGGGAGCCGCGCCTTGGGCGGCGTAGACGTTGTCCGCCTGCGCGCAGGGCGCTTGCTCGTACTGCCCCGTAGCCGGGTCATACCAAGTAATCCATTGCGCCCCGTCGGAGGCGGTGTCGTGGCGGTAATATTTGCCTGTGGTACCGTCGAGGGCGAAGCCCTCCGGCCCGGCGGGGACTTGTTCTGAATATGCGGGCGCTTGTTCTGAATACGTAGATGTAGGCGCGGGTTCTGAATATGCGGGTGCTTGTTCTGAATATGCAGGAGCCGGAACAGATTCTGAATATGCAGGAGCCGGAATGGGTTCTGAATATGCAGGTTCCGGCGCGGGAGCGGAAACGGCGTACCCGCAGCCGTCGCAGAAACGGGCTTCGGAAGGCAGTTCCTTTTGGCAATTCGGGCAGAGCACGCATATCACATCCTTCACTCGTTTGTTACGTCAATGATACATCAAACCAAGCCGGTTGTCAACCGGGAAGTAAACCGGGTAATATTTCGCGGGCGGTCGGCTGTCGGTGGGCAGAGACGGGGCTTGCGGGGCGGCAGCCGTCGGCAACCGGCAAGCGGGCAAGACAACTGCTCCGGCGTAAACACTTGCAAAACGCGCGGGAGTGCACTATAATATCTCAATCCGATACAACGCGAAGAGGCCGGGGCCGCGGAAGGAGCGCGTGGATGAGATACGACCGCTGGGATGTGAAGAGAGC
>JAIRWH010000033.1 GCA_031253545.1 Oscillospiraceae bacterium
TACGCCGCCTCCGGCTCGCAGCGGGCCCTAACGCCCGACTCCGCGGAAAACGCCATGCTCGCCGATGTCAGAGCCGTATTTACCCCCGCCGCGCCGTCTTAGTTCTTTCACGCCCGCGCCCTCGGTATATAAAGTCCGGGGTGTGGGTGAAGAAACTGCGCGGAACGGGTTAATGGGGAATATGGGCGGATGTGCGAAAGCGCATCCGCCCGGTAGGCGGTATCGGCGCTATGTGAATTAAGGCACGGTAACCCAAAAAGCGGGGCGGAGGCCGCCATCTGCTTGACTGACATAATAGCCGTCTACAAACACAATTCCTTCTCTCACAAGCGCCGCTCCCGTACTTTCAAGGCCGGGTGAGCGCAACCACCACCACGCGCCAAGATTTTTGCCGTTGTATATATAGTTTTGGCCGGCATCCAAATGAAAAGCTATTCGTTTTTCGTTGAAATCATCGTTGATAAACCATATAGCCGACGAAGGCTTGTTTTGCAGTTGTCCGCTGTCGCCAAAATATTTCACTACTTCGCTAAGGCTCAAGAGGAATATTTTATCTTGTGTATCATTACCGCCTTTCGCCTCGCTCCATTGGTTGTCAAGGTTTTGGTTTGTGACGGTAACTATTCTCTCTCTTTCGCAGATGCCGAAACTCTCGTAGAACTCGCCGTTCAAGTAGGCGCGCAAAGTGCAGACTTCCCATGTCACGTCTGCATATTCCTCGTTATACGGTCTACATTCCAAGATATACTCGGAGAGCAGCAGGGCTTTCCCTCCGCTCACGTCCGGCACCCGCCACTCGTATCCGCCGAACTCTATGATGTCGCCGACCGCTGCGGTTATAGGGGGCAGTGGGTCGGGTGAGGGTGTGTCGCCGGCGGTGGGCGTGGGGTCGGTGCCGCCCGCGCAAGCGGCAAGCGCGGCGAGGAGCAAAACGGCGGAAAGAATAAGTGAAGTGAGTTTTTTCACAAGCAGTACCCGCTTTCGTGTAAAGTGGGGGCAACTGTGCAGAATGCAGCATAAGGGCGCGGGGGCTGTCAAGGGGGAGCAGGGGAGTATTGAGCGATTTTTAGGGGAAAACCCGCTGTTCCGGGTAGCCGAAAAAGTTTACGGAAGATTTGGCAAAACGCTTGACAGCCGCGTTTGCTTTGTGGTATACTGTCTTTCGCCTGCGAAGGGTTCTTTTTTTGAGCGCCGCAGCATTGGGAGGGAAGAGTTATGCGGGTGAAGATTACATTAGCTTGCCAAGAGTGCAAGCAAAGGAACTACAACACGGTCAAGAACAAGAAAAACGACCCCGACCGCCTGGAGATGAACAAGCACTGCCGTTTCTGCAAGAAACACACCCCCCACAGGGAAACCCGGTAACGCGCCGGGTGTCCGCCCGCTCCGCGCGGGGAGAAAACGAGGAGGCGCCGAGTAATGCCAAACGAAAAGAAACCCACCGCCCCAAGGAGAGCGCCCGCCAAGCCGGCCGCCAAAAAGCCCGGCGTAGGCGCGCGCGTTGTGCGTTGGCTCAGGGAGATGCGCTCCGAGCTGAAAAAGGTTGTGTGGCCGAACAGGAAGCAACTCACCAACAACTCCCTCATAGTCATCGGAGCCGTTATCGTGGTGGGGGCGATTATCGCCGGCTTAGACATCGTTTTCCGCTTTATAATCGACACAGTCATCCGCGTACTGTGATTTTCGGTAGAGCGTGATGGCGGATAACGCTAAGTGGTATGTTGTGCACACATACTCCGGCTACGAAAAAAAAGTAGCCGCCACCATAACAAAAGCCGTGGACAACCGCAAGCTGCACGACCTCATCCTCGGTGTCAACGTCCCCACCGAAATGGTCACGGAAATTGCGCCCGGAAAGAAAACCACAAAAGAGCAGAAGCTCTTTCCCGGCTACGTGCTCGTGCGTATGGTTATGACCGACGAGAGCTGGCACATGGTGCGCAACACGCGCGGGGTCACGGGTTTCGTGGGGCCGGGCAGCAAGCCCGTGTGTCTCACCGACGAGGAAGTCGCCGCGCTCGGCGTGGAAAAGCACGAGATAATAGTAAACTACTCCACGGGCGATTCCGTGAGAATCATAGACGGGCCTTTCGAGAGTTTTGTCGGCTTGGTGGACGAGATTGCCTTAGACAAAGGCCGTGTGCGCGTGGTGGTATCCATGTTCGGGCGGGAAACGCCCGTGGAGCTCGGCTTAGACGAAGTGGAGCCCGTTGTGTGACCTGCCGCTCCGGCATGGGAAATACAACCGGCTTCCGCGTTTAACGTAATACAACAATAACTTCCCGGAGGTACGAAGGAATGGCAGCGAAGGTCACAGGTTACATCAAACTCCAAATCCCCGCGGGAAAGGCCACGCCCGCGCCCCCCGTGGGTCCCGCCTTAGGGCAGCACGGCGTGAACATCATGCAGTTCACGAAGGAGTTTAACGAGCGCACCAAAAACGACATAGGCCTTATCATCCCCGTGGTCATCACCGTGTACGCGGACCGCACGTTCAGCTTCATCACAAAAACCCCGCCCGCGCCGGTGCTCATCAAGAAAGCCGTGAATATCGAATCCGGCTCTGCCGCGCCCAACAAAACAAAAGTGGCGAAGCTGGCGAAGGGCGATTTGCGGAAGATTGCCGAACAAAAAATGCCGGACCTCAACGCCGCGTCGGTGGAGGCCGCCATGAGCATGGTGGCGGGCACCGCGCGCAGCATGGGCGTTACCGTGGAAGAATGGGGGGGCGCGTGATGTTTCGCGGAAAGACTTACAAAGAAGCCGTAAAATCGGTGGATAAGGCCGCGCTCTACGACCCGGCCGAGGCTCTCGCCCTCGTGCTCAAAACGGCGAGGGCAAAGTTCGACGAAACCGTGGAGGTGCACGTGAAGCTCGGCGTGGACTCGCGCCACGCAGACCAGCAAGTGCGCGGAAGCATTGTGCTGCCGCACGGCACGGGCAAGGCCATGCGTGTGCTCGTATTCGCCAAGGGCGACAAAGCCAAGGAAGCCGAAGCCGCGGGCGCGGATTTTGTGGGCGCGGAGGAAATGGTCACGAAAATCCAAAACGAAAACTTCTTCGCTTACGACGTGGTGGTGGCCACCCCGGATATGATGGGCGTGGTGGGGCGTTTGGGCAAGCTCCTCGGCCCGAAGGGCCTTATGCCCAACCCCAAAGCGGGCACGGTCACGCCCGACGTGGCTCGCGCCATTGCCGACATCAAAGCCGGTAAGGTGGAGTACCGCTTAGACAAGACCAACATCATCCATTGCCCGCTCGGCAAAGTGTCCTTCGGCGGCGAGAAACTCATGGAAAACTTCGATGCCCTGCTCGGCGCGGTCATCAAGGCGAAACCCGCCGCCGCCAAAGGGCAGTATATCCGCTCCTGCGTGGTCGCGTCCACCATGGGCCCCGGCATCAAGGTAGCCACGGCGAGGCTCATGTAGGCTCCCATGGTTGCCGTATTAAAGCCGACCGTTACCGACGAGCAGGTTAAAAACCTCACGGCGTGGCTGGAGGGGCGCGGCCTGACCGTGCACATCTCAAAGGGCGAATCTTACACCATACTCGGCCTTATAGGCGACACGAGCAAGATAGACACGGAGCTGTTGGAAGGCTTGGAGATGGTGGACTCCGTAAAACGCATCTCCGAACCGTTTAAGAGCGCCAACCGCAAGTTTCACCCCGACGACACCGTAGTGGAAGTCGGCGGCGTGAGAATCGGCGGCCCTCACTTCTGCGTCATGGCGGGGCCGTGCTCCGTAGAATCGCCGGAGCAAATCCTCTCCATAGCCGAAAGCGTGCGCGCCTCCGGCGCCGCCGTGTTGCGCGGCGGGGCGTTTAAGCCGCGCACCTCGCCCTACGACTTCCAAGGCCTCCGCGCCGACGGCATAGAGCTGCTCCTGGAAGCCAAGCGCCGCACGGGTATGCCGATAATCACGGAGATTATGAACGCCGCCCACCTGCCCATGTTTGAGCAAGTAGACATCATACAGGTCGGCGCGAGGAATATGCAAAACTTCGAGCTGCTCAAAGAGCTCGGCGCGCTCGATAAACCCGTTATGCTCAAGCGCGGCCTGGCAAACACCCTGCAGGAGCTGCTCATGAGCGCCGAGTATATCATGGCGGGCGGCAACCGCAACGTAATCCTCTGCGAACGCGGCATACGCACGTTTGAGACCTTTACGCGCAACACGCTGGATATATCCGCCATACCCGCCCTGCGCGAGCTTACGCACCTGCCTGTGGTGGTGGACCCAAGCCACGCCACGGGCGCGGCGCGTTTCGTGCTGCCCATGGCAATGGCCTCGGCCGCCGCCGGCGCTCACGGCCTGCTCATCGAGGTGCACAACGACCCCAAAAACGCCCTGTGCGACGGAGCGCAATCGCTCACGCCGGAGCAGTTTGCGGCGGTCACGGAAAAAGTGGGGAAAATACGGCAGGCCATGCTATGACGGTGGGCATAGTGGGTCTGGGGCTCATCGGCGGCTCTTTGGCGAAAGCCTACAAGGCGCGCGGCCACAACATATACGGTTACGACACCGACTCCGGCGTACTCGGCTACGCCGCGCTTGCCGGCTGTGTGGACGGCGAGCTTTGCGATGAAAACCTCAAAGAATGTCACGCCCTCTTTTTGGCCGTGTACCCCTCCGACACCGTGGATTATTTGGAAAAGCACGCCCGCTTTATCGCCCCCGGCTCGCTCGTGCTCGACTGCTGCGGCGTTAAGCGCGCGGTCTGTTCGCGTTGTTTCCCGCTCGCGCGGCGCCACGGTTTCACGTTCGTGGGCGGGCACCCAATGGCGGGAAGCCACAACGCCGGATTCAAACACAGCAGGGCAAACCTCTTTCGCGGCGCTTCCATGCTCCTTGTGCCCCCCGTGTTCGACAACGCGGAGCTGTTTGGCGCGCTCGAAGAGCTGCTCACCCCCGCCGAGTTCGGGCACCTCACCTTTACCACGGCGGAGAAGCACGACGAAATGATTGCTTTCAGCTCACAGATGGCCCATGTGGTGTCCAACGCGTATATCAAAAGCCCAAGGGCTCGCGCGCACAAGGGTTTTTCGGCGGGAAGCTACAAAGACCTCACGCGCGTGGCGCGGCTCAATTCGGATATGTGGGCGCAGCTTTGCATGGCAAACGGCGATAACCTCGTAAACGAACTGGAAGGCTTCGCCCGCGCCCTGCACGCCTACACCGCCGCCCTGAAAAAGGGCGACACGGCCGCGCTGAGGGAATTGCTGGAAGAAGGCAACCGCCTGAAAGGGGAAACGGACCGCCCATGAGAGGCTACGACGTGCATATCGCCCCGGGGTTGCTCAACAGCGCCGGCGCAATGATACGCAAAGCCGCCGGAGGCGGCGCGGCGGCCGTGATTACAGACAGCGTGGTGGCGGCGCTCTACGCCCGGCGGCTGCTCGCAAGCCTTGAAAACAACGGTTACCGCGCGGCGCTCTTCGAGTTTCCGAGCGGCGAAGGCTCCAAAAACACCCGCACGTTCACAGACGCGGCGAGTTTTCTCGCCTCGGAGGGTCTGACGCGCTCCGACGTGGTGGTCGCCCTCGGCGGCGGCGTGGTCGGCGACATCGCCGGTTTCGCGGCGGCCTGCTACATGAGGGGCATCGGCCTTGTGCAAATGCCCACCACGCTGCTCGCGGCCGTGGATTCATCCATAGGCGGCAAAACGGGCGTGAACCTGCCCGAAGGCAAAAACCTGCTCGGCGCTTTTCACAGGCCCCTGTCCGTTATCTGCGACACAGACTTGCTCAACACGCTGACCGAAGAAACTTACCGCGACGGCTGCGCCGAGGTCGTCAAATACGCCATGCTTGCCGACGGCGGCCTCTTGGCGTTGCTCAAAGAAAAACGGCTCGCGGACGTTATCGCGCGGTGCGTGGCCGTCAAAACCGCCGTGGTGGAAAAAGACGAATATGAGCGCGCCGAAAACGGTGAGCGCAAGAAGCTCAATTTCGGCCATACGGTGGGTCACGCCGTCGAGCGCCTCAGCGGCTACCGCGTCACCCACGGCAACGCCGTGGCGGCGGGCATGGCGGTAATCACGCGGGCCGCCGCGCGGGCGGGCATATGCGGCGGCGACTGCCTGCAAACGCTCTTGCTCGCGCTCAGGCATTTCGGTCTGCCGGAAAACGCGGATTACGGCGCGGAGGAGCTTGCGCGCGCCTGCCTTTCCGATAAAAAACGGCTCCCGGATGCCATCACGCTGGTGTTGCCCCTGCGCGTGGGCGAATGTGCGCTGAAAACAATCCCCCTTTGCGAATTGCAACCCTTAATAGCTTCGGGGCTTACGCCATGACGGTGAGGATAGATAGGCCGATTGTCGGTGGCAGCGTGGCCGCGCCCCCGTCTAAGTCCGAAACCCATCGCGCGCTCATCTGCTCCGCGCTTGCCGGCGCGGATATGCCCGCCGGCGGTTCGGAAGACATCGAGGCCACGGCGCGTTCCCTTTCCGCGTTGCGGCGCGGGGGGAAACTCGTGCTCGACTGCGGCGAGAGCGGCTCCACGCTGCGTTTTCTGTTGCCCGTCTGCGCGGCGCTGGGCAAAGAGGCGGCGTTTGTCATGCGCGGGCGGCTGCCGTCGCGCCCCCTCAGCGCCCTCACAGACGCGCTTGCCGCCCACGGCTGCGCGATTGCAAGGCCGGAAGACTGCATGCTCATCTGCCGGGGGCGGCTCGAAAGCGGGGAATACACCCTGCCGGGCAATGTGTCCTCGCAATATGTCAGCGGCTTACTGCTTGCGTTGCCGCTCCTGCCGGGCGAAAGCGCCGTGCGTTGCGAGGGTGTTTTGGAATCGCGCCCCTATGTGGATATGACCGTAGACATACTGCGCCGCTTCGGCGTTGAGATTAACGAAAACCCCGACGCGGGGCGGGGCAGCGTGTTTGTCGTGCCGGGTAACCAACAATACAGCCTTCCGCCCGACGGCGCGGGCATAGGCGGCGACTGGTCCGCCGCCGCTTTTTGGCTCGCCTCCGGCGCGTTCGGCCCCGGTGCCGTCACGGTCACGGGGCTACGCGAGGATACGAGGCAAGGCGACAAAGCCGTCGCCACCCTGCTCTCGGCTTTCGGCGCTCAGGTGCGTTGGGACGGCAACGCCGTAACCGTGGCCCACGGCGTTTTGCAAGGCACGGACATAGACGCCCGCGACACGCCCGACCTTGTGCCCGCGCTCGCCGCCGTGGCGTCCGTGGCGGAGGGGAAAACCACAATCTACGGCGCGGGCAGGCTGCGCCTGAAAGAGAGCGACCGCCTGCGCGCCGTGAGCGAATGTCTTACCGCGCTCGGCGCGAATATAAGCGAAACGGAAGACGGCTTGGTGATTGAGGGCAAACGCCGCCTTATCGGAGGGGTAATCGGCTCTTTCGGCGACCACCGAATCGCCATGACCGCCGCCGTGCTCTCGCGCGTGTGCGAAAAGCCCGTGGCCATCGTGGGGGCGGAGGCCGTGAATAAGTCTTACCCCCGCTTTTTCGATGACTTTGCCGCGTTGGGAGGTGCGTACCGTTGGATTTCACATTCGGAAGAGTCCTGAAAGTCACCCTCTTCGGTCAGTCCCACGCCCCCGCCGTGGGTGTGGTGATAGACGGGCTGCCCGCGGGTATCGCCGTGGACTTCAACGAATTGGAGGCGTTTATGCGCCGCCGCGCTCCGGGGCAAAGCGCCCATGTCACGCCGCGCCGCGAGGCGGACACCCCGGAGTTTGTCGCGGGCTTGGTGGGCGGCGTTACCTGCGGCGCTCCGCTCACGGCGGTAATACGCAACACGGACACCCGCCCGGGCGACTACGAAGCGCTTGCCGATGTGCCGCGCCCGGGGCACGCGGACTACACGGCGTATGTGAAATACGGCTCTTCGCGCGATACGCGCGGCGGCGGGCAGTTTTCCGGCAGGCTCACCGCGCCGCTGTGCGTGGCGGGCGGCGTGTGCCTGCAAATACTCCGCCGCGAAGGCGTGGACATCGCCGCGCGCCTCACGCGCGTGGGCGAAACCCCCGCCTCAAGCGGAGACGAAGCCATGCTTGATACCGTGGAGAAAGCGCGGCAAGACGGCGACTCCGTGGGCGGCGTGGTGGAATGTACGGCGCGCGGGGTGCCGCCGGGCTTGGGCGGCCCGCTGTTCGGCGGCATGGAAAGCCGTTTGGCCGCGGCCGTGTTTGCCATACCCGCCGTAAAAGGGGTGGAGTTTGGCAACGGCTTTGCCTGCGCGGCGCTCACGGGCTCGGAAAACAACGATGCCTTCGCCCCGGACGGCGGCAAGGTGGTAACGCTCACCAACAACCACGGCGGCGTACTCGGCGGCATCACGTCGGGCATGCCCCTTGTCTTCCGCGCGGCGTTTAAACCCACGCCCTCCATTGCCAAAGTCCAAAAGAGCGTGAGCCTTTCGCGCATGGAGCAAACGGACATCACGGTGACCGGCCGCCACGACCCGTGCGTGGCGCTGCGGGCCGCGCCCTGCGTGGAGGCCGCCGCCGCCCTGGTAATATACGACGCGATACTTGAAACGCGAGGGAGGTAAAAACAATGGAACTGCAAACACTGCGCGGCGAAATAGACGTCATAGACAAAGAGCTGCTGGAATTATTCGACCGGCGGCTCGACGTGGCCGTAAAGATTGCCGCGTGCAAACAAGAACACAAGCTGCCCGTGCACGACCCCGCGCGGGAACGTGAGAAGCTCTACTCCCTGCGGGGAGCGGCGCGGGAAGGGCGGGAATCTTACGTCACTGCGCTTTGCTCGCTCTTGTTCGACATCAGCCGCGCGGAGCAGGAGCGGCTGCTCGCCCCCGGCTGCGAATTGACGGACATGATTGAAAACGCCCTGAAAAACACGGCCAACCTATTTCCCGAACGGGCGGTGGTGGCCTGCCAGGGCACGGAGGGAGCCTATTCGCAGCTCGCGGCGGAAAAACTGTTTGCCTTGCCGAGCATTATGTATTGCGCCACGTTCGACGGCGTGTTCGCCGCCGTGGACGGCGGGCTGTGCGCATACGGCGTGCTGCCATTGGAAAACAGCACCGCCGGCTCCATCAACCAAGTCTACGACCTGATGATGCGCTACCCGTTCAGCATAGTCAGGAGCGCGCGCCTGAAAATTGACCATTGCCTGCTCGCCAAAGAGGGCACGGGTATCAAAGACATCAAAGAGGTGTTCTCCCACGAACAAGCCGTGGCCCAATGCGCGGGCTTCATCAAAAACCTCGGCTGCAAGGTGACGGTCTGCGAAAACACCGCCGTGGCGGCCAGAATGGCGAGCGCCTCGCCCCGCCCCGACGTGGCCGCGCTCTCCTCGCGCAACTGCGCCGCGCTGTATGGCCTGCAAAGGCTCGCGGAATCCGTGCAAGACCAAGGCAATAACTACACGCGCTTTATATGCGTGGCCAAAGAGACGGCCATCTACCCCGGCGCGGACAAGACCAGCCTCATGCTCACAATCCCCCACAAGCCCGGCTCGCTGTACCATATCCTCGCGCGTTTCTACATACACAACATCAACCTTGTGAAGCTGGAAAGCCGCCCCATTCCCAACCGCGACTTCGAGTTTATGTTCTACTTTGACCTCGACACACCCGTTTACTCCCCCGCCCTCTTTCAGGTGCTCAGGGAGCTGCGCGGCCTTTGCGACGAGATACACTACTTAGGCAGCTACTCGGAGGTGGTGTGATGCCCCGTTTCGGCCTGCTCGGCCGCCGCCTTTCCCACAGCTACTCCCCGCTCCTCCACTCCCGGCTCGGCGATTACGAATACAGCCTATACGAGAAAGAACCGGAAGAAGTGGAAAGTTTCTTGCGCCTTGGCGATTTCCAAGGCCTAAACGTCACGATACCATACAAAAAAGACGCGCTGCGGCATTGCGCGAAGCTTTCGCCCGCCGCCTCCGCCACAGGGTGCGTCAACACCGTTCTGCGCCTGCCGGGCGGCGAACTGTACGGCGAGAATACGGACGTATTCGGTTTTGAGTATTTGGTGAAAGACATACCCGCGGGCAAAACCGTGGTTTTCGGCAGCGGCGGCGCTTCGCGCGCGGTGCGCGCCGTGTGGCCCCACGCCGCGGTTATCAGCCGCGCCGGGGAGGATAATTACGATAACCTACGCAAACACGCGGACGCGGAGGTAATTGTCAACGCCACTCCCGTGGGAATGTATCCGCATGGCGGCGAATGTCCGGCGGAGCTTTCCGTGTTCGCAAACCCGCGCTGCGTGGTTGATTTAATCTATAACCCCGCCCGCACGGAGCTTTTGGCAAGGGCGGAGGAAATGGGCGTGCCCTGCCGCAACGGGCTTGCAATGCTCGCCGCGCAGGCGAAAAAAAGCGCGGAGCTTTTCATCGGCGCGCCACTCGGCGATAACGTCATTGAAAGTCTTGTTTCCTTTGTGGCGAAAACAACCGGGAATATCGTGTTAATCGGTATGCCCGGCTGCGGCAAGACAAGCGTGGGCGCGCAATTGGCCAAGCTGTCGGGGCGGCTGTTTGCGGATACGGACGAACTGATTGCGAAGAGGGCGCGCCGCCCTGTCGCCGATATTCTCGCGCAAGACGGCGAAGGGGCGTTCAGAGACATGGAGGCTTCCGCCCTCCAAAGCGTGTGCGGGGAAAGCGGGCTTATCATCGCCACAGGCGGGGGCGCGGTCACGCGCGAAGGCAACAGGCGGGTAATGCGTCAGAATGCCGTGGTGGTCTATATAGACACCCCGACAGACAAATTGGCGGCGGAAGGCAGGCCGCTTTCCGCGCAAAGGGGCGTGGAGGCGCTCGCCCGCGAACGCCTGCCGCTGTATCGGCAATGGTCGGATATTACCGTGGCGTTCACCGGCGCGCGTGAAACGGCAAAGGAGATATATGAAAAAGTTATTGGTGATTAACGGCCCGAACATCAACCTCTTGGGGCTGAGAGAGCCGGAGATATACGGCGTTCGCACCTACGCGGACTTGCTGGCGTACATCCGCGAAGCGGCGGGCGAAGCGGGCGCGGAGGCGGTGTGCTTTCAGTCCAACTGCGAGGGGGCTATTGTGGACGAAATCCAAAAGGCCCGCGGCGCGTATTGCGGCATCGTCATCAACCCCGCCGCGTATACGCACACGAGCATCGCCATCCCCGACGCGCTGAAAGCCGTGGGGATACCCGCCGTGGAGGTGCACTTGTCCGACATCTCCTCGCGCGAGGAATACCGACGGCACAGCTACACAACCGAGGCATGCGTCGCCACCATATTCGGCAAGGGGTTCGAGGGCTACAAGCAAGCCATCGGGCTGCTCATGTCGCTGTAACAAGGCATATGTCGCCCTTGCCACAGGCCTCCGCCCGCCCTTTTGATGAAAAACAATAACACCTTTGACACGCGTCGGCGCACTCGCCCGCAGCCTGCCGCCGCGCCTTTGCCGCGCCCGGGCGTTTAACGCCGAGGTTGACCCCTCAATCCGCGTCAAGCCAATCCATGCCCGCCTTGGGGCGAATAATCGCAATATCCGGGTGGCTCTCGCGCATTCGCGCCATAAACGGCTCGGTCTTTATATCTCGCGACACGGGCGGGAATGTATTGTCAAAATGAATGAGCATTATCTTTTTCGGGCGCAGGCGCTCTATAAACGGCATGGCGTAGTCGGCCATGCCGCTCCGCCCTTGAAACGGCAAAAGCAGCAAATCCGCCCCTTCGGGGTAAAGTGTGCCTTCGTCTAAGTTTAAGCTGCCCGGCAGCAGCACACGCTTGCCCGCGGCGGACACGTCGTACACCACCGTCTCCCCCGCCTCGGCGCAGGCTTTGTTTTCTTTGGCCAAATAACGGGCATTACGCAGATTTAGTAAAACGCGCGGGTGCAGGAGCGTGGCCAGCACCAAGCGTTTGTCGGGGGCGATATGCCTGCCTTTCAGCACGCGCACCTCAAACGGCTCCGACCGCAGAACGGTGCCGGGGGCGACAAGACAAATCCGCTCGGCGGGCACACCCTTGGCAATGAGCGTCTCGCGCGGCGCGGCCGTGCAGTATATCGCCGCGCCGCAGCCGCGCCGCAGTATGCGAGGTATATGCGCGATATGGTCTAAGTGCCCATGCGTCACGAATATGCGGTCCGCCGACGCGTATTCCTCCGGCGGCGGGGCGAAGAGGCGCTTATTCAGCGGGAAAAACGGGTCGAAGAGCAGGCGTGTGCCGTCTTGCTCAAGCAGCACCGAGGCGGTGCCATACCATTTCAGCCTCATACGCGCCGCGAAAAGCGTCCGGGCGCGGTGCCGCGCCCGCCGTGGTCAATACACATAATCTAAGTATTCCCGCGCCTTGCGACGCAGGGCGCGCAACGTGTCGGGCGGCGTGGGCTTTCTGTCGGAATATTTATAGCGCGGGTAAAACGGCGTGAGGTGGAGCGGGATTTCAGCGTCCACAGAGGCGATGAACGCCGCGATTTGCTCTATATGTTCCTCGTTTTCGCCGGGTATGACCAATGTGGTGACCTCCACATGGCAACACTTACTCGCGATGGCGACGGTGTCTTTCACGGTGTCAAATCCGCCGCCGAGCTTTTTGTAAAAGCCCTCGCCCCAGCCTTTGAGGTCTATGTTCATAGCGTCTAAATACGGCAATATCTCCCTGAGCGGTTCGGCGCGCACATAGCCGTTTGTCACCGCCACGTTCATCAGCCCCGCCTCGTGCGCAAGCGCCGCGCAGTCGCGCATGAACTCATAGTTGATAAACGGCTCGTTGTATGTGTACGCCACCCCAATGTTGCCTTTCGGCACAAGCGAAACCGCGTTTTCGGCCACCGCCTTCGGCGCGGCGGGTTCTTCGGTGCGCCACGCGTTACCATGCTCGCGCGATATGGCGCTGTTTTGGCAAAAGGGGCAACAAAGGTTGCAGCCGTAGCCACCGACGGAGAATATATATTTGCCCGGAAAAAAGTGCCGCAACGGCTTTTTCTCCACGGGGTCGAGCGCCGCGGACGATATATGCCCGTAACCGGCGGCAAGGAGCGCGCCGCCGCTGTTGCCGCGCGCGCCGCAAAAGCCCGTGCCGCCGAGGGGCACAACGCACCCGCGCGGGCAGAGGTCGCAGCGCGCGGCAAGGTCTTGCTCTTTTTGCCAAAAAAGCGCCTCGCGCTCACTCATGCCGCGTGACCTCAAAGCGCGAGAGTGAATATGGCTCATGCGGGGCAATACCCGCCTTTTGCTTCGCTATTGCCACTTGCTCGGCCACGGTGTCCACACCGTCTAAGCGCGGCAACAGCAAGCCGCGCTTTCGGGCGGAAGCGACGATTACGCCGTAACGTTGCGGGTCCAACGCGCCCTCGCCGTCTATGGGTTCCGGCGGGTGCAGCACGTCTACCTTTATGGTAAGCTGCGGTAGCTCGTCGAGGGTCACCGGGGGAAAGCGGGGGTCGTGCAAGGCGGAAGACACGGCGTTTTGCATAATCTCGCTGCCCACACAGGCCGTGGTGGGTTGCACGGTGCCTATACATCCGCGCAGATGCCCTCCTTTATACAGCGTGACAAATACGCCCGCCTTGTGCTCCGTCAATTCGCGCGGCAACCCTTCCGGGAGCGGCAGGCTGCCCTTGCCGCGCAACGTATGCTCCAAAGACGCGCGCGCGAGGGCGCGGAAAGGGTCTTGCCCGCCGCCGTCCGGCATAGAACCTGCTTGCGGTTGTGCGCGCACCGTCAACAACCCCTTCCTTATTCCGCGTCCGCAGGCGCGAAACTCGCCACGGCGTAGCCCACGCCGAACGGTCCTTCGTAAGACAGCAGTTCGCCGCGCGCCTTGCCGCCAAAGCAGCCCGCGATAACCGCAAAGGAGCGCAGGCCGCATTCGGCGGCGCGCTCGACCGTGTCTTCCGGTATATCCAAGAGAGCCCGCAAATTGCCGGAGGCGAAGGCTTCCGTTATGAGTTTATCGAAAACGGGACCTTCCGGGGCGAAGCCATACGGTCCGCTGCGGAGCAGTTTGTGCGATAAATCGCCGCTGCCGACGAGCGCCGTGTTACCGCCGGCAATTCGCGCGGCCTCGGCTATTACCTGCCCCAAGCGGTAATGCTCGCGCGGGCTGAGAGCCGACTGCGCGATACGCACCGCCTTGTAGCCTGTATAGCGGCGGTTGATAAACCACATGGGCACCGTGACCCCGTGGTCTAACGGCCCGTCTTCCCCGCCGCCCATTGCGACGGCCACGCCCACCTCGGCCGCCCTCGCGGCTATTTCACGCGCGAGTTCCTCATTATAGAGCGCGTCAAAGCGCACGTCGGGCGCGCCGAAGCGCGCGAGGGTGCCGGACGCGCCGGACGAAGGCGAGATGAGGCAGTATTCGGCGCGGGCGCGGGCGTGTGGCGTGATGAATATAACGGTGTCCGGGGCGAGGGCGGCAACACGGGAGGCCACTTCGTCAAAAGCGTCGAGCGTGGTTTGTATGGCGGCCTCCTCGCCCTTGCCCACACGCGGCACGGCAAGCGGCGGGTGCGGCAACGCGAACGCTTGCGTGACCATCAGCTCTTGGCGAACTCGATTTCGGCGAGCAGTTCCGGCGCGGGCGGTTTGCCCAGACGGGTAAACTTCTGCGTCACGTTGCTCAGCTGCCGTATGCGCTGCTGCTGTTTATGGTTATAGCGGTTCATCATTTCGGCGTACATGGGGCTCCTTGCGAGCTTTTCGCGTATGGCCGCCGTGAACGGGCAATAAGTTAGCAGTATCAGGCGCAAGGCTTTGTGCAGGCGCGGCGCTCCCGTGGATTCGTATACAAGCCAGTCGGTGTAGTAGAAGACAAACACCCGCTTGTAATTGTTATTGGCGCGGATGAGGTCGTTGCGTATGTCCTCCTTGGCCTCCGGCGAAAGGTCGCGGTTGTTTCTGTAAAACTGCAAAAAGTCGGAAAACACGCTGGTGAGCGAGGGGTTGGTAATGTCGTTCCAGCGCATACCCTGCACCAACTTGCACATCTCCCAGCGAAACTCGCCCGTCAGGCGTATCATCAGCGCCTTTAAGTCGCCGAGCATAAACAACGGCAGGAACATACGCGCGGGGGTGGCGCGTTTCTTGCCCTCAATCTCCTGCCAAAGAACGCCGCGTGTGCCCACATTGGGCATGAGGATGATGTTCGGCAGTATCTCCAAGTGCACAGTCTCGTTGGCGATGGAGACGGCGGCGTTGGAGTACATCGTTTCGCGCGAATACGCGGCGAAGTCTATGGAGCGGATTTCGTCTATTATCCCGGTGAGTAGCGCGGGGGTCACGAGGGCGTTATCTAAGCGGCGCTGTATGTTGTTGTCCGCGAGCAGGGGGCAGAAAGTGGTGATGGTGCCGAACGTGAGCTTGTTTACCGTGGGAAACACGTTTTCCAATTCGAAACGCAGTTTGGCCTCCTTATCGCCGAGCAGGCGGCGCTCCTCTTTGTCGTCAATCTTGCTTTTGTTTTTCAAGTCGCGCACATACTCGGCGTAATCCATGTCGTTTTCGTTTCGGCTCGGCTCCTTTTGGCCGGCGTAGACGGCGGCGAGCCATTCGCGTACGGTGTACACACCCTTGTCGGGCGCGCCTTTGAGCGAATCGGCTATGGAGTAGAGATAGGCGGCGTTTTGTTGCCCGGCGAGATCGGCATCCACATAGCCGAAGGAGAGGAACATCTTCACGACGGTGGGCACGGCGGGGTCGCTTATGCTCTTTATGAGCGCGAGGTTATATATTTCGTAAAAGAGCGCGGTCAGTTCCCGGCGCAGAGCCTTCGGCGCGTCTTCCAACGCGCTCCTGTCGGTAAGGGCGATATAGTCCTGCACACGGCGGGCGAAGCAGTGGTGCGTCTCCTCGGCGCAGTCGGAATATTCGCAGATAACGTCGAGCGAACCGGCAAGGTCGCGGTTGGGGGCAAAGTCCATGTGCTGTGGCGGAGCTTCTTCCGCGCCCCCTCTCCACGCTTTGAGGTTTTCCTCGTATGCGCTCAGCCTGCCTCGGTATTCCTCGCCGTCTATGCTCGTGAGCCCGCGCAGCACACCCGCCAGCCTCGCCATCAGCGCGTCCACGGCATCGTCCGCGCCCTTCGCGCTCATGGCGTTTTGGTGGAGGTCGGCTATGAGCGAGAATAGGTCGTGGCCGCCGGGGCAAATGAGGCTCTTTACCGAGGCGGCAAGGTATTGCTCGCATTCGGCGCAGCCTTGGGTCACGAGCGCGGCATCTTCCGCGCTGCGGCGCAGGAAACCCTGCGTGATACCGCGCATACCGTAAAAGAACGCCCTGCGCGCCTCTTCATCTAATTCGCCGAGTTCCATGTAATACTCAAAGAGCCATTCGCCCGTGGGGTGGGCGGACTTGAAGCGCTCCAAAGCGTCGGCGGCGGGCAGCTTCTTCGGCGTGAGCGCGTAGAGCGCGCACAGGCGCTCATATTCGGGGTATAGCCCTTTTGCCGCCTCATACACGCTGTCCGCCTCCGCAAGCAGGGCGATTTTGTGTTGCAACAGGGCGCTCATCTGCCGCCACATAGAGGTGACGAGCGCGTAGGCTAAGTCGGGGTCGCCGGAAATGAGGGCATCCAATTCGCCGAAACCGCCGTATGAGTGCTGCGTGAGCGTAACGTCGGAGGCGGCGGTATAGGTGAAACAATGCGCTCCGAGGTTAAGTTCCGGCAGACCCGCGACATCGCCCTGCCCCAACTCCATGCGCAGACTGCCAAACGAGGCGGTCACGCCGCCTTCGTCTATCACCGAAAGCACACGCAGCGCCTCGCCCGCATTTTGGATAATGTCTCCCTGTTTGTATTGTGTCTGCGGCATTGCAAAAACCTCGCATATCCTGTATAATATGTGGGCGCCGCGTAACGCGCGACCACAGTAGATTTTATCACGCCGCAAGCCCGTTTGCAAGACCCGCAAGCGGCGATACGCGGCGCGCGACACGGAGGCCGTGACATGAAAAGGGTACTCAAACTGTTGGAAAACGATGCCTCGCTCGGCGCGGGGCAAATCGCGTTGCTTTTGGGCGTGGGCGAAGCCGACGTGGAGCGCGACATCGCCGCCGCGCGGCGGGAGGGCATATTGCTCGGCAGCCGCTCCGTGATTAACTGGGAGAAAGCCGGGGGCGACTACGTCACGGCCATGATTGAGGTGCGCGTCACGCCGCAGCGGGGCGAGGGGTTTGACCGCGTGGCCGAACGTATATACCAGTTCGACGAAGTGGAGTCCCTGTACCTTATGTCCGGCGGTTACGATTTACAGGCCGTGGTCATCGGCAAGTCGCTTAAAGACGTGGCGCGGTTTGTGGCGGAAAAGCTCTCCACCTTGGAGCAGGTGACCGGCACGTGTACGCACTTTTTGTTAAAGAAATACAAAGAAGGCGGAGTGGTCTACGCCCGCCCCGACGACGCGCAAGAAAGAGTGGCGTATCTGTGAGCGGCTACGCGCCGCAAATCTCCGCCCGTGCCGCGAGCCTGCGCCCGTCCGGCATACGGCGGTTTTTCGACTTACTTGAAGAGCGGCGCGATGCCATCAGCTTGGGCATAGGCGAGCCGGACTTCCTCACCCCCTGGCACATTCGCGACTCCGGCATATACTCTTTGGAAAAAGGCTTCACCAAGTATACGCCCAACGCCGGCATCTCCGCGCTGCGCGCCGAGTGCGCGCGCTACATGGAACGGCGTTTCGGCCTTTCCTACGACCCGGCGGGCGAAATCCTCGTGACCGTGGGCGGCAGCGAGGCGTTGGACCTGTGCGTCAGGGCCACGGTGAACCCCGGCGACGAAGTCCTCATACCGCAGCCGTCGTTTGTGGCGTACGGCCCCGTAGTCGCCTTGGCGGGCGGAGTGCCCGTGCCGCTCGCCATGAGCGAAGGCAACGGCTTCAAGCTCACGCCCTCCTTGCTCGCGTCCGCTCTCACGCCGCGCGCGCGGGTGCTTGTCCTGCCGTATCCGTGCAACCCCACGGGCGCCATACTCAAAAAAGATGACTTACCCGCGCTCGCGGGCGTGTTGGCGCGCAGCAATATACTCGTGCTCAGCGACGAAATATACGCCGAGCTGACCTACGGCTGCCGCCACGCGTCCATTGCCGGCGAGCCCGGTATGAAAGAGCGCACCGTGGTGGTGGGCGGGCTGTCTAAGTCCCACTCCATGACCGGTTGGCGCATGGGTTTTGCCTACGGCCCGCGCGAGCTCATAGCCCAGATGACCAAAATCCACCAATACGCCATAATGAGTGCGCCCACCACCAGCCAATACGCGGCGCTCACGGCGCTGCGCGACGGCGACACCTTTGTGGAGAGCATGAGGGAAAGCTACAACGGGCGCAGGCGCTATATGCTCGACGGCCTGCGCGCGGCGGGTTTCAGCTGTTTCGAGCCGCGCGGCGCTTTTTATCTCTTTCCCTCCATACGCGCCTATGGCATAGGTTCCGAGGAGTTCTGCGAAAAGCTGCTGCTTTCGCAGAATGTGGCCGTGATACCGGGCAACGCCTTCGGCGAGAGCGGCGAGGGCTTCATACGTATCTGCTACGCCGTATCCGTTGAAAACCTGAAAGAGTCGCTAATACGGATAGAAAGGTTTGTGAGGCAACTGTGAGTACCGTAAAAGACCCTCGCGTGTTTTTGGCTTCCTGTAAAGACTACGGCGAAGCGGAATCCGCCGTCAGGCGCATATTCGACGCGTCCGGCGGGGCGAAGGCGCTGCTGGCGGGGCGCGGCCGCGTGTTGGTCAAACCCAATCTCCTGCTGCCGAGGAAGCCGGAGAGCGCCACCACCACCCACCCGCTCGTAGTGGCGGCGGTCTGCCGCGTATTCACCGAGGCGGGCGCTTCCGTGGAGGTCATAGACTCCACCGGCGCGCCGCACACGGCCGCCATGCTCAAGCGGCTCTATTCCCGTTGCGGCTTGGAAGAGACCGTGCCGCCCACGGGCGCGCTCTTGCTCACAGACACGGCTTCCGTCACGCTGAAAACCGAAGGCCGCACGGTCGGCTCGTTTTCATGCCTCAAAGCCGCGGCCGAGGCGGAACTTGTGGTGTCGGTGGCCAAGGCGAAGACGCACGGCCTTGCCTACTTCACGGGCTGCGCTAAAAATATGTTCGGCTGCCTGACGGGCATGGATAAGCCGCTCTACCACGGCAAATACCTCTCGCGCGAACGCTTTTTCTCGGCGGTCACGGACATATGCGAGGCCGTGGGTCCCGGTTTTTGTATCTTAGACGGCGTGGTGGGCATGGACGGCAACGGGCCGAGCGGCGGTTCGCCCTGCCCGTGGGGGGTCATTCTCGGCGGCGTAAACCCCCACACCGTGGACCTTGCCGCCTGTTCCCTCATATCCCTGCGCGCCGAACGTGTGCCCATGCTCGTACAAGCCCAAAAACGCGGCCTTATCCCCGCCTCCGCTTCGGAGCTTCAATGGCTCGGCGACGAACGCGAGGCAAACTGCAAATCCTTCCGCCCGCCCGGCACAGAGCGCGGCTTTGTCTTCCTCATCTCAAAGCTGTTGCCGCGCCGCCTGCGCCGCAAGGTGCGCGAGAAGGGCGCGAAGTACCCCGTGGTGTCCTCCCGTTGCATCGGCTGCGGCGACTGTGTGCGCGTCTGCCCGAAGCGGGCCATCGCTTTTTCCGGGCGCGTGGCCTCCGTGAACACCGATTCCTGCATAAAGTGTTACTGCTGCCATGAGTTTTGCCCCGTGGGCGCGATTGATTACGCGAAGAAGCGATGACTTTTTCCGCCCCCGCAAAGCTCAACCTCGCCTTAGACGTGCTCTCCCCCCGCCCCGACGGCTACCACGAGTTGCTCACGGTAATGCAGACGGCAGACTTATGCGACATTGTTACCGTCTTGCCCTCGCGCGACGGCGAACCCCGCGCCGTGAGCAACCGCCCGGAACTGCCTGCCGACGGGAGCAACCTCGCGCTTGCCGCCGCGTTGCTTTTCCGCGAAAACACGGGTTTTCCCGCGTACATGCCCTCGGTCTTGCTGCGCAAGCATATACCGGCGGGCGCGGGTCTCGGCGGCGGCTCCGCCGACGCGGCCGCCGTGTTGCGCGGACTGCGCCGCGAAAGCGGCGCGGATATATCCGACAAACTCCTGCTCTCTTGGGCCGCCGAACTCGGCAGCGATGTGCCTTTTTGCCTTTTCGGCGGCACACAACTTGCCGGCGGGCGTGGGGAGCTCCTCACGCCCCTGCCGCCTTTGCCGGATTGCTTCATTGTGATATGTTGCCCCGGTATCGCCGTGCGTACCGGAGCGGCTTTTGCGCGGCTCGATAACACCGAGCGCCGCCGCAAACCCGATATATCCGGGCTTTGCGAGGCTCTGCGCAAGGGCGACCTCGCCCTCGCGGCGCGGTATATGTGCAATGTGTTTGACGACTGCCCCGGCGCGGCGCAAAGCCACGCGAAGACCGCAAAGAGCCGCCTTGCGCGCGGCGGCGCGTTGGGCGCTTCAATGAGCGGCTCCGGGTCGGCGGTCTTCGGGGTCTTTGCGGATTGCCGTGCCGCCTGCGCCGCCTGCGCCGCGTTGCGACGCGAATACGCGCAAACATACCTGTGTCGCCCCGTGCCCGCCCGTCGCCCCGAAAGCCGCGGGTAGGCTTTGCTTCCGAAAACGGTTGACGCTTACCCGGGAGCCTTTTTGCCGCGTCCGCCCTCGGCGGCGGTCACGGCCACGCATATTGCCGCCGTGAGAATCATGCAGGCGGCGGCCTCCGGCAATCCGTTGAGCAACCCCGCGCCCGCGAAGAAAGCCGTCACGGTCTTGCCGCCCAATATCTCATGGCCTTGCAGCCATTTTCCCAGTATGAAGATAACGCCGGACAGGAAGAGTATGGTGTTGAGCAGGGAGCAAAGCAGACCGGCCGCCCCGTAGGCGAACACGCGTTTTTTATCCACTTTGAGCGCGAGCTTCGTAAACCACGCCGTGAGCGGACCGATTACCACACGCGGCACTATGCACACCGCCGCCACAAGCATGGGTTGAGCCGCGAATACCGCGCCGAACAGCGCGTTGGAGGGGGCTTGCACCAAACTCGTGATACCAAACACCAAGCCCAACACGGCGCCGGCCGACGGCCCCAGCAGCGCCGCGCCCACGGCGATGGGCACGCAAAGGAAGGTGATGGCCACCACGCTGATGTTCAAGTAGCCTATGGGGGTGACGCTCATGACCAGCATAAGCGCCACAAGCAAACCCAATTTGACCATGTAGATAATTTTCTCTTTTTTCATAAAAAGCACACCTCCGACACCATTATAACAAAACGCTGTTGCAAAAACAAGCCGGGCTGTGTATAATATTGCTGTCGCGGCTCAGTCAACCGTCAGGTAAAACGCGACGGACAAAGCGCAAAACACAATGAGCGCCGCGCTTGCCGAGCCGCGCAACAGTTTGCCCGGCAGCCCCATACTCCGGGTTTCCGCGGAGGCAATCCCCAAGAACCCCGCGCCGCACAGCACCGAGGGCACAAGGTAGCGGAAGTCCATGGTGCAGATATACGGCAGGGCGATGTTGAAACCGATATATCCCGCCATGTGGCAGCACCAAAGCATGCACGGCAGCCCGCCCTTCCTTTTGGCAAGCGCGTACGCCATGGCGGCAAGCGAGAGCGCTATGAGCGCGATGTTCACCCACACGAGCGCCGTGGCCGCGAAGTCCGCGCCGGCAAAGCGAAACTCCCCGAAAAGCGAGCTTTTTATTATGTACATTGGCACATTATTGTCTACTTGAGTGTCTATTTGGCAAAACGGCAGAAACGAAAACTGCTCGGCGGGTACATACAGGAATCTGTGCGCGAGGCTGTAATGGCCGATATATATGCTCACGCCCGGCGCTTGCACATATCCCGGCGCCACCTTAAACCGCAGCGCCATATATACCGTGTGCCAAAGCCCCAAAGGCACACACAGCGAAAAAAAGGCCATAAGCCGCTTTACCACGGTTTCCCTGCCCTGCTTCGCGGCAAGTTTTTCGCAAAACACATACGCCGTGACGGACGTGACGAGCACCGCCGAGAGTTTGGTCATCATACCCAACCCGATTGCCAGCGCGAGCAGCACGGTGGTCTTCACGGACGGCTCTTTCCGCCAACGCAGCGTCAGCAGAAACGCCCACAGCACAAACAGCACCATGAGGTTGTCGTTGTTCAGGCTCCCCGCCAGCACGAAGAACGTGGGGTGAAAGCAAATTACGGCCATAGCGGCAATAAGCGCCCCGTCTTTGAGTTCCAATTCGCGAAACACGCGGTAGCTCACGAGCATTATCAGCCCCGACACAGCCGCGCCCATGAGCTGCAAGCTCTCGTATGCCTCGTGGTAACCTTTGCCGCATAGGCGCAACAAGGCGAGCAGCTTGCCCGAAAGGAAATGAAACAGCGGCGGGTGGTGGTGCTGCCAGAAGGCCTCGGCGGGCGGCAACCAGTGTTTTACATAGTGGTCTATGTAATAGGCGTGACCCCTCACAAACAGCCCCTGCGCCGAATCCCACACGCCGATGTCGTGCTGGCGAACCCAATACACCGTGTACCATACGTAGCCGAAACGCATGACCAAACCCGCCGCCATCAGCAACGCCGCGCGCCTTTCGCAGGTAAGTTCGCGGCACGCAAGCGCCGCGCCGCCGCATATCAGGAGCAGCGCCAACATGACCGCTTGCGCGTGACCTATGTCCGCCTGAGCCTTCACGGGCGAAAGGCACACAAAGGCGGTGAGCGCGAGCAGCGCGCCGCCGGGCAAACGGCTCTTTTCCAATAACCGCGCGAGCATAGCCGACCTCCCGCGTCCGAGATACGCGATGTGCCACGATAATAGCACAATATTCCCCGATTGGCAAGGAGATGTAAAAATGAACCATAAGCGTTTGTGGTTGCTCGCGTTGCCGCTTGCCCTGCTGTCTCTCGCCTCCTGCGCGGGCGTAGGCGAACGGCCCGCCCCCTCGCTTGAGGACTGGGCGGTCGCCGCCGACGCGCTGACCATGCTGCGCGCGAGAATAATCAGCGTCGATTCCGAAGTGGAGCAGGAATCCACAGACGACGAAGGTCAGGGTGTGCGCACCACGCTCTTCACGGCGCGGATTACCTCCGGCCCCATGAGGGGTTGTGTGGTTTCCGGCCAATTGGTGGTGCATTCGTCGGCGAGCTACCCCGTACGGCCGCCGCGCACGGGCAACTCCATCTTTTTGATGCCATCATGGGACGCGGACGGCCTGCCGCTCGGCGATTTCGGCGATTACAACAGAACCGCCGGGCTGCTGGCGCTGTTTGTCATCTTCGTGGCGGTGCTGTGTATTGTCGGCGGCAAGGTTGGGGCGCGTTCGTTGCTGGCGCTTGTGTTCACCTGCGCGGGCATCGTGTTTATCTTCATACCCATGGTCAAGGCGGGCGTGTCGCCCATCTTCGCGGCGCTGCTCATATCCGCCTTGGTCACCGTAATCACTCTCGCCGTCATCGGCGGTTTCGGCGCAAAGACCTTCGCGGCGCTGCTGGGCATCATTACCGGGCTTATCATCTCCGGCATACTCACAACCATAATGCAGGCGGCGATGAAGCTCACGGGCGTTGTGGACAACGAGGCCCTGCTCCTTTCGCAAAGAGTCGGCATGGAGGGCGTCAGCCTAAACGGGCTGATGTTTGCCGCCATACTCATCGGCGCGCTTGGCGCGGCCATGGACGTGGGCGTGTCCATCGCCTCCGCCTTGGAGGAGCTGAACAGGAAATCGGGCTTGCAGGGCGCGGAGCTTGTGGAAAGCGGTATGCGCATAGGCCGCGACGTGATGGGCACCATGACCAACACGCTTGTGCTGGCGTATGTGGGCGGCTCCCTGCACCTTATGCTGCTCATCTCCGTGGAATCCGCGCAGCTCGATTATTTGCTCAGTTGGGAATTGATTGCCACAGAGCTGCTGCGAGCCTTGGCCGGCAGCGTGGGTCTTATCTGCATCGTGCCCGCCACGGCGTTGGTCTCCGCCGTTTTCTGCCGTGTGAAGACTGCGCCGGAGAATCCGTTTGCGTAAGGGCGGTTCGCCTCCGGCGCGTTTTGCCGCACTTGCGCGCCTGTATCTCGTAAAATACCGCGAACTCATAGCCTACCTCATTGCCGGCGGGCTGACCACATTGGTGGCCTTTATCGTGTATATGCTGTATACGCGCCTGCTCGGCATGGAGGAAAACCTCTCCAACATACTGAAAATCCCGCCCGCCATGGTCTTTGCCTACGCCGTGAACAAGCTCTTTGTCTTCCGCTCGCGCTCGGCGCGAGGCGCGGCGCTTTGGCGCGAGGCGGCGGCGTTTTTCGCCTCGCGCGGTTTTTCCTTGTTGTTGGAAATCGGCTCGTTCTTTTTCTTCCTCGACATCTTAGGTCTTTACGACCTAATAGCCTTCTTTCTCACCACCGCGCTTGTCACCGTGACAAACTATGTGTTGTCTAAGTTCGTGGTGTTCAGAAAACCGCGCGATAAGAATGTGCAGACATCGAAGCCCGTCGGAAAAGCGGAAACCGGGGAGTGACCGCCGCCGAACCCGCGCCGCCCTTGTCCGCGTCGCCGAAGGCTCAGGGCAGCATGGTCAGGTAATTGTATGGGTCGAGCACAGCGTAAAAGGCGGGTTTGGCCTTGTTGTTGCGGTCAAAGAGCAGGGGGTGGCGGTCGGAGCGCCAGCTCTGGCGGTCGCTCACGCCCCAAAACGTGACCCGCGCAATCAGTTTCTTAGACGCGTCGGTATTGGCGCTGCCCGCGGCGTATTCCCTGTAGATGAGAAACAGTTCGGAATAAAGGCTCGCTTGCAGCAGCGCCTCCTGCTCGTTGAGCGCGTCGTTGCCCTGCGACGAGGCGATGGTGATGTCCAGCTCCGTCACGCTCACCTCAATGCCCGGCAATGTGTTAAACAGCTCTATGGAGCGGCGCACATTGGCGGGGGAGGTGCCTTGGTTGTAATGGCCCTGCATACCGATGCCGTCTATGGGCACGCCCTTGCCGCGAAGCTCCTCCACCATGTCATATACGTTTCGGGCCTTTGTGGCGAAGTCGAGGTTGAAGTCGTTGTAATAGAGCTTGAGGTCGGGTCTGCCGATGGCGCGGCGCACCTCGTCGGCCTTGGTGAAGGCGATTTCCAAAAAGTCCGCGCCAAGCGCGGTAAACCAGCCCGCGTTGCGGAGGTTGGCCGTCCAATTACCGCTGCCGCCGCTGTCGGTAAACGCCTCGTTTACCACGTCCACGGCCGTGAGGTCGGGGCCCACGTGCGTGAGCACGGCCTCGATGTGCGCCTCCAAACGCGCGCGGGCGAGCTCCTTGTCGCTCCAAAGCCACGCGGGGCTTTGGCTGTGCCAGGCGAGGGTGTGGCCGATGATATTGATGTTATTGCTCTTCAACACGGCAATCTCGCCGTCAAGGGTGGAGAAGGTGAATACGCCCTCCGTACGCTGCACCGCGTCCGGCTTCATCTCGTTGCCAAACGTGAAGGCGTTGAAGTGGCGGGTGATAATATCCATGCGCTTGCTCGAAAGGTCTGCGGGCGAACCTGCCGCGCCGAGCAGGAAATAGTCGGCGTAGGCGGCGGCAAGCGAGGGCAGGTCCGTCTGCGGGTCGTCGTTCACCTCGTCTTGGTATACCTCCACGCTGATGTCGTCTAAATACCACACCTCAGGGTGCGTGGGCTCGTCGTTGGTGTAGAAGCGGAAGTCCAAGAAACCCATGAGCGCGCCGAGGCGGCTTGTGGGGAAGTCCACCCGCATCCATGTGTCGTAGGTCACGGTGCCCGCCGTGCCCACGCTGTTGGGAAACTTAAACTCGTTGTCGCCCGCCTCGCTGTTAATCAGTATGCCGGGGCCGATGAGGGCGCTTTTGCCTTCGTGGCCCTCCGAGGGCACATAAAACCACGCGGAGAGTATATAGTTGGTGTTGGCGGG
The DNA here is from genome assembly GCA_031253545.1 of Oscillospiraceae bacterium. Taxonomy (GTDB): domain Bacteria; phylum Bacillota; class Clostridia; order Oscillospirales; family UBA929; genus WRLJ01. Next base: position 25,815 of record JAIRWH010000033.1, read on the forward strand.
CAGCGGTTCGGGGAAGGTCAGCCTCACGCCGTTGGGTATGGACATATAGTCCGTGCCCTCGATATGGCGCACCTTATAGGAAGCGCCGTCGCCGTTGTGGCTCAGGCCGCCGGAGATAACCTCGCCCTCGGCCTGCTCGTTTGCCGCGATTGTGCCGCCGGCGGCCTCCAAGGCGGCAAAGTCGGCGTCGGTGAAGCTAAACGAGAAGAGAAGCTCTGTGGGCGGGCCGCTCGGCGAGGGCGAGGGCGAGGGCGAGGGCGAGGGCGGCTCGTCGGAGGGAGAGGGGTCTGCGCTCGGCGAGGGGGAGGGCGAGGGCGACGCTCCGTCGCTCGGCGAGGGCGAGGGTGAGCCGGAGCAGGCGACGATGAGGCAGAGAGCCAAAAGCAGGGGAATGAACTTGACGCTTTTTTTCATAAAGGCACCTCCCGAAAAGTATGGTGGGGTTTGTTGCTTATGCCCCACAGTTTCTCAGTTTCGCGCAGGTATTCTCCCCGACGCTCACCCGTGAGTTCATTTGCGCCCGCAATGAAGTAGAACCACGGCAGACCGTGCTTTTCCAATTCCGGCTCGCATGGCTCATAGTAGTCTGCGTCGGCGTGCTTTGCGGTCGCGCGGCGGCATTCGCCAAAGGCTTCGTCGCACCCGCGCCCCTCTTCGGACCACAGAAAGCAGAAAGCCTTGGGGCATATGCTTGCGGACGGTTTCTTGTTTATATCCCATTCCATAATGTATTCACTCCTTTTTGCGTGAAACGCTCCACCCTGATTTGGTTTTCACGTTGAAGACCTTGCCGGACGGACTCTCAAAATAGTGGAGCGATATTTCATTCCCTTCCGAATCGAACCCGTCTTTGTAGACCTTCTTCCAGTGTCCTGCCTCGACTTTCCGCAGTTCGTGCAACAACGCCTTCCCCTCGATATTCACTTTCTTTGTGCCGTTTCGTACGCTCTTGAATCCTTGCGGGTACCCGGGCGCGCGCTTGACGGAATCGTAGATACGTTTCATTCCGATTGCCCCTCCGCACCTTTCGGGGGTTCCCCGTCAGTATTGCCCGTATTCCTGTATGCCGAACATCACGGCCCGCATGCTCGTGAGCAGGCTGCCGTTGTTGATACTGCCCGCCGTGGAGAGGTGGAGCCCCCGGCCCGTGCGCCGGGCGTGTATGCGGGGGGTTAGGGGGAGCGTTGGGTGCCGAAAGTGATGCGTGTTCTGCTCTCGTCAAGCCCTATGATGGCGGATTTGTCGGGGAAGTAGTTGTCGTAGCAGGTAAGCGTCGTCAGCGCGGTGTTGCGGGATACGTCTAAGGTGGTGAGTCGGTTGCCGCTGCAATTAAGCTCCGTCAGCGCGGTGTTGCGGGATAGGTCTAAGGTGGTGAGTTGGTTGCAGTAGCAGATAAGCTCCGTCAGCGCGGTGAAGTACTCTATGCCGGTTAGGTCTTTGATGTCGCCGCGTACCTCTAAAGCTCCACTCACGTCAAGGCTTGTCACCCCCGCCACATCGCCCTTGGTAATAGCTCCTGTGGGTTTGCCTATGGCCTCCCGCACAGCGGCCTCAAAGGCGGGGTCGGGGAAGGTGATGACGGTGCTGTCCGGCAAGGACGACAACGGACTGGGTGACGGGCTCTGGCTCGGACTCGGCGAATCCTCCGGCGAGGGGCTTGGTGTTGACACTATCGTATCGCCGCCATTATCGGGCGTTGGGTCAGGGCTTGGCGATGGGCTAGGCGACGGGCTCGGTGACGGTACGGGTGTGTTCGTGCCGCCGCTCCGTCGCTCGGCGAGGGCGAGGGCGAGCCGGAGCAGGCGACGATGAGGCAGAGAGCCAAAAGCAGGGGAATGAACTTGACGCTTTTTTTCATAAAGGCACCTCCCGAAAAGTATGGTGGGGTTTGTTGCTTACCGCGGCAAAGCGGCGGCCTATTCAGTAAACCGCCGCGGAAAGGCTGCGGCGCGTGACCGTGTGCGCGGTGACAAGCACGGCTCTTTGGCGGCCGGAGAGCGAAATATTCTCCAAAGGCGTGGGTTCGGGGGCGTGAACGCCCGATTCGTCCGAGACCGCGAGCCACCCCCTCAAGGCTTCCTCCGCGTTGAGCAGGGCTTCATCATCGCTTTCGGCGCAGGTCAGACAACCCGGCAAGTCCGGGAACTCAACGCTGATACCGTCTTCGGCGTAATCAAATATCGCCGCGTACGCGCGCATGCCTTCTCCCATTACGGTTTCCGCCCTTTCTGTGGAATACCCGCCTGCCTCAGTATTGACGCGGCGGTTTTCAGCGGTAAATCTTTCTTAGGGTGCGGTACCGTGACAATACCTTTCCCCGTGCCGTGGCGGAATATGTGATGGCTGCCCTCAACGCGGGCAAGGCACCAACCTCTGTCTGTGAGCAATTTGATAATCTCCTTGGACGAATAACTCCTCAAAGGCTTATGCCGCTCCCTTGCCCGTCAGTATTGCCCGTATTCCTGTATGCCGAACATCACGGCCCGCATGCTCGTGAGCAGGCTGCCGTTGTTGATACTGCCCGCCGTGGAGAGGTGGAGCCCCCGGCCCGTGCGCCTGGCGGCCTCGCAGTCGCGGCGCACCTCCGCGATAATCGCGTCCTCGTCGTTGTTCATAAAGGTCATGGGCGAGAGCTGCCCGTCAATGCGCGTGCGGGGCATATGGGCGCGGATTTCCTCCACGGTGAGCGTGGGGCCGAAGTTGCAGGCGGTGAGGTTCAGGCGCGCGAGTATGGGCAGCAAATGACCCATGGCGGAGTCGGAGTGCTGGTAGCGGTAATCCCCGGGGTTCGGGCAGATGTAATCGAACGTCTTTTTGAGCACGGGGTAGCCAAACGCCTCATACATCTCCGGGTTGAGCATACAGCATTCGTCGTCGGAAAATGAGAAGGTGTGCGGCCTGTCGGCTTCGGTCACGCCCGCCTCCGCGTCCATAATGTCTATATAGCCCCTGATAACGCTCGCTATGGTGTCGGAAAAGCGTTCGGCAAGCTCCGGCTCGTCCAATATAAGGTAGATGAGGTTCTCTATGCCGTACACGGAGCCGGCCAAGGTCACGGGGCCGCGCATGGCGCGCCAGCAGGGCGGCCTTTTGCCGCAAGACTCGAAAAGGCGCTTCTTTTCGCTTTCCCAATTCGGCGGCAATATAAACTCGCGCAGGTCCATTTTGTCAATCTTGTCAAGCTGCGCCTCAAGCTCCCGGGGCGTGTGCATACCCTCCAGCAGCCACGTGGACACGCCGTTGTATTCATACTTGCCGCCGAATACCTCGCCTATGCCGCGTATTTCGGGAAACACCTCGGCGGCGGGCGGCAGGTTTTCGTCGAGCAGGCGGCGGCCCACAATACGCTCGGCTTTGTCGTTGTAGCGGCGGGAAAGCTCGTTGAGGCGCTCCGGCGGCGTGACCCCCCAGGGGTTGCCCTCTTCGCCCAGCTCCGCAAACAGGCACTCGTGGCTCATGAGCACGCCGAGCGCCACTTGCCGCGCCGCGGGGGAAAAGCAGTTGTCTTCGTGGGCGGTGGCGTCTTTCTCCCAAAACTCGTCCAATCTCACGTTTTGCATTTTTTCCTCTCCCGTTAATACATTTTCGCCGTGTTCTCAAAGCGTTCGGCGGTGAGGCCCCGCGAGGCGGCGTATTCCCTGCCCGCCGAGGCCCAGAGCATACCGCGCCGCATAAGCTCGCCCGCCTCGGGCACATCAAACACATCGTCGTGGTGGCCGAGCGACGTGTAAAACACGCGGCCGAGACCCCAATACTTGGTCCATGCCGCAGGCATGGCGCAGGGCTTGTTGGATATGTGGCGGTAGGGCACCTTCGGAAACGCGGTCGTGGCCAAGACCTCAATGGCGGGGTCTATGTGGAGGTAATAGTGCTCCGTGCGCACGGTAAAATCGTCCAACCCTTCCACAATCGGCGAGGAGCCGCGGCAGATATTCACGGTGTACTCCACGCCGTCGCCGCCCGGGTGGCTCACCCACTGCCCGCCCGTGATAAACTGCCACTCGGTGTCTTGCCGGAAGCTGTCGCACATACCGCCGTGGCAACCCGCGAGACCCGTGCCGTTGCCCACGGCCTTCGACACGTTCGCCACATATTCGTGCTTTATCTCGCCCATGGTCCAGCAGGGCACGATAAGGTCGGTGGCCGTCAGGCGCGAGATGTCGGCGAAGGAATCCAAGGTGCTGCTCACCTCGACCTCGAGGCCTTCCTGCCGCAGCATACGCGCGAAACGGGCGGCGACTTTATCCGGCTCGTGGCCGTCCCAACCGCCCCACACGATAAGCGCCTTTTTCACAGCGGCATCACACCTTCCGTTTAACATCATACACCGAGCGCGGGCAAAAAGCAATAGGGGCGGGCACTCCCTGCGGCGGGCGGGCGGCGGCAACGGGCGCGGCTCAGTTCAAGTATCCGGCCGCCGCGCGCCTTCACGCGGCGTGGGTTTTACGTGGCGGCATCTTGCGTAATCAGGGCGCGCAACGCCGCCGCGGCAAGCTCTATGGCCGCCGAGGGGTCGTGGCAGTCGCCGTCGGGCAGGCCGGCCGCCCGGCGGTCTTTGTTCCACACCACCGAAAAGCACGCGCCCGCGCGCACTCCCAGCGCCGCCGCCGCCACGAAGAGCGCCGCGCTTTCCATCTCGCTCGCCAGTACGCCCAGGCCGTGCCACGCTTGCCATTTTTGCAGGAGCAGGGGAGAGACGGGCATGCGCTCCGGCTCGTGCTGCCCGTAGAAACTGTCTTTGCACTGCACCACCCCTATGTGGGTTTGCGCGGGCGAGAGCGCGGCGGCGTTCGCGAGCGCCGCGAGCACCGTGTAATCGGGCACGGCGGGGTATTCTATGGGGGCGTATTCGCGGCTGGTGCCTTCGTGGCGCACCGCGCCGGAAGCTATCACCACGTCGCCGCCGCGCACCTTCTTGTTTATGCCGCCGCATGTGCCCACGCGGATAAATGTGCGCGCGCCGAGAGCGGCGAGTTCTTCCAATGCGATTGCCGCGCTCGGCCCGCCTATGCCCGTGGACGTGACGAACACTTCCTCGCCGCACAGCCACCCGCTCCATGTGCAATACTCTCTGTTTTGAGTGACAAAGGCGGGGTTATCCAAACACGCGGCTATGGGTTCGCAACGCCCCGGGTCGCCCGGCAGCAACACATACCGCGCCGCTTTGTCTAAGCCGATATGGTACATCTTCGCCAATTTAGGGGAACCCCCTTTCTTCCGGGTGCGGGATACGCTGTAAAGCAATGGCACTTTACAGTGCCGAAAAGCCTTGCTCCGCAAGGCGAAAGCGGACACCACGCGACCCGCGGCCCCGGGGAGGGCGGCAGGCGCGCGTTGCCGCGGGAAACCGCGCGGCGGGCGGAAAAAGAGAGCGCGTTTATGCATAAGCAGATTGCAAAAACCGGGCGCGAAATATTACATATCGTATTTTTTCGGGTCGAGTTTCTCGCACTCTCCGATGATGTTTTCGGTAAACTCGCCCACATCGCCGGGCAACTCCGCCACGGTCTCCGTGAGGTTATCCAACCACGTCAGCTCTTTGGCGCTCAGGGTAAGCTCGCCGCTGCGGGAGGCTTTTTCCATGTACTCCAACGCGAGCGCGGCGGCTTTTTTAGCGCGGGGGTAATAGCCCTCGACCTTCACGAGCTCTTTGGATATGGCGAGCGCCACGTCCGGGCGCAGCACATAGGCTTGCGGGTCGAGTTTGCTGTCGCTGTCGGCGTGGAGGTCGCGCAGCAGCAGCGCGGCGTCTTTGCCGCGCGCCGAGGCTTCGTTCGCGAGGCGGCAGTCGTATACGAGCTGCTCGAATGAGACCGTGGGGGCCATGCCGCCGAGGAGCTTGATGTTTTGCACGGATTCGTTGCTCCAAAGGTCCGCTAAACAAAACGCCACGTTGCCCACGGGCGAGAGGTGGGCGCAGGCGGCCGTCCTGCCCTCCATGGAGATGGGCGTGCCCGTGATGGCCTTGACGTATACGCCCTCGTAGCCGCAGTCTTTGTGCGGGCCGCGCGCGCCGTATTCATACGCCACGAGGCTCCGCACGGCGGACACGACCCTGACCGTGGCGGCGAACACGCGCGGTATGTAGTTTTTGTCGGCAAGCACCATGGCCGTGTTGCCGAACCCGCAGGCGGTGTCGCCGGAGGGCACGGCGCCCGTGTTGTCGGCAATGGAGGTTACGGCGGCCCAGAGCTTTGCCATGTCCACGGTGCCGAGTACGCTCAGGGCGAATATGGACTTGGCGATGTCGCAATACATCACCGCCTCGTCGTGCGTTTCCTTGCCGCCCACGGATTCGATGGCGAGGAAGTCGGCGCCGGCCTTCGCGCAGCCCTCGAACGTGCGGAGCATACGCTCCCACTTAGCCCCGCGCCACATATGCTCCAGCTCCGTGCCTTCGCGGATGTCGTTGGGCGTTATCCTCACCGCGCCTTTTATGCCGTGCTTCGCGCCGTGCTCATTGATGATGTCAACCACCGTCTTGCAGACCTCTATGCCCCATTCGGGGTTTTCCGTCATAGGCGGCAGCGTCTCAATCTCAGCCACAAAGCCGGGCGCGTAAAGTTCTCTCGCCCTTTGGCATATGCCTTCGGCAATCTGCTTATAGTTGGCGATAACCTCCGGCATGGTGTCTTTGGTAATGAGCATGGGCGGCAGCGTGAAGTTGATTTCCGGGTAAACCAACCCCCCGCCCACGGAAAGCCCGTTCGCGAGCGTGACCGGATACGGCGAAGAGCCGTAAAGAAAGTCGGACAGTTCGGCGTAGGCCGTGCTTGTAAAACGCTTTTTCTGCATATGCAATCCCCTCCGAGCAATTATACCGATACTATACTACAATTACATCGGCGTGGCAAGCATAATCTCCTAGATTCCGACATATCACTTTGGCAGTCACCAACGGGCGGTTGCGCCCTCGCACCCACGTTTCCGCCCGCCCGCAGTAGAGCGGGGGCTGCGCCCCCGCAACCCCGTCCCCGTAAGGGCGGTTGTCCTCAACCGCCCGCCTTAACCTCCGTCTCCCCCGCCCCCGTCCTGTCGGGGGGGTTTGTGCCCTGCGGGGAGCGGCGCGATGATTTCCGCGGCATCGGAGCGCTCACTCCGCAGCCCGCAACCGCTCCGAGAGCGTCGCGCGCCGGGTCGAGCGGTAGGCAAGCCCCGGGGTGGCGATACAGATTAGCAGAATCGCGGCGGCAACAACCGCGACGGGGATTACCGGGTACGCGAAAGTGAAAAGGTCGTCCGCGCCCTGCGTGCCCTTTAACAGGCTGTAAGCGCCGAACGCGACGGCGTTCCCGAGCGTCGCCGCGGAAAGCAGCGCAATGGCGGCGTAGCCGATACCCTCCGCGAGCACCATCCGGCGCGTCTGCCCCTTGCTCATGCCGCAAGCCTCAAGCGTCGCGAGTTCGCGCCTGCGCGACAAGATGCCGACCGTCAGGACATTGACGAAGTTCAAAACGCCTATGAGCCCGAGGATGCCGGAGATGGAGCCGCCGACGACCCAAAACAGCGCCTGCGCGCCGCGCACCTCGTCGTAAGCCTCCACCCGCGACGTCATATACACATCGCCGTCCCCGGCAGTCATTTCCGACAAAATCCCGTAAGCCTCCCGCTGCGATTGCGTCCTTACCTTAATCCCTATGCTGTAAACCGCCGGCTCGGCGAACCGTTCGAGCAGCGCCTTGGACGTGAATACGCAGGGCGCGACATTGCCGGCCAAAAAACCTTTGAACCGCTCAGGCGCAAAGCCCATGACGGGCAGCTTGAACGACCCGCCGTCGAAAGCGACCTCCACCTCACCGACATCGGCATATATCTCCGGGGTATCGGTGGCAATCAACACGAACTCCCCGCGCTCGAACGCTTCCGCGTCGAGCGGCGCCGCGAGGCGTTTATTGAGCTCTTCGATGTCTCCCTTGTCTATGGCGTATATGTTGGCTTGGAAAGACATTTTCAAGCTCTCCCTCAGCCTTTCGGGGTCGAAACCGGACGCGCCGCCCATACCCAATATGTATTCGACGTACCCGTCAAGGTGCTTCTCAAAAGCATCCGTATATGTCATAAGCCCTTTCGCCTCGGTCACGGTCCACATCGAGATAAACCCGGGGAGGTCTCTGAGCCTTTGCAGATATGCCTCGTCGAACTTCTGCGGCACAGGCGCGAGCCCCGATTCCCCCGGGAACATCGCGCCGTTTCTCGGTTGGTAGCGGAGGTGGAAGTCGTCGTTTTCCATTTCCGACGCGTATTTGTCCGCGTCCAAACTGCCCGACACCGTGGCGACAGTCAGGAACATCGTCAGCCCGAGGAACAGGCTCAGGAACACCACGGTTGTCCGCCGTCGGTTGCGGAAGAGGTTTCGGAGGGCCATGCGATACGGGTTCGCCCTGCCCGGGAACAGGACGCGCGTTCTTTTATCGGCCTCCCGCCTGCACGGAGAGGCTTTCTTGGTGTACCGGAGGGTTTCCCCGGTGTATTTAGTGGCTTCAACGGGCGATGTGCGCGAGGTTTTCCACGCGGGGAGCGCCGCGCCGAGCAGAGCGGTAATGAGCGCGAACAACGCCGCGCCGAGGTATATGTACGGCGAGAACGAGGTCACGGAGTCCACGGTGTAGCTCTTCAATATATACGGCACGACGGCAAGCGACAACGCCGCCGCCAGCCCCGCCCCGACGGGGATAGCGGCGGCGCACAGCCACAGCGCCTGCCCGACGACAATCGAGCGCAGTTGCCTTGCGGTCGCGCCGATTGTTTTCAGCAGCCCATAAAAACGCACATCGTTCGAAACCGAGATGGTCATGACGTTGTAAATCAGCAAAAACCCCGTGAACATCAGAAACGCGATGATAACGCCATACACAGCTGCCGTGCCGAACGGGTTTGACACGGAGGAAACACCGTAAACCGACATATAGAAAGTCTCCCCGGTGTATTGCCTCAAATCGCTGTTCAGCCTGCCCCAACCGTCGTATATGTCCCGCTTGTCGCGGAACGCGATGCCCGCGATACACTCCGCGCCTCCGCCCGCACTATCCGCAAATGTTTTGCTGACGGGCAGAATCCTGTAATCCATCCATGTTCCTTGGTAATCGGTGTAAAACCCCGACAGCGTGAACGACATGCCTTCGAGCATCACCGGCATACCCGGTGCCGGGTCCGTAATGCCGAGGCCTTTCAGAACGCCGAGCGGCAGCATTATGTCAAACTCGCCTACCGGGTATGCCCCCGTCACGTTGGAATACGCGGGAGTCATCAGTCGTTCCCACATCGCGTCGTCGCAGTAGCCGAGGTGGTACTGCGTATCGTCAATGTTCACCGCCGCGGCGATAGACGCCACGCCGACATCTTCTACATAAGTCAGTTTTTTCATATATTCGGCGGTTGGCGGCGTGACGCCATGCACAAACAAGTGCGCGCGCGTCCCCGCCCGCCGTACCGCGTCGCGCTCCATCGTCCCGTTGAAGCTCATATAGACGCTCAGGACCGAGGCAATCATGAACGTGGTCAGCATTATCGCGGCGAACAGAAAGAAGTTGCGCGCGCTGTTGCCGCGCAGGTTGCGCCGCGTGATTTTGCGTATGACGGCGCGATTGCGGATTCTCATTTCCGACCCGCCTCCCCCTTAATCCTCCCGTCCTCTATGCGGATGGTTCTATCCGCCATCTGCGCTATTTCGGGGTTGTGAGTGATTAACACAATCGTCTGCCCATACTTCTCGCCGCCGACCTTGAGCAGCCCCATAACATCCATGCCGTTCTTGCTGTCCAAGTTACCCGTCGGCTCGTCGGCGAGGACAATGGCGGGTTTGCTCGCCAAGGCGCGCGCGATTGCCACGCGCTGCTGCTGGCCGCCGGAGAGTTGGTTCGGCATCGCGTCGCGCTTGTCCTCAACCCCCAACATTCGGATAAGCCCATTTACAAAGGCTTTGTCCACCCTGTTTCCGTCGAGCTCGATTGGCAAAACTATGTTCTCATAGACGCTTAAGATAGGCACGAGATTGTAGCTCTGAAACACGAATCCGACGTTGCGGCGGCGGAAAATCGTGAGCTCCTCGTCCTTCATCGAAAATATTTGCTTGCCGCCTATCTCGACCGTCCCTTCGGTCGGGCGGTCAAGCCCGCCGAGCAGATGCAGGAGGGTTGATTTGCCGCTGCCGGAAGTGCCGACCACCGACACGAATTCGCCCGCCTCCACCCTGAGGTCTATGCCGTCCACGGCCTTGACCTCCGCGTTCGCGCCGTAATATTTCTTCAGTTTGCTCGTTTTCAGCACGCTCATAATCATCCGCCCTCCGCAAGTATAATAGCCGCCGGGAATCCCCGGCAGCCATTATTGTAGCATACCGCTCTTTCGGGAATCTTGCGGGAATCTTACACTTTTGACAGAAACACCGAAAACACCGAGCCCTTGCCGACTTCGGAAGCCACCTTGATGTAACCGCCGCAGGCCGTGACGATTTCCCGCGCTAAGTAAAGCCCTATGCCGACGCCGGGCAAATCCGCGGATTCCGCCGCCCGCCGGAAACGCCCGAACACCTTGGTCAGGTCCTCCTCGCAGATACCCCTCCCCGTGTCCCTGACGTTCACACAGGCAAACATCTCGTAATCTGTGGCGGTTATGGTGACCGTGCCGCCGCGTTCCGTATATTTGACGGCGTTATCCACGATATTGACGAGCGCCTCGGCGCACCAGCGCGGGTCAAATCGCGCTATGAGCGGCGTGTCGCCATAATCGCCGAAAAGGCTTATATTTTCGCGGCGGCGAGGCTTTCACATTCGGCGGCGGCGACGGCCATCAAATCGTACACATTCCCGCTTTTCGGCTCGACCTTAATAATGCCGCTCTCGAGCCGGGAGATTTTCACTAACGACCCAATCAGAAAACTCAATTTCTCCGCGCTTAGGCCGATTTGCTCCGCGAGCGACGCCTTTTCCCCCGATAAATCCTGCTCGGCTAATAGCTGTGCGTACAGCGCGATATTGGCAAGCGGCGTTTTCGTTTGGTGCGAGATGTCGCTGATAAGCGAGTGTATACGCCCCTGCTCGCTTTCAATCTGTTCGCGCCGCAGGCGGGAGGTGTCGAGGAACCGCGCCATCTTCGACTCGACTTTCGACAGCAGGGTCTCGTCATACGATTGTACGTTGAAAACCCCGGCGAGCGCGTCGTCGAGCATCGCGTCGAGCTTTTCCAAATCCTTCCGGGCGGACATCACATACCCGCCCGCCACTTGTAGCCAATGCCACGCACCGTTTTTATGTATGTCGGTTTCGACGGGTCGTCTTCCAATTTTGCCCTCAATCGCCGCACGGCGACGGACAGGGCGTTTTCGTCCACATATTCCGCGCCGTCCGGCCAAATCCGCGCCGGCAGCTGCTCGCGGGTCAGCGTTTGCCCCTTGTTTGTAAACAGCAGCTGCAACAGGCGCGTTTCGGTTTTTGACAACTCTACGGCTTGCCCGTTTTTCTCGAAACGCAGGGCTTCAAAATCAAACATGAAACCGCCCGCGATAATCTTACCGTCTGTGTATGAACCTCGCCGCAGCAGCGCATCGGTACGCGCCCTAAGCACCGCGAGCGAAAACGGTTTTGCGACATAGTCGTCCGCGCCGCGCTCCAAGCCGGCGACCATGTCAATTTCCGTGTCGTTGGCGGTCAGCATAAGGATAGGCGTTTTAACGCCGGTTTTCCGCAATTCCGCGCAAAAATCAAGCCCCGAACCGTCGGGCAGGTTGATGTCCAATCTGAACAAGTCGGGCGGGTCCGTCTGCATCGCCGCCCTCGCCGCGGCGATGCTGCCGCACAGCGCGAATCGCCGCCCCGTCGCGGCGAGGGCAAGCTCAATCCCCTTGCAAAGCGCGGTGTCGTCTTCAAGCGCGAGAATGGTCAATGCCGTCACCCCGCTCGTGTCAATCTTGGCGAATGCGCGGTTTTCCGAATTGAATAAATGCGGACAAGAGTACACTACGTGGCCGTTATCGGACGGCGGTTTCCCCGCGCGCGGGCGTGAAAGAACTAAGACGGCGCGGCGGGGGTAAATACGGCTCTGACATCGGCGAGCATGGCGTTTTCCGCGGAGTCGGGCGTTAGGGCCCGCTGCGAGCCGGAGGCGGCGTA
>JAIRWH010000086.1 GCA_031253545.1 Oscillospiraceae bacterium
CCGTCTATGTAAACGGCGGTATTCTCAAAATCCAAGCGTAAATTTTTGCAGACAAAAGCCGGTTCGCAAGTTCCCTGACAGCGTTTTAGCACCGCCTTGACCTTTGCCAAAAGCACGGATAAAGAGCAGGGTTTTTGGATATAATCGTCGCCGCCTATAGAAAGGGCTAAAAGCATATCGTCGTCGCTTGTGCGCGCGCTTATGAACAAAATGGGAATATCGGTGGTTTCTCGCAGCTTCCTGCACAAATCAAAGCCGGAGGAATTCCCGAGATTTATATCAAGCAGAATCAAATCGGCTTTATTCTCCCGAAAAAAATCAAAACAAGCCCCGGCACTGTCCGCCCACGCGGTTTTCACCCCGAAGGTATTGAAATATTCACAGGCGCTTTCCGATAATAATTCTTCATCGTCAATGATAAGGCAGTCGTATTGCATTTGAGCGTTCCTCCCGTCTCTTTTTATCCTTATTGGCATTAGGCGGTAAGCCCTCCTCAATTAACTGTTGCTTACGATACTGAACAAAGACATTTATGTCACTTATATTTGCTTTTCTGAAATTCATTATATAACCACCTGCCGTACCTAATATAAATTTCCCTGCGCAACCGACATAAGGCAGGTCAACGCAGAAAAGATTTTTACTGCTCTAAGGGCAGTATAGCATGGCGCTTCCCTGCTGTCAATACACAAAAAAGTCCGTAAAATGGCTGTTTCTAAAAAATTTCAACATACCCCTTGACAAAACAAAACGGAGTTCCCGTCGAACGGGCTGACTATTCTGCCATCCCAACGGAGTTCTTCCAGATGGCAGATGCAAGCCTGCTCGTCCGGGAACGCTTGGAGCAGTTCGGGTATGGAGTTGAAGTCTGTGTTAATCATGGCATGGCGTATCTCCTCTCGTCTTGGATTATGCCATGACTATACCATACTATTATACATTCGTCAAGGGGGTAGTTGTGTAATGTGGTATATAGTTACCAAAATTTTCTCATATCTACAAGATGATCGCTTAGTACAGCAATGCAAGGCTTTGATTTGCACAAAAGAGAAAGCCTCACAAGGCTGATTATCTTTACAAGGTTTCCATTTTCCTAATCAAATTGCCGGCGGAGTCATATATTTTTGTTTTATATCATTATTACGGCCAACCCAATGCTACGGGTTTTGGCGCAAAAGCATTCGTGAAAGAGGGGTTTTACGAAATGGCGAGACGGAAGCCCACGGTGCCTTCCGCCCGTCTCGCGTCCATTCCCTCGCGGTAAGACACGCAAAACCGGCTCTCAAAGCCGCTGTTCCAACTCCCGCCCCGGTAAACGCGGCTGCCGCCAATGTCGCGACCCTCGGCGGCTCCGTCTTTTTCCGCTTTATCCCTCTGCCTTTGTTCGAGCGCTTGCCCCACCGAGGCGGCCATTGCTCCGCTCAGCGACAACCTCTTCGGCAGGTTCTTCAATTCGTCCGTCAGGCGCAGCACCGCATCCAAATCCTTGTTGTCGGAAGCCGCGTTTATCTGCGCCACAAGCTCCATAGATACCTTGGTGTATTCCTCCATAGTCAGCTTGCCGCCGCCCACAGTCACGCCGCCCGCGGTAACGGCGTTGTTTGCCGCGCTCACGGCGGGGGAGGGCTGGTGCCGGGTATCGGGTGCCGGCTTCGCCCCCGTAGGGTCTGTTTTCGGCTCCGGCGTATACTTCCCCTCCAAATCGTCAACCCACTCGCACACGTTGCCCGTCATATCGTAAAGCCCCAGCTCGTTGCACGCTTTCAACCCCACGGGGCGCGTTCCTTTTTCGCCCGCATACGGCCGCCCTGTCTTGACTTTCGGATGCCACGCCACCTCGTCGAGGTCGTTGCTTCCCGAAAACCTGAACCCCAAGCTCCCGGCTCCTCCGCGCGCGGCATATTCCCATTCCGCCTCGGTCGGCAGGCGGTATTCCTTGCCCGTTTTTTGGTTCAACTTGTCCAAAAAAACCCGCACGTTATCCCAACTGACGTTTTCCACGGGGTACGCGCCGCCTTTATTATGCCGCGAGGGGTTGCTGCCCATTACGCTCACCCATTGCTCCTGCGTCACCGGATATACGCCGATATAGTAGTCGCTTGTGAGCGTAACTTGGTGCGCCGGGCATGAGGGGCCGCCCTCGGCAGCTTCCTGCTCCGGCGTGGCACCCATTGTAAACGTGCCGGCCTTCACGCGCATCATCTCAAACCCATCGCTTACGCGGTAACCTTCGCGCTCGCGCGGCGGCGTTTTGTCCGCCTCCGCGGGCGCGGCGTAAGCGGACGGGGGCGGCGGGAACACCAAGGCGGGTTTATCTGACACGAGCTTATCTCCCGCAATCAGCCTGCCTCCCCGCACGCCCGCGGTATCGGTCGGCACGGATATAGTCTGCCGCTTGCCGGAAGAGTCGTCCCTAAAGCGCAAACTGTCTAAATACGAGGCGGTGAGCTCGCCGCCGTTCATAATCAGGCGACCGCCGATTTCAGCGTCGGTGCCCGCGCCAATGGCCGACGCGCCCATGAGGTTTTCGCCTTTCGTTACCCTCGGCACAGTCGCCGTCACGCTTCCGCCGTTGATTGTCACGGTGCCGCCGGAACCGCTCCCGATGGCGGAGGCGATACCCCTGCTCCTTGCCGTGACGCTCCCGCCGTTGATTATAACCTGTTCGCCTCGGATTGCCGGGTTCTTCCCGCCGTCCGCGGTCACGCTTCCGCCGTTGATTGTGATGTTTTCGCAGTCAATCCCCGAAGCGATATAAGTGTCGCCGCTTGTTTCGGCGGCGGTCACGCTCCCGCCGTTGACGGTTATATCGCCACATTTGATTCCCACGCCAGATTGCCCCGCGTAAGACACGTTGAGCGCCCCGCCGTGGATTGTGAGGTCTTTGGCGCGTATGGCCGCGCCTTGCCTTTCGGCGCGTATATCGTATGTTCCGCTCACCACGGCGAGGCTTCCGGCGTTGATTGCCCCGCGCTCCGAGCACACCGTCAGGCTGCCCGTTCCCGTCAGCGTAATACCGTCCCCCGAAATACACGCGGCCTTGCCCCGCGTTTTCAGCGTGTTTTCCCCCTCAAGGGTCACGGTGGCTTCGCCGCAAAGCGCGATGGCGGGGCAGTCGCCGCCCTCGGGCAGTTCGATGGATACGTTGCAAAGCGTGATTTTCACCTTTTTCGCGTGCCGCTCCGCCGCCACCCGGCAATTGCCGCCCCGGCTCCCGCCCGTAACGGTGACGCATGAGTAGGCATCCACCGTGTACACGCCGTCGGCGAATGTCCAACAGTCGCCTTGCGGGGCGGGGGCAGGGTCGCTCAGGTTAATTGTCGCCGGCATCACTCTAAGGTTATCCACATGGCCGGGCGCACACCGTAGCTCATGGTAACGGGCGAGCCGGTCGCGCTGACCCCGCCCATAAAGTTCACGCACGCGGCGCTGGTTTTGGAACTGCCCGGCGAACGCAACCACCACCACACGCCGTCGGAGCCACCGTCCGTGGCTTTCCGCGCCGCGTCGTCGGCAAAATACGCGCCGGCTTCGTCCACACTCAACAAAAAGATATTATCTTCGGTGTCGTTGCCGCCGGGGGTGTCGTATTCCGGGTGGTTGGGCGTTGTAACCGTCGTCGGCAATATCCTGCTTTGCTCGTCCGCGCCGAAGGCATTGTAAAATGAGCCGTTCAGATAGTCGCGCAGCCCGCACTCCTCCCAGGTCATAAAGTCGTTTTCCGCGTGGTAAGGTCTTTCTCCCACGGTGTGTTCGCTGATAATCAGCGCCTTGCCGTCCGACTCCTCAAGTATAATCCAGCTGTATCCGCCGAACTCAATGGTGTTGCCGTCGTCCTGCGGGGTGCTTTTGTCGGAGGGGGTGGCAGGGTCTTCCGACGGCGAGGGGCTGTTTAGGGCGCTGTTTAGTGCGCTGTTCAGAAGGTCGCCCAGCGAATCACCGCCCGGCAGGCTGTCGCAGGCGGAAAGGGCGAAGGCAAGCGTGAGGATGGACACGGCAACGGGGAAGAGCGCCCGGCCGCGCGCGCGGACACGCGCAAGGGGTGAAAGGGTCGGTTTTACGTGCTTCATTGTGAAATAACCTCCGGCAATCATAATTCGCGCCCGCTCCGCCCGTTTCCGCCATCACCACGGAGATAATCGGCGGCAACTTCCCTTGCCCCTCTCCCCCGGAGGGGGCAGGCGAGCCCCGTTCTGTCGCGGCCGTTATCTTCGGGAGTAATAATGCGGAAAAACGTGAACCGACGCACGGGTATTATAGCACATGCCTTTTCTGATTGCAACAAAATATTCGCCGAGTATGAGAAAGGGCGGGAGTGACCGATACCGGCATAGTGTGTCTTCTGTCGGCAGTATATCATATTAGGGGCCATTCTTCTTTGTGTGAGCGTCGCCTATGTGTTGTATCATAACAGTTTTCTGCGGTTTGTTTTGCGGCGGCGGCGCAAAGAAGCACCCTGCCCGCCCCGGCATCTTTCAACACACGCGCGCAGGCGCGGAATGTGGCTCCGGTGGTGTATATGTCGTCTACCAGCAAGACCGTGGCGTAATCGGCACGGCGCAGGGCTCTGTACTTGCCTGAAATATTCGCTTCCCGCTCCGCGGCGCTCTTGAGCTTATACTGCGGTGTGGCAAACCCCTTGCGGCAGATGAGCTTTACGGCGGGCATGCCCGTGACGCGCGCGAGCTTTTTGGCAAGCAGACGGCTCTGGTCGTAGCCGCGCGCGATTTTTCGCGCAAGGCTGCACGGCACCCATGTAATTACGTCGAAAGCCACGCCTTGCAGGCATTGGGCCATCAGGCGCGCGAGGGGCATGGCGTAGCCGGTGTAATGCTTGAACTTAAAGCGGTGTAACATCAGGCGCGTCTTGCCTTTGTAAAGCAAGGGCGCGTACACCTCCGGACCGAGGCGCGTATTGCGTTCACATTCGTCGAATGTCATTGCGCCATCCGTTCGGAAGCCGGCGACAGCAGTTTTACCTGTTTTCCTCCCTCTTCGGAGGGGGGCGCGCCTTCCGATGCGGCGGCTGTTTGGCGCAGGGGGAGTATCCGCTCGCGCAACGCGCTGTAACGCTTCGGTTGCGCGGTGTTGGCCGTCATGCGGGCAAATACCGTTTCGTCGCCCACCACAATGAGCCAACGCCGCGCGCGCGTCATCGCCGTGTACAGCACCCTGCGCGTAAGTAACGGCGGCGGGCCGTTCATAATCGCCAGAATAACGGCGGTGTATTCGCTTCCCTGCGCTTTGTGTACCGTGATGGCATAAGCGGACTCCAATTCGCCGAGGATGTCGAAAGGGTATTCCACAAGGTGGTCGTCGTAGCGGACGGTGAGCGTCTCGTAGCGCGTATCCACGCTTTCTATAACCCCCGTCTCGCCGTTGTACACACCCACGCCGCCGTCGCCGGACTGTATCCACACTAAGTTGTAGTTATTCCTGGTTTGCATAACGCGGTCGCCCACGCGATATGTGGTGTCTCCATACTGTTTTTCCGCCTTTTCCGCAGAGGGCGGGTTGAGGGCTTCCTGCAGGGCCTTGTTGAGCGCGACCGTGCCGAAAGGACCCTTGCGGGTGGGTGTGATAATCTGTATCTGTGACGGCTCCAAACCCAAGCGCCGGGGCAAGCGCTCGGCGCAAAGCTCCGTTATGGCGCGCAACGCCTCTTCGGGAGCGGTGCGCCGCAGGAAGAAAAAATCGGAATCATCCTTGTTTCTCAGCGGCGGCACCACGCCCATATTCACGCTGTGGGCGCTTGTGACTATGGCGCTCTCGCCCGCCTGCCTGAATATCTCCCGCAAATGTACAGAACGCACCGAATCGGATGATATTATGTCCGCGAGCACTTGCCCCGGCCCCACCGACGGCAATTGGTCGGGGTCGCCCACGAGCACAAGGCGCGCCCCCGGCGCGAGCGCGCGAAGCAAGCGCTCAAACAAGAGGACATCCACCATGGAAAACTCATCCACAATCACCATATCCGCAGGCAACCTGTTCTTTTCGTTGCGCAAGAAACGAAACGCCCCGCTTTCCGGATCCGGCATAAACTCCAACAGGCGGTGGAGCGTGGTGGCGCTTTCCCCGGTAAGCTCCGACATACGCTTTGCGGCTCTGCCCGTGGGCGCGGCGAGTGAAACGCGCAGGTTCTGCCGCTTCATCAGGCGCAGTATGCCGCTGACCGCCGTGGTTTTCCCCGTGCCCGGGCCGCCGGTGAGCAGGAAGAGGGGGCAGAGTACGGCAAGCTCGATAGCCTCCCTTTGGGCGGGGGCGTACGATAAACCGATTTCCGCCTCTATTTGGGCAATGGCCTTCGCTATCTCCGGCCCGGGCGCGGGCGCGGCTTTGCTTCTCTGCGCGATAAACTCCGCCACGCCGGTTTCGGCTTGGTATAGTTCAGGCAGATAGCATATATCGGCACCGGAGCCGGGCGATTTGCCGACGGCGATTTGCCGCTTTTCGCATAAAATGTCCAATGCCCCGGAAAGCGCGCCGTCGTCACGGCAATCTATCAGCGATTCGGTGGATTCAAGCAGTTTTGCGCGCGGCAGGTAACTGTGGCCGATTTCGGTGTTATAGTGCAGCTGGTGCAGCAAAGCGGCTTGGCAGCGCAGGGGGCTGTTGCGCGCCATGCCCTCGCGCAGCGCCATGGCATCCACGAGATGAAACTCCGCGCCATAGTCCGGGTGCGCGAGTATATACGGGTTTTCGCGCACCTTCGCCCTTGCGTCCGAGCCGTAATTGCGCAGAAGCAACGCCGCGCAGCGGGTGTCTAAGCCGTGGGAAGCAAGGAACTCCAAAAGCAGCTTCAACCCCATGTGGCGCAGAAAACCGCTGCTGATTCTTTTGGCTCCGGCTTCGTTTATGCCCCTGACCTTTGTCAGCTTCTCCGGCTCTTTTTCAAGCACGCGGAGCGTGTCCGCCCCAAACTTATCCACAATGAGCTGCGCCGTGACTTTGCCCACTCCCCTGATAACGCCGGAAGCCAAGTATGCCTTAATGTCTCCGGGGGTCTCCGGGAGCGTCCGCGCAGCCTTTTCTATGAAAAACTGTTCACCGTATGTGGGGTGGTTTCCGGCGTAACCTTCCGCCGTAACGCCTTCGCCGGGGGCAATGTGCGGCAAATGCCCCACGGCAGTCACGGGCTTGCCGCCGCCGGGTACGGCTATACGCACAACGGCATAACCCGTGACCTCGTTCTTAAACACCACGGCCAGCACCTTGCCGCAGAGAATAGTCTCCTTCACGCGCCCGGTTTGAAAAGCCGACTGATGCGCTTATAGATGAGGAATGTGATGGCGGATGCCGCCAAGGCCTTCAGCAGGTTAAACGTGACGAATACGTAGAGTATGAGCGTGGCCATGCCCGTGGGGGGCAGGAAAAACTGCGAGGCCATGCTCAGTATGGTTTCAAGCGAAAAACCCATTACCTCCAAGTAAAACGGCAGTATGATGAAGTAATTGGCCGCCGCGCCCGCCGCCGCCATTGCCGCGGTGCCGCACAGCATGGCCGTGAGCGCGCCGGCGCGGGTCTTTTTCAGTTCGTAGATTGTGCCTGCCGTAAACACAAATGTGATGCCGACAATGAGGTTTGCCAGCTCGCCCACGCCGAGCGTGGTGGTCACGGGCAGGTGGAGGAGCGCCTTGGCGGCCACGATGCTCACCCCCGCCGCCGGACCCATGGCGAACGCGCCGATAAGGGCGGGCACTTCCGAGAAGTCGTATTCTAAAAAAGCGGGGAAAAACGGCAGCGGAAACTCTAAATACATGAGGACGACCGCAATGCCGGTCAGTATGGACGCTCTCGCCAAACGCCTGAGTTTTTCGCCCATATTATCCACCCTCAGACAAAAGGATACCCCGCGCGTATTGGCGCACGGGGTTGCGGTAACAAAAAGATTTGCAACACGAAAAGCGGAAAACGGTTAATCGCCGAGCACTTTGATGACCACGCCGGAGCCCACGGTGCGCCCGCCTTCGCGTATGGCGAAACGCAGGCCTTCCTCGATGGCGATGGGGGTGATGAGCTGCACGTCCATCTCCACGTTGTCGCCCGGCATGCACATCTCCACGCCTTCCGGCAGATTGATAACCCCCGTCACGTCGGTGGTGCGGAAGTAAAACTGCGGGCGGTAATTGCCGAAGAACGGGGTGTGGCGACCGCCTTCTTCCTTGGTGAGCACATAAACCTGACCGATAAAATGCGTGTGCGGTTTGATGGAGCCGGGCTTGGCGAGCACTTGGCCGCGCTCAATGTCTTTCTTGTCCACCCCGCGCAACAGGCAACCGGCGTTGTCGCCCGCCTCCGCGTAGTCAAGCGTCTTGTGAAACATCTCAATGCCGGTTACGGTGGTCTCACGGGTGTCTTTGATGCCCACTATCTCCACTTTCTCGCCCGTCTTCAACTGGCCGCGCTCCACGCGGCCGGTGGCCACGGTGCCGCGACCGGTAATGGTGAACACGTCTTCCACAGGCATGAGAAACGGCATATCGCTCTTGCGTTCCGGGGTGGGAATCCAGGAATCCACTTCCTTCATGAGCTCTAAGATACAGGCGTATTCGGGAGCGTCTTGCGTCTTGGCCGCGCATTCGAGGGCTTGGAGGGCGCTGCCGCGCACGATGGGGGTGTTGTCGCCGTCGTAGTCGTACTTGGCGAGCAACTCGCGTATTTCCATCTCCACGAGGTCGAGCAACTCCGGGTCATCCACTTGGTCAACCTTGTTCATAAAGACCAAGATTTGCGGCACGTTGACCTGGTGGGCGAGCAATATGTGCTCACGGGTCTGGGGCATAACGCTGTCGGGGGCGGACACCACCACGATGGCACCGTCCATCTGAGCCGCGCCGGTAATCATATTCTTGATGTAGTCGGCGTGACCGGGGCAGTCCACATGCGCGTAGTGGCGGTTTTGGGTTTCGTACTCCACGTGCGCGGTGTTGATGGTAATGCCGCGCTCGCGCTCTTCCGGCGCTTTGTCAATTTGGTCGTAAGCGGTGTAAACGGCTTTACCGTCCATGGCGAGCACCTTTGTGATGGCGGCCGTAAGGCTGGTCTTGCCATGGTCAACGTGGCCGATGGTGCCGATGTTCACGTGGGGTTTGGTGCGCTCGAATTTTTGTTTGCCCATGGTGTTGTGTCCTCCTTAATAAGTCTGAATAATCAAGTACAAAGCATTATACAGCAAGCGCGGCGAAAAATCAAGAGCAATTTTCATTGTCTGCCGAGGTTGACTCAACCGCCACTCAATTACTTGTAATGCCCGCCCGCCCGGCATTTGTAACCCGTCCGCCGCCGAGCTTTCGCGGAGGCTTGTCAGCGCCCGCCGAGCAGTTTTTCCTGCAACGCTTTCGGCAGTTCGATATAGCGCGAAGGTTCCATGGAGTACTGGCCCCTGCCTTGGGTCTTGGAGCGCAGCGCCGTGGCGTAGCCGAACATTTCCGAGAGTGGCACCTCCGCCGTAATCTCGTTGATGCCCTGACGCTTGTCTATGCCGTCTATGTGCGCCCGGCGGGAGTTTATGTCGCCGATAACATCGCCGAGGTAGTCTTCCGGGGTAAAGACGGAAACCTTCATAATCGGCTCAAGCAACACGGGGTCGGCCTTTTTGCAACCTTCCTTGAAAGCCATAGACGCGGCTATTCTGAACGCGATTTCCGACGAATCAACTTCGTGAAAAGAGCCGTCACGCAGTGTGACCTTGATGTCCACCGCCGGATAGCCGGAGAGCACACCCGAAAGCATAGCGTCCGCGATGCCCTTCTCCACGGCCGGTATGTACTCTTTCGGTACGCTCCCGCCCACGGTTTTGTCTGTGAACTCGAAACCTTTGCCCGATTCGTTGGGCTCCACGGTGATGACCACATGGGCGTATTGGCCGTGGCCGCCGGTCTGGCGGACATGTTTATATTCGGACTGGGCAGACTTCCTCACCGTTTCCTTGAAAGCCACCTGGGGCTTGCCCACGTTTGCCTCCACCTTAAAATCGCGCAACAGGCGGTCCACAATAATCTCCAAATGCAGCTCGCCCATGCCCGCGATAATGGTCTGGCCCGTGTCGCCGTCGGTATATGCCTTGAAGGTGGGGTCTTCCTCGGACAGTTTTTGCAACGCGATACCCATTTTTTCCTGCCCCGCCTTTGTGCGCGGCTCAATAGCCACCCGGATAACCGGTTCGGGGAAATCTATGGGTTCGAGAATCAAGGGGTGCTTTTCGTCACAAAGCGTGTCGCCCGTAGCCGTGCTGCGCAGACCTACCACGGCGGCGATATCTCCGGCATAGACCTTGTCCACATCCTCGCGGTGGTTGGCGTGCATGAGCAACAACCGCCCAAACCGCTCGCGTTGCTGCTTGGCGGTGTTCATGGCCACGCTGCCGGCCGTCAAGGTGCCGGAATACACCCTGAAAAAACTCAGCCGCCCCACATGCGGGTCGGTCATTATCTTAAACGCCAAGGCCGAAAACGGCGCGTCGTCCGAGGCTTCCCTTTCGCGGGTAGTTTCGGGGTTCTCCGGGTCCGTGCCCGTGACCGGCGGTATGTCGAGAGGAGAGGGGAGGTAGTCCACCACGGCATCGAGGAGGTTTTGCACACCCTTGTTGCGGTATGATGTACCGCACAGCACCGGCACCAAGCCGCCGGATATGACCGCCTTCCTGATGACGGATTTGATGAGCGCCGCGGAGGGTTCCGTGTTTTCAAGCACCATTTCAGCCAATTCGTCGGAAAACATGGTGAGCGTGTCTATGAGCTTTTCGCGGCAAGAGGCCGCCTCGCCGACCAATTCCGCCGGCACGTCTTCTTCGCGTATGTCTTTGCCCAGTTCGTCGTGGGCGCAGAAGGCGCGCATTTCCACAAGGTCCACCACGCCCCTGAACGCGAACTCCGCGCCGATGGGGATTTGTATGGGCACGGCAAGGCAATGGAGGCGGGTACCCATCATATTTACCACATTTGAGAAATCCGCGCCCATTATATCCATTTTGTTGACATACGCAATACGCGGCACACGGTATTTATCGGCCTGCCTCCACACCGTCTCCGATTGGGGCTCCACGCCGCCTTTGGCGCAGAAAACACACACCGCGCCGTCTAACACGCGCAGGGAACGCTCCACCTCTATGGTGAAGTCCACATGACCGGGCGTGTCTATGATGTTGATGCGGTGGTCTTTCCAGATGGCGGTGGTGGCGGCGCTGGTAATGGTAATGCCGCGGTCTTGCTCCTGCACCATCCAATCCATCGTGGCCGTGCCCTCGTGGACTTCGCCGAGCTTATAGTTGCGCCCCGTGTAAAACAGGATACGCTCCGTGGTGGTGGTCTTGCCCGCGTCTATGTGCGCCATAATGCCGATATTGCGGGTCATTTCCAGGGGGTATTGGCGGGACATGGGAATTACCAGCGATAATGAGCGAACGCTTTGTTTGCGTCTGCCATACGGTGGGTGTCCTCGCGTTTCTTTACCGCGCTGCCCGTGCCGTTGTTCGCGTCCATCAGTTCGCCCGCAAGCCGCTCCGCCATGGTTTTCTCGCTCCTGTTGCGAGCGTAGCCTATGAGCCAACGCAATCCGAGAGCCAAACGGCGGTCCGGGCGCACCTCTATGGGCACCTGGTAGGTGGAGCCGCCCACGCGGCGTGCCTTTACCTCAAGCACGGGCATGATGTTCTCCAACGCGTTGGTGAATACTTCCAACGGCTCTTTGCCGGTCTTTGCCTTAACCATGTCGAACGCGCCGTATACCACCTTTTGCGCCACTCCCTTTTTTCCGTCGTACATTATGCCGTTTACGAGCTTACTGACGATTTTGGAGTTATAGACAGGGTCGGGCAGGATATCTCTTTTCGGGACAGTACCTCTTCTGGGCACATCGCTTCCCTCCTTCAGATTATGATTTCATAGGTACTCGAAGTGCGCCTTCGTGCTGTGCCCGCAGAGGCTATATAAAGCCTCGCGGGGCGGAGTCACTTCTTGGCGGCGGGAGCCTTCGGGCGCTTGGCACCGTATTTGGACCTGCTCTGCCTGCGGTTAGCCACGCCTTGTGTGTCCAATGTGCCGCGCACGATGTGGTAGCGCACGCCGGGAATGTCTTTAACGCGCCCGCCGCGAATGACCACCACGCTGTGTTCTTGCAGATTGTGCCCCACGCCGGGGATGTACGAGGTGACTTCCACGCCGTTGGAAAGGCGCACACGAGCCACTTTGCGAAGCGCGGAGTTGGGCTTTTTGGGTGTGGCCGTCTTTACCACCGTGCAGACACCGCGTTTTTGGGGGTTGTTTTGGTCGAGCAACTTTTTGCTGAGGGTGTTGAGGTTCTTGCCGAGCGCCGGCGCTTTGGATTTGTGCGCGGCCTTCCTGCGTCCGTTGCGTACCAACTGATTGAATGTGGGCATATTCTTCCTCCTTTCCGTGAATATATGGCCTGCCTGCGGCTACGCGAGGATTACGGCCACCGCCGCGCCGATTTCTATGCCGCAGGCGGCACCGAGTTCGCCCATGCTTTCCACCGCCGTCACGGGTATGCTTTTTTCCTCGCAGAGCCGCCGTATGGGCAGGGTCACGTCCGCCTTGGCATCGCTCGCCACAAAAGCCCGCAACGCCTTTCCTTCACGGATGGCGCGGGCGGACTGCCTTGCGCCCGTGTAATGCTTGGTATCCGCGATACTTTCCACGCAAACTCACCCCTATGCCATACAAGAGCAAAGTGTAACGCCTCCGGCGGTAAAAGTCAATACCTGTTTATGTATTCGTATGGTTCCTCTTGGTAGAATTGGTATTCCTGCGGGCTGCGCACCAAGTCGAAGTCGCGGTACATTTCCATGCCGGAGCCGGCCGGCACGAGCTTTCCGATGATGACGTTTTCTTTGAGACCGAGCAGGCTATCTACTTTGCCGCGTGTGGCGGCCTCCGTGAGCACGCGCGTGGTTTCTTGGAACGATGCCGCCGACAGGAAGCTGTCTGTGGCGAGCGAGGCTTTGGTGATGCCGAGCAACAACACGCTGCCTTGCGCTTTTTCCAAATCCGACTCTCCGGAGGCGATGCGCGCGTCAATTTCCTTGTTCTTTTGTTCTAATTCGTAGACATCCACTATGGAGCCGATGAGCAAGTCGGTGTCGCCGGAGTTTTCCACGCGGGTCTTTCGCATCATTTGCCGGGCAATCACCTCAATATGCTTGTCGTTGATGTCCACGCCTTGTTGGCGATAAACCTGCTGCACTTCAAAGATGAGGTAGTCATGAACCGCGGAGACACCCCTGATTCTGAGCACATCGTGCGGGTTCATGGTGCCTTCGGTGAGTTCTTTGCCTTTCTCAATAATGTCGCCCTGCTCCACTTTGAGTTTGATGGAGGATGGTATTTGATATGTGTGCCCCTCGCCGTTTTCATCATTTTTCACGGTGATGACGCGCAGCGAACCTTTGCGCGCCTCCTCAATGGAAACCACTCCGCCGCTTTCGGCGAGTGTGGACGCGCGTTTGGGTTTGCGAGCCTCGAAAATCTCCTCCACGCGCGGCAGGCCTTGCGTAATATCCTCGCTTGTGGCAATGCCGCCCGTGTGGAAGGTGCGCATGGTAAGTTGTGTGCCGGGTTCGCCTATGGACTGCGCGGCGATAATGCCCACGCTTTCGCCAACATTTACCGGTTCGCCGGTGGCGAGGTTTGCGCCGTAACAAGCGGCGCAAACGCCGTAACGCGCGCGGCAAGTGAGAAGCGAACGGATTTTGACTTTCTCAACGCCCGCCGCGCTGATTTTGACCGCGTCGTCTTCCGTCATGCAGGTGTTCTTTTTTACCACGGTTTTGCCGTCGGCATCCGTCACATCTTCCGCGCAATAGCGACCTATGAGCCTGTCGGCAAGCGGCTCTATGACCTTGCCGGAATCCTCCGCAATCTCGCAGACCTCTAACCCGTCGGTCGTCTTGCAGTCAAGCTCACGGATGATAACGTCTTGCGACACGTCCACAAGCCGTCTCGTGAGATAACCGGAGTCGGCGGTGCGCAAGGCGGTATCGGCCAATCCTTTCCGCGCTCCGCGCGAGGAGATGAAGTATTCGAGCACATTCAGCCCTTCGCGGAAATTGGCCTTGATGGGTATTTCAATCGTCTTGCCCGCAGTATTTGCCATAAGACCGCGCATACCCGCGAGCTGGCGGATTTGGTTGGTGCTGCCGCGCGCTCCGGAATCCGCCATCATGTATATCGGATTGGTTTTGTCGAGGTGTTCCTGCATTTTCTCCGTAACTTTTTCGGCGCACTTGCTCCATTCGGCCACAACTTCCCTGTAGCGTTCTTCGTTGGTGAGCGTCCCGCGCCTGTATTGACGGTCGAGCGAAGCCACCCTCTGCTCGGATTCCTTTATCAATTCCGCTTTTTCCGGCGGTACTGTCATATCGGAGATGGATATGGTGATGGCACCGCGCGTGGAATACTTAAAGCCGAGAGCCTTGATTTTGTCGAGCAGCGCGGCGGCCGCCGTGAATCCGTGCTTCTTGATGACCCTGTCTATTATTTTGGAAAGCTCCGCCTTGTTTGTGCGGGTGGTTATCTCTAAGTCGAGCTCTTTTTCGGGGTTTGTGCGGTCCACATAGCCGAGATCTTGCGGTATATGCTCGTTGAATATGAGTTGCCCCACGGTACATTCCACAATACGGGCAATTTTCACGCCGCCTTTGCCCGTCTTTTCACGCCTGACTTTAATTTTGGCATGAATACCCACGGAGCCGGCATCCAAGGCCATAAGAGCCTCGTCTTCACTTGAAAAGGCTTTACCCGTGCCTTCTTCGCTTTCGCGCACATCCGTGAGATAATAGGCTCCGAGTACCATGTCCTGTGTGGGCACGGTCACCGGGCGACCGTCTTTCGGGTGCAGCAGGTTGTTTGCCGAGAGCATGAGGAAACGCGCCTCGGCCTGCGCCTCGGCGGACAAAGGCACATGCACGGCCATTTGGTCGCCGTCGAAGTCCGCGTTGTAGGCCGTGCAGACCAACGGGTGGAGTTTTAAGGCTCTGCCCTCCACGAGCACGGGTTCAAAGGCCTGTATGCCTAACCTGTGAAGCGTGGGGGCGCGGTTGAGCAGCACGGGATGTTCGGTAATGACATCGTCTAAGGCATCCCACACTATGGTCAGGGAGCGCTCCACCTTCTTTTTCGCAGCCTTGATATTGTCCGCCTTCCCGTCTTCCACAAGTTTTTTCATCACAAAGGGCTTAAAGAGCTCAAGCGCCATCTCTTTGGGCAGACCGCACTGGTATATTTTCAGCTCCGGACCCACCACTATGACCGAGCGCCCGGAATAATCCACGCGCTTGCCGAGCAGGTTTTGCCTAAAACGCCCCTGCTTGCCTTTGAGCATATCGGAAAGGCTTTTGAGCGCGCGGTTATTGGAACCCGTAACAGGCCTGCCTTTCCTGCCGTTGTCTATAAGCGCGTCCACGGCTTCCTGCAGCATGCGCTTTTCGTTCTTTACCATAATATCCGGTGCGGAGAGTTGTATGAGCTTGCTCAGGCGGTTGTTTCTGTTGATTACCCTGCGGTAGAGGTCGTTGAGGTCGCTCGTGGCAAAGCGCCCCCCGTCGAGCTGCACCATGGGGCGCAGTTCCGGCGGAATAACGGGTATGACATCCAGAATCATCCACTCCGGGCGATTGCCCGAAGTCCTAAACGCCTCCACCACTTCAAGGCATTTGATAATGCGCAGCTTCTTTTGGCCGGAGGCATCTCTCAGGTCGGCTTTGAGCTTCTGCGACAGCTCGTCGCAGTCTATTTCGGCAAGGAGCTTTTGTATGGCTTCCGCGCCCATGCCCGCTTCGAAGTCATCTTCGTACTTTTCGCGTAGCGCCTCGTATTCTTTGGGCGAGAGCACGTCTTTTTTCTTCAGTTGCGGCACATCGCCCGGGTCTATGACCACATAAGAGATGAAGTACAAAACCCTTTCTAAGTTGCGCGGGCTCATGTCGAGTATCAAGCCCATGCGCGAAGGTATGCCCTTGAAGTACCAAATATGGCTGACGGGCGCGGCAAGCTGTATGTGCCCCATCCACTCGCGGCGCATCTTTTTGCGGGTGACTTCCACCCCGCAGCGTTCGCAGATTTTGCCTTTGTGGCAGATTTTTTTATATTTGCCGCAATGACATTCCCAGTCTTTTTGGGGTCCGAAAATTTTCTCGCAAAACAAGCCCGCCGGTTCGGGTTTGAGGGTGCGGTAGTTGATGGTTTCGGGCTTTTTCACCTCGCCCTTCGACCATTGCAGCACCATATCCGGTGAGGCAAGGCCGATTTTGATGGCTTCAAACGGCTGGTAACTCATGTTATTCATCATCCTCCCCGCTACCGGCGGCAAACTCGCCGTTATCGCCTGAACTCGCATGTTTGGTGTCTATGTCTTCGTAGTGGTAGCCCCTCGTGTGCACATATACGCCGGCTGAGTCGTCGAAGCCGATTTCCTCGGCGTTGCGCATATTGACATCCTCCTCGTCGGCAAGGGTAATCTCCTCGCCGTGCCTGTCAAGCACCCGTATGTCTAAGCACAGTGACTGCAACTCTTTGATGAGGACACGAAAACTTTCCGGCACTCCCGGTTGCGGCACATTATGACCCTTGACGATGGACTCGTAAGTCTTGACCCTGCCGGTAATATCGTCGCTTTTGACCGTGAGTATTTCCTGCAAGGTAAACGCCGCGCCGTAAGCCTCCAAAGCCCAGACCTCCATTTCCCCGAAACGCTGACCGCCGAATTGCGCCTTGCCGCCGAGCGGCTGCTGCGTGACGAGCGAATACGGACCCGTGCTGCGCGCGTGGATTTTGTCGTCCACTAAATGATGGAGCTTTAGGAAGTACACGTAACCCACGGTCACGGGGTTATCGAACTTCTCGCCCGTGCGCCCGTCGTAGAGGACAGATTTGCCCGTGGGGCTGAGACCCGCGTGCAGAAGCGTGTTTTCGATGTCTGTTTCATCTGCGCCGTCAAACACGGGCGTGGCCACTTTCCAGCCTAATTTTTGCGCCGCGTAGCCAAGGTGCACTTCCAGCACTTGCCCGATATTCATACGCGAGGGTACACCGAGCGGGTTGAGCACTATGTCTAATGGGGTGCCGTCCGGTAAGAACGGCATATCCTCCTGCGGCAGTATGCGCGAAACCACGCCTTTGTTGCCGTGGCGCCCGGCCATTTTGTCGCCCACCGAGATTTTGCGCTTTTGGGCTATGTAGCAGCGAACGAGCATATTCACGCCCGGGGGCAGTTCGTCGTTGTTCTCTCTCGTGAAAACCTTCACGTCCACCACGGTGCCGGATTCGCCGTGGGGCACACGCAGTGAGGTGTCGCGCACCTCGCGGGCTTTCTCGCCGAATATAGCCCTGAGCAGTTTGTCTTCGGACGCGGGCTCTGTCTCGCCTTTTGGTGTCACCTTTCCCACGAGTATATCGCCGCTCCGCACCTCGGCGCCGATACGGACGATGCCGCGCTCGTCCAAGTCCTTGAGCGCGTCGTCGCCCACTTGCGAAATATCGCGGGTAATCTCCTCGTTGCCGAGTTTGGTGTCGCGCGCTTCGGTTTCGTGCTCCTCGATGTGGATGGAGGTGAATACGTCGTCGCGCACAAGCCGTTCGTTTATGAGTATCGCGTCTTCGTAATTGTAGCCTTCCCATGTCATAAAGCCGATGAGCACATTTCGCCCGAGCGAGATTTCACCCTTGCACGTGGAGGGGCCGTCGGCAATGACGGTACCCGCGGATATTGTGTCGCCCACGCCGACGATGGGCCGTTGGTTGATGCAGGTGCCTTGGTTGGAACGCAAAAATTTCGTGAGCTTATACGCGGCTTCGGTGCCGTCGTGGTGGGCGACGACAATCT
This sequence comes from Oscillospiraceae bacterium, assembly GCA_031253545.1. Lineage (GTDB taxonomy): Bacteria > Bacillota > Clostridia > Oscillospirales > UBA929 > WRLJ01. The sequence goes on from JAIRWH010000086.1 coordinate 17,839, forward strand.
TGTCTGCGGTCACGGCGTTTACCACGCCGTCTTTCCGCGCGCATACCACCACGCCGGAATCCACCGCGGCCTTATATTCCATGCCCGTGCCCACAATGGGGGCTTCCGTGATTAGTAACGGCACAGCCTGGCGTTGCATATTGGAGCCCATCAGCGCCCTGTTGGCATCGTCGTTTTCCAAAAACGGTATCATGGCTGTGGCCACGGATACCATCATTTTCGGTGATATGTCCACATAGTCCACACGCTCCCTGTCTACCTCAATTATTTCGCGGTTGCGGCAAGTAATACGTTCGTTGACAAAACGGCGCTCGCCGTCTGTCGGCTCGTTGGCTTGCGCCACAACATATTCGTCTTCCACGTCCGCGGTCATATACACAACTTCACCGGTGAGCTGCTTTGTCTCCGGGTCTATCTTCTGATACGGCGCTTCTATGAAGCCGTATTCATTGATGCGGGCGTAAGTGGAGAGGTAGGAGATGAGGCCGATGTTCGGGCCTTCCGGCGTTTCTATGGGGCACATACGGCCGTAATGGCTGTAATGCACGTCGCGCACCTCGAAGTTCGCGCGTTCGCGCGAGAGGCCGCCGGGACCCAGCGCGGACATACGGCGCTTGTGCGTCAGCTCGGCAAGCGGGTTCGTTTGGTCCATAAACTGGCTCAGCGGTGAAGAGCCGAAAAACTCCTTTATCGCGGCCGTGACCGGTCTTATGTTGATAAGGGTCTGCGGTGTGACGATTTCTATGTCTTGTATAGTCATACGTTCGCGTATAACGCGCTCCATACGCGAAAAACCTATGCGAAATTGGTTTTGCAACAGTTCGCCCACGGAACGCAGCCTGCGGTTGCCCAAGTGGTCTATGTCGTCCGTAGAGCCGATGTTGTGGTGCAACCCGCACATATAGCTCACGGATGCCAGTATGTCGTCTTTGAGTATGTGTTTCGGCACCAAGTCGTCTATACGCTCGGCGATTATCTCGGCAAGGTTCGGGTGGTTGCCGGCGAGTATTTCGCGCAATACCGAAAAGCGCACCTTTTCCTTTATGCCCCCCGCCGCTTCGGGCGGCACAAAATCCGCTATATTGACCATGCCGTTGCCGAGCAATTTTACCTCTTTGCCGTCGGTCTCCACCCATAGCTCCGTGACCCCGCGCGCTTCAACGGCGGCGGCTTCTTCGCGGGAAAGGAGTTTGCCGACGTCAGCCAAGGTCTCGCCCGTGAGCGGGTCGGTCACGGCGCGCGAGAGGCGCAGGTTTGCCGCGCGGGAAGCGAGGGCGAGCTTTTTGTTGAACTTGTAGCGGCCCACGTTGCCCAAGTCGTATCGGCGCGTGTCGAAAAACAGCCCGTTGAGCAGGCTTTCCGCGCTCTCCACAGTGGGAGGTTCGCCCGGGCGGAGCTTTTTATATATTTCCATCATGGCCTCGCCGCGTGTCTTTGCGGTGTCTTTTTCGAGCGTAACCTTAATGCGCTCATCCCCGCCGAACAGCTCCAAAATCTCGGCGTCGCTTTCCGGACCCACGGCACGGAGCAGGCATGTCACGTTGAGTTTGCGGTTTTTGTCTATGCGCACGGAGAAAGTGTCGCTGTTTATGTCCGTCTCATACTCTAACCACGCGCCGCGATATGGTATTACGGTGGCACCGTAGCCGTTGACAATGCCCTTGTCTTTGCGCTCTTCATAGTAAACCCCGGGCGAGCGGACTATTTGGGAAACAATGACGCGCTCCGCGCCGTTGATGATGAATGTGCCGCTGTCTGTCATCTTCGGGAAATCGCCCATGAAGAGCTCCTGCTCTTTTATCTCCCCGGTTTCGCGGTTGTACAGCCTCACGCGCACCTTCAGCGGGGCGGCGTAAGTGGCATCGCGTTCTTTACATTCGTCCACGGTATATTTCGGCGTATCGTCAAGCTGATGGTCAATGAAGGTGAGCTCCAATTTGCCCGTGTAGTCGGTGATGGCCGCCACATCATGAAAGACTTGCCGCAAGCCGGTCTCTAAAAACCAGTTGTAGGAGTTTTTTTGCACCTCGATAAAATTGGGCATTTGCAAAACGTCTTCAAGCCGCGCGTAACTCTTGCGGACGGTGCCGCCATACTCGATGTCTTTTACCCGGTCTAATATTCCGACCCGCTCCTCTGCCTGCAAAGCCGCCACCCCTTTATATCATTTGATGAAACCGTTCGACGGGGAATTTTCCCCAAAACCCCTTTCCGCAAGAGAGGAATGGCGCGCATTGCCTCCGCTCCGCGACAATCTGCCGTTCGGGGAAATCGGGTGCGATATTCACGGATAGGACGTAACAAAATAAAAAAGCGCGATTATCAGCTTGCCTTGCGTGCGGTTTTCTGTTATAATTGGAACGCGGAGTTGTGCGGTCTGCGCGCAAGCGTCAATTTAGGATTGTATCACCTGCCCGGCACGATGTCAACATCTTTTTTGCGTTTTGCTCCAAACTTTTTTATTCTGCCCTGCGCTTGGAGTTGTCGAGCGGATTATGGAAACTGTCGTACTCATACCGGCATACAAACCGGATGCTAAACTGTTGGGTTTAGTGGCGGATTTGTGTTGTCCCGTTATCGTGGTGGACGATGGAAGCGGCGGCGATTACGCCGCCATTTTTACCGCGTTGGAGCAGCTTCCCCGGTGTGTTGTGCTACGCCACAACACAAATCGCGGCAAGGGCGCGGCGTTGAAGACGGGTATGCGCGAGGCGCTCGTGAGCGGCGCAACGGGACTTGTGACCGCCGATGCCGACGGACAACACCTGCCGGAAGATATACTCTCCGTGAAAAACGCCCTGGACACGCATCCGGGCAAACTTGTGCTTGGTTGCCGCGATTTTTCGCAAGCGCAATGCCCTTTCAAGAGCAGGGCGGGCAACATCATCACCCGGCGCATATTTCAGTTGATGACCGGCGTGCCCTGCACGGACACGCAAACCGGTCTGCGCGGCATACCGCTCGCCCTGTTGCGGAGCTTCTCCGAGATAGAGGGCGACCGCTACGATTACGAAATGAATATGCTCATATACGCCGCCAAGAGGGGCTACGGTTTCGCGGAGGTACCCATACACACCATCTACCTTGACGACAATAAATCCTCTCATTTCAAGCCGTTCTTGGATTCACTCAGGATTTACGGGCAGATTATCATCTTCACCCTCGTTTCCGTCATCTGCTCGGCTGTGGACATAAGCCTGTTTTGGTTGTTCACCTCCTCGGGCGCCTCGCTCCTGCCTTCCATCGCGGCGGCGCGCGCGTGTTCGTCGCTCATCAACTTCCTGCTGAATAAAAACATCACCTTCCGGCGGGGCAACGCCTTAATACCGGCGGCGCTCCGCTATTACACGCTCGTGGTATGCCAGATGTTCACAAGCTGGCTGCTGCTCTCGCTCATTGCGCGCATTAACCTGCCGTATCTTGTGCTGCAAAAGGCTGCGGTGGACTTCGCCCTGTTCATAGTCGGCTACAATATGCAGCGTATGCTGGTATTCAGAAAGAGACGATGAGAAAGTACACATGGGCTGCGGCTTTCTCCGCGGCGCTTTTATGTTTCACTCTCGCCACATTGCTCGACGCGTTTGTGTGGGAGAGGGAGTTCGCAACACCCGCGCCCTCCCTGCCGTTTTCCTCCCCGACCCTCTCCTCCGCGCCGCCGCCCGCCTCCCCGTCCTCCGCGCCGCCGTCCGCCGTACCGCCACAAAGCCCGGAGGTAAGCGACGAACCCGACCCCCCAAAAAGCCCCGAACCGATACTGACCGATATGTCGTATATTGACGGCGACATTGCCATCGTCATTGAGCGCGTGGAGCAATACGGCGCGGTATATTATGTGGCCGACGTTGTGCTTTCCGACCCATCCCTCCTCATGACCGCGTTTGCCAAAGGTAAGTACGGGAGGAATATCACCCAGAGAACTTCGGTAATGGCCGGCGAGAACAACGCCATATTCGCCGTAAACGGCGACTATTACGGCTTCCGCAACAGCGGCCTTATCATAAGAAACGGTGTCTTTTACCGCGATGTGCCCAGGCGCTCGCCGGATAACACCTCCGCCGTGATAGACGCAAACGGCGATATGTTCGTTGTCACGGAGGGGCAAGTGTCCGGTCAGGGGCTGAGCGCCAACGGCGCGTGGCAGAGTTTTTCCTTCGGCCCCGCGCTCATAGACGGCGGCGTTAAGACCGCGTATGCCGCGGCGGGCACAAGGTCAAAGCACCCGCGCACGGCCTTCGGCCAAGCGGGTCCTTTGCATTACGTCTTTGTGGTGGTGGACGGCAGGACAAGCGAGAGCAGCGGCATGTCCTTCTCCGTGCTCGCGGACGTGCTCGCGGAACGCGGCTGCCATGTGGCGTACAACTTAGATGGCGGCGGCTCGTCTTGTATGTGGTTTAACGGGAAGGTCGTCAACACTCCCTCCGACGGCACCAAAATCGGCGAAAGGGCAATTTCCGACATAATATACATACCCGCAAGCCTCGCGGGCGACGCGCAATGAGCAGACCGGGCAGAAACCTCACGGCATATGTGCTGCTCTCCGTGTTGCTGTTTTTATTCGACAATATTTACGCTATGTTCGGCCACGGGGTGCGTTCGCTTTCCATGACCCTTGCTTGCCCCGCGTTGCTCGCGCTCGCGTTGCCGTTTGCTTTTTTGCGCTTTTTCCGTCCCGGCGCGGAAAAGGTCAGGGGTTACCGCCTTTTCCTGAACATCCACAGCACCGGCGCGGCTTTGCTCGTCATGGGTCTGTTGCTGCGCGGCGTATTGGAGATAGCCGGCGGCTATTCGGAGATACTGCCCTGGTATTTTGTGCTCGCGGCGGCAACGCTCGCCGTGGGTTTCTTTGAGTTCGCGCTGCTGCTGACAAGGTACGGCCACAAGAGAATCAAGTGAACACAACCTTGTGATATATTTTTTTACCCTTTCTGATTACGCAGCTACCCGCGCCCCGTTTATCGGCCAAATCGGCAAGCGGGTCCGTGACCCTTTGACCGTCTACTTCCACCCCGCCCTGCGTTATCAGCCTGCGCGCCTCGCTTTTGGACGCGACAAGGGAACAAGCCACAAGTATGTCGGTCAAAAGTGTGCCTCCGCCGCAAAGCGTGGTGGAGGGCATGTCGCCTTCGCCGGGGCCGCCGGAAAAGAGCGCGCGGGCGGTCTCCTTGGCTTTTTCCGCCTCGCCCTTGCCGTGGCAAAGCGCGGTAAGCTCGTAGGCTAACCGCTCTTTTGCTTCGTTGAGCCGTTCTCCCCGCCAATGCTCCATGGCGGCGATTTCATCGAGCGGCACAAAGGTGAGCCGTTTCAAGTACGGTATCACGTCGGCATCGTCGGTATTGCGGAAGTATTGGTAGAAGTCGTGCGGCGGGGTTTTTTCCGGGTCGAGCCACACGGCCCCCTTCGCCGTTTTGCCCATCTTTCCCCCGGAGGAAGTGAGCAGCAGCGTCAGCGTCAGCGTGTGCGCGTCGCGGCCGAGCTTGCGGCGAATCAGCTCCGTGCCTCCGAGCATATTGGACCACTGGTCGTCGCCGCCGCATTGCAGGTTGCATCCGTAACGCTCGTGCAGCAAGAGATAGTCGTAGCTTTGCATGAGCATATAGTTAAACTCCAAAAAGCTCAGGCCTTTTTGCAGGCGCGATTTATAGCACTCGGCGGCGAGCATGCGGTTTACCGAGAAATGCACGCCCACGTCGCGCAGAAAATCCACATAGTTGAGCTTGGTAAGCCAATCGGCGTTGTTTACCATTATCGCGCCGCCTTCGGAAAAGTCGAGAAACCTTGTCATCTGGCGGCGAAAGCACTCCGCGTTGCGCTCGATTGTCTCCGGTGTCATCACGCGCCGCATCTCCGTCTTGTCCGTGGGGTCACCCACAAGCGTGGTGCCCCCGCCGATGAGCGCGATGGGCTTATTGCCCGCCTTTTGCAAGTGTCTCATCACAATGAGCGGCACGAAATGACCCACCGTGAGGCTGTCGGCCGTTGGGTCGAAGCCCACGTAAAACACGGCCGCGCCGCCGTTTACCATCTCGCGCACTTCGCTCTCGCCCGTGGTCTGCGCAATCAGCCCGCGCGCGCGCAGTTCGTCATACACCTTCATTATTGCCCTCTCCCCTCTTGTGCTTTCCGCTTTTCCGCCTGCTCCAACAAATCTCCGGCACCCGCCAGGGTCGCCTCGGTAATTTCGTTCCCACCGATAACGCGGGCGATTTCCGCCACACGCGCCTCGTAGTCGAGCTTCGTGGCACCCGTAAGCGTACGGTCGCCGCCCGTATCCTTGGATATGTAATAGTGCGCGTCCGCCATGGCCGCGATTTGCGGCAGATGGGTAACGCATATAACCTGCCTGTGCCGCGCCGCGTCGTACAGCTTCTCGGCCACCTTCTGCGCCGCGCGCCCGGATACCCCGGAGTCTATTTCGTCAAATATCAATGTGCCGATGTCCTCCGCGTCAGACAGGGCGTTTTTCATGGCGAGCATCACGCGCGCCAGTTCGCCGCCGGAAGCGGTCTTAGACAGCGGCTTTAAGTCTTCGCCCGGATTGGCGGCAAGCAAGAAACGTACCGCGTCCGCGCCGTGCTCGCAAAGCTCGCGCGGCGACAGCTCAACGACAAACCGCACCTTCGCCATGTCTAAGTCGCGCAACTGCGCCTCCACCGTTTTTTGCAGCTTGTTCGCGGCGGCCGCGCGGAGTTTGGAGAGTTTTGCCGTCAGCAAGCCCAACGCGGTTTGCGCCTTTTCTTTTTCGGCTTCCAAAGCCCGCAAGCGCTCCGCCTCCGAATCCATATCCGCCAGTTCGCGTTTCCACTTTTCGGGCAAGCAGGGCAGTTCGTCCGCCGTCACATTATACTTATGCTTGAGCCTGTATATTAGGTCTAAACGCGCCTCGATGGCATCCGGGCTCCACGGAAACCGCTCCAAGTCGTCTGTTTTTGCCCGCACCGTCTCCGCCGCGTCCGCCGCCTCATAGCGCATCGCGTCTAACCTTTCGGCGGCGCTGTAATCACCCGCGCCGTGTTTTTCCGCTTCGCGCAGTTGCCGCGCCGCCTCGCCGAGCAGCTCCGCCGCGCCCGCCGCCTCGTCTGTGCCGGCTAAGGCCGCATAGGCGGCGTTGTAGGCCGCGGCTATTATTTCCGCGTTCTTTATCTGTTTCCGCGCGTCTTGCAGCCCTTTCTCCTCCCCGGCGTAAACGTCGGCGTTTTCCGTTTCCTCTATGCAATACCGCAGCGCGTCCGCCCTTTGCTCCCTCGCGTTCTCGTCTTCCCTCAGTTTCGCCGCCGCGCGCTCCATCTCCGCGAGCTCGCGGTAGCCGGACACATGCGGCGCTGTGTCCGCCCGCGCGAAAAGGTCAAGCAACCCTAGGTGATTTTCGTCTTGCAGCAAACCCTGCGCGTCGTGCTGCCCGTGTATCTGCGCCAGCGTCACGCCCAGTTCCCGCAGCTGCGCCACGGTCACGGGCTTGCCGTTTACCTTGCATATATTCTTACCGTCTTGGAATATCTCGCGCTGCACCAAGGTTTCTTCCCCGGCGTGATGAAACAGCGCGCTCACAAACGCCTTGCGGCAGCCGGAGCGCAAAAGCTCGCGCGAGGCGCGCTCGCCCAGGGCGGCGGCGAGCGAATCCACAATAATAGACTTGCCCGCGCCCGTTTCGCCCGTAAGCAGATTAAGGCCGGGCTCGAAGGTGATGTCGGCCTCCTCAACGACGGCGATATTCTCAATATGCAGCAATGTGAGCACAAGATAACCCCGTTTACAGCAGAATATTGTTGATGGCGCGCAACAGTTCGCGGGCATCCGCATCGGACTTCATGGCGAGAAAGGCGGTGTCGTCGCCGGCGAGTGTGCCCACCAGGCCGGTAATACTCATGGAGTCTAACGCCGAGCAGGCCGCCGACGCAAGACCGGGCAACGTCTTTAACACCACTATATTCTTCGCGATGTCGCACGATATAACGCTCTCGCGGAAAATGGTCTTCAAGCGGGGGGTCAGCCCGCCGTCGGAAAGGTTTTCCGCGCAGTAGCGATACGCCCCGCCGCCCACGGGCGCTTTCACCAAGCGCAGCTGCCTTATATCGCGCGACACCGTGGCCTGCGTCACGGCAAACCCGCTCGCCTCCAGCTTTTCGCACAGCTCCTTTTGTGTGCCGACAGGCTCGCGCGCGATAATCTCCAAGATTTTGTTTCGGCGCAAGTACATTCTACCGCCTTCCACGTTTCTTACCTTTCTCTGCCGTTTGCCAAACCCCTTGCGCCACAAGGGTTTTGGCCCTCTCTCGTTTTTTTCGCTTCCCGCTGTTTCTGCCCTTACTTTTCTCAAATCGTGTACGAATCGTGTACGGAACAACCGACCCGATTGAGTACGGCGATAGCCTTTTCCTCCTCTTTCGGGTAAAGGTGGGAGTACGTATTCCACGTCATCTCAACCTTTGCATGGCCAAGCCGCCGCGCAACCTCTTGAATGTTGATACCCTCACTCGCAAGCAAAGACGCGTGGCTGTGCCGAAAGTCGTGTATGCGTATCCTCTTGACCCCCGCCACCTCCGCATATGTCCTGTTCCGCTTGGCAAGAACAACTCTCGTGACGACATCGGTACCCCCACATACCCTAAGACCGTCCACACCGCTCATAAGCTCCTTATGCCTTCGTTTCTGCTCGTTAAGGATAACCATAAGAGGCTTTGGGATTTGCAACGTCCTCATGGATGACCTGTTCTTGGGAGGGGTTTCTTCGTTGTATATACTCATACTCCTTCTCACCGACAAATACTCACCGCTAATATCACCCCACTTCAACGCCAATATCTCCCCTATGCGAAGCCCCGTGTAATACGCTATGGCGAAGAACACATAATAGTTCCACTCGACGTAAGTGTTCTTGTTGGTTTCGCAATTCTGCGCACTGCTCCTTGCTACGCCGATGAACCGCTCAAACTCCTCAGGGGTATAATAGCTCGCATCAGGCTTTATGCTCATTACATCGCGGAAATTGCCAATACGAAAAAGGGGATTCTTAGTAATGTACTCCATCTTGACCGCACAGTTGAGAATCGCCCTCAACAATGAGTAAATCTCCTTTTTTGTCGAACAAAGCAAACCTGTCTTCTCAACCCCCAACTTCCATCCTTGGAGTACCGATGCTGTTAGCCTGTCAATCCGCACTTCGCCCAACGTATCTTTGATATAGTGCACATATTTCGACAAGCGCGATGCATATGTCGTCTTCCTCGTCTCATACTGCTTGACGGCTATGTACTCCTCGAACAACTGCTGTACCGTTTTCCTTGTTGTCGGGTTCTCCTTCTTCTCCTTAACCTCCGTGTACAGCGCCCTCTCCAAATCACGCGCCGCTTCCAAGCCGTATGCCGTGCGCGTTACCTGCTTAGCACCCCCCGACTCATCCATAAAATTGACTCTCACCAGATACTTCCGCAAGCCGTCCCTCTTGCCCGTTGTCTTGTAAATAGGCACAGTATTCCCTCCAAGGCGGCTTGACTTTGCGCTATCATTTTAACATAATCTCGTCACACTATCAAGCCTTTTTATAAGACCCTGACCCCCCCTTGGCTATGGCATCTCAAGCGTTTTTTCTCGCAACCATAACAGCTTAATACACCCTGCCCCTCATTCCTTTTCCCTATATCATCCCATATTTCCTGAGCTTTTCCATACGCTTCTCCAAGTCGTCGATGTTAAGCCCCCACACCTCATAAGCTATGCCTGTATTGACCGTATGTATTCCAAAGGAACGTACATTTCTGTTAATCATTTCCTCTCTTACCATCTGTTTGAGAGCTGCAATCTTACACGACGAATGTCTGTCGCCAAATATCTCGGCAATTTCTTTGTTCCCTATCTCCGGGTACAAGTAGTATACCCTCACCGCATTCTCAATGTTGCTTATCTGTGGAACACCGCTCCTTGCCATAATTTTTCTCCCTCCACTCGTTTTAATGAAGATTTACGCCGAGACTTTCTATTTGGATTTCAAGCCTTGGTTTTATGGAATAATACTTTTCTATCCTTGCGTCCGTAATCTGGGAGTCGTCGCGGTACGCAACCCCATTTAGGGCATCTTCGATAAGTTTCAGTATATTCGAGGCGTCGGGTTTCTTTGTGGGTCGTATTTCCCCGCTTTCCATCGCCGCTTTTGTCTTTTTGTTTTTTTGTGAGGGAATGCCGCAGTATGCGATGACGCTTATTGATAACGCCCCGGTTTCGTGTTTTATATTTCCGCATTGTCTTATGTATTCTATGCGGATTATGTTTTCGCTCATTGCGGTTTTTCCATCAGTATAGGTAATCACGTAATTGCTGTGTCTTGAAAACCGAGGTCTCCCCTTCCCCGTTGGCTCGCCGTCAACGACAAATTTCATCTTCGTCCTCCTGTGCGTCCTCCTGTGTATTGTCAAAAACGGGCTTGTTATAAATGTCCGTGAATTCCCATTTGCCGTTTTCATAACGCGCCCTGAATAGCGCGATGTTGTAGGAATAGCCGTTTAGCAAGACATAGTACAGTTCGGCGGTGGTGGAATAAGAAAGTGTGCCGTTTATCTCAACGGGAAACCCCTCCGCCTCTATCGCGATATATTCCGTTAATTTGCCAAAAGCCCCGATTTCTGTTTTTATGTTGCCTGTTGTTGTTGTGGCTCGTAATCCGAGTCCGTATCTTTTGCTGAGATACTCGCCGAAATCGCCGTCTAAGCTGTGTTCCATGATTTCCGTTTCAAATGAAATATTGATATTGCCGAATATTTTTTCCGTGTAGTCATACAGTGGGCGGAAGTTGATGCCGTTCAAGAAATCCCTTTTCTTTTGGGTCTGTTTCATAATGCCCTCCTTTTGTTTTTTCAACATAATAATGCCTGTGGAAATAATCCACAGGTATCAATAGTTGATTCGGCTAACGCTCTGTTCCGTAATCCGGGCCTGTCCGTATATGGGAAGGGTTTTGGCTGTATATTGTTTCCGAAAGCAGTTTAATCCTCCTGTCCAACGCGGAACACAGTGTGTCGCAACGGGCTTTGTCGAGAAACCGGGAATGCTTTATGATATTGCGCCATTCTTCGCTTACGTTTTTTAACGCGGATATGTCGAGCCAATCGAATGGTTGCGCTAATTTAATTTGTTTTTCGTGCGTGGATTCAAAAGGCTTGCATGGTGTTTTTACGGAAGAGGGCCGTATCATCATAGTTGATTGTGAACACCACATTGATGTGCCGCTGTCGTAGATTGGGGCTATGCCGATATATTCTAAGGTTTCCGCATTCCTTACCGCCCCGAAATTGCCCAAATGCCTGTCTTCATTGGCAATGATGTAGTCCAACACAAGCATCATGCCAATGCTTTTTTCGGCGGAAGGGATACGAAGGGTTTCACAACAATTAAGGAAATGTTTGTAAAGCGATATGTGGTTCGCTTGTTTTTGGGTTCGCGTAATTTGGTATGCGGTAACAAGCTCGGTATTTGCCGTCAAAAAATTTTCGCATACCGAATACGGATAATCCTCTGTGTCCGATATTAGCGTATATGGTACGTGGGGAACACCCAGGCGCGACATGATTAACGTCGCGAGGATTTCATTATATGGTTCCTGTTGGAACGGATTATTGCCGCCTTTAACAAGGCAATATTTGTTTTCGATAACCCTCCATCTCTTTTTCAGTTGGCCATCCGATGTATTATCGGGAGAAAAATAATTATCCTCTTCCGTTGGCTCATTTTCGGCGAACAATATATTTCCGATGTCGTAAGAGAATGAATTGGCAAAGAAATTTACTGCGCCCCATGATATGTCGGAGTTTCCGGGGCGTATCCAGTACTGGTCTGAAAACGACAGGCAAAGGCTTTTCATCGGTAATTGTTCCGTTGAATGCACCCCCAGTTTCGGCAAAGCGTCTTTTATGCTTATGCGGCTATCGGGAATCGAGCGGTTTTTAATCCAGTTGTTGAGCGCGGCGCGGTCGGTAGGTTGTACGCCGACCGGTATATGCTCCGGCGAGTGGATGGCTTTTATTTTTGTTATGGAAAAAGTATCATAGTCGATTTCTATATCGGCAACCCGTGTGTTTTGGTGCATGAGGGTATATGGTTTTATTCCCATACTGTCCATCGAATTGCCTCCCCTTTGCCGTTACGCTATTTTTCCATTATGAACAGTATAACACGGGTCACTTGGCATTACAAGTGCAGAAATTTGGCATCTTATATGCACAAAATTGGCACGGGGTTTTCGGCTGTATTCTGCGGGAAATATGCGGTATTTTTCGGTAATATTGAAATTTGTAACAGTTTTGGAGAGAAACGGGGTTTCCCGTTTCTCTCCAAAATGGACTTTAGGGGGCTTGACAAGTCATCTCTCATAGGCTGATTCGTCTTCTTGTTCCTCGCCATTTTCCGGCTCGTTTTCGGTTTCCGCCTCTTTTTCTTTCTTTTCCTCATTTTCATCGAGGACGGGCGCTTCGTCTTTTTTGTCCAGATTAAGTTTCGCGTTAAGTTCCGCAAGCCTTGCTTCTTTTTGGTTGAGTTCATCTTCTCGATCAAACGGAATGAGAAGTTGTTTTTCGGTGATTGCTATGTTTTTCTTGATTTCTTCAAGCATTTGTTTCTGTTCCGTTATCCCTTTCTCGAAACCGTTAAAAGCGTTATCTATACGGGTAATATTTGTGCATGAAGTCGAGGACTTGCCTGTTGCGTTTTTCCGCCAGCCCTTGCAACGTCGCCGTCCACTTACCCTGCCCCAGCCTGTCGGCTATCTCGGAGTAGTGCGCCCGCCGCTTGTTGTAGAGCAGGTTCATGGACTTCAGACCCTTGCCATTCAACGCCAGCGCCCGGAAACCGGTCACGTTGGAGGTTATGGCTGCGAAGTTGTCCATGCCCAGATCCAAGCTCATGTAGCGGCCGTTGTCGGGGATGAGGTCGGGTACTTCCGCGCGGTATATCACCTCGATGACCAGGTTGTTCCAGTGCGGGACTATGCGGGCGCCCTGCACCTTCTTGGACTTGCCGAACGGGACTTTGAACCCGCCGAACACCTTAGGCTTGATGTGTATTGCGTCGTTGAGAATATTTAATGCGATGTTCATCCATTTTTCAAGCTCCACAGAGGGTTTACTCCCAATCGGCGTTTTCTTTGTGAGCGTAGAGGTCAAACCATCTATCGCTTCGTCAATCTTCTCGATAGCTTGATAATTTTGTTTCAGAGCCAAGCCTTGTAAATAATTGCGGTTTTCGCGAAGTTCGGTTATATGAGCCTTTAACTTATCTATGTTGTTTGGTACAGGTATAGCCTCAAACGGAAGGTTTAACACGTGGGCTAACTCCGTATTCTCGGCGATAATTTTACTCGCAATTTCACGAAGTTTTAATGGCGTTTCAAATGGTAAGGTATAAGCATTGTAATCACTAATGTAACGCGTGTAATCCGCGGCAGTTTCAAACACAATGGCCGAAGCATTGTCATGCTCTAAGAGAGCGCCAGTCTCAATCATACGGCGAGGCTCAAGGTCAATATAATACCCGCCGCCGCGAATGTAGATATACCGAGTGAGGCGCAGATACCTCACCATGTTGTCGGTATACTCGTGGATGTTTTTCTCGGCGTTGCGGAAATTGCTGAGATAGTTTGCAATGAATGGCGAGCGCGAACATTATCCCGCCGACAAACGCCACAAGCAACCCTATCCGCATAATCCACGTGACAAAAAACCCCACGACGTTGTTGAATACATTCTCCGCATCAACGCTTGGACTCACAGCCCCTGCCAACGGCGCAAACAACGTCCCCGCGATAAGGGCAACCATAATGATTGCCGTAACCCTCATCGCCCACCTCGCCTTACCGACTCCTTCCTGCGCTACGACCGCTTCCTGCTTTCTCTTGTTTGCCTTCATTTGAATCGCTCTCCTTCATAAAATATTTGGAATGTTATCACGAATGATAACTTATTCCCGTTTTGGCTACGTCCGCCAAACAAATCACCCTGCGGGGCTTCCCACAGGGTGATTGCATCGCTCAATCTCGACTATCTCCTTTTCAACAACCCCCGGCTTCCTTGCCCGCCATCGTCACCATTCCCTTGCCTATTTTGTCTTTTCAGGGCCGACAACAGTATCTCCTCATACCTCATGTTCACCGCCCTCTTGAGATACTCTTTCCTTGTCTCAGCAATTTCTTCCGTTTTACCAATAAGCTCGCCTATCGCATTCATATCAACGCGCGGAACAACTCTCTTTATCGCCGCTCCAAGCTCACAACTCGGATTCCTGAATATCTCATGGTAAAACATCTTCTTTCCGCCATACTTATAACACGAATACACATTATACTCACAATTCCTGAACTCCGTCATGTCCTGCATTACATTCCTCATTTTATCGTCACTCATCAAAGCCGCCAACGAAGACCCGCAATCATATATAGGCGCAAACCTCAGCTTCCCGCCATTCTCAACCAACCCCCAATTATCCAAATGCCTGTCCTTATTTCCAATCAACGCATCAATAACATACATATCCCAAAACCCGCACATAACCTCGTCTTTGTCTGTTATCAAAGGATGCGCTTCAACTACTTCCTTAACATATTCAATCGTCAATTCCTCCCTTTTTCCTTCTTTTGTCTGTTTTGCAATTCTCGAAAACTCGTACAGCACCCCTTCATCTTCCGTAAAATCCTTACATCCGACAACTATTTTCCGAATCCCACCAACACTCGTCATATATCCCAATACTGTTTCCTGAGCCTTGATGCCACAAGCATTAGCTATATGACAACCAATATATTCCGAATACTGATTGTTCATATAGCTCAGCTGATTGTTTTTTTCCCTCACGGGGTCCGGATATTTTACCATATACATAGCGCCGCCGTACAATACCGCCGTCTTTGCTTCCGAACCTCCGTATCCGCTCAACTTCTGGACACCTTTATCAAAATCAATCATAACACATCTCGTCCATCCTTTCTCTTATCTCATTCGCCACCTCCTGTGTAATATAACCCTCCAACAACCTATGCTTAACACAAAAATACAGCGTCTCCCACTGCCGCTCTAAGGCAAACCTGTTCTCTTGACTATCCTCCATCTTACACAATTCGTATAACCGACAATATTCCCTCATGTCCTCCGAAAGGAATGACATTCCTTCGTAATTCTCCGGATTCATAACGTCTTTCATAACACAGCAATCACCTTTCTTTTTCTCTTTCTCAATAATACTATATGTCCTACTTATTGTCAACCTCTTCATAATCCGGGAAACCCCTCATCTCCTCCTCGCCGCCGACCGCGCCTGCGCGTCGCCACGCACCACATCCACACCGGCGCCGCAGTCAAGCCCCGTCAGCGCCGTATTGTGGCTCACGTCAAGCGTGGTGAGCCGGTTGCCGCCGCAGCTAAGCCTCCTCAGCGCGGTGGCACCGGTTACGTCAAGCGCGGTGAGTTGGTTGCCGTAGCACCAAAGCCACGCCAACGCCGTATTCCTGCTCACGTCGAACTCGGCGAGACGGTTATTGTAACAACAAAGGTGTGTTAGCGCCGCATTATGGCTCACGTCAAGCGCAATGATTTGGTTGTTGTTGCAGTAAAGTATCGCCAACACCGCATTACACTCCGTCATCCCCCGTTCCGTTGCGGAAGAACTCGAACGTATTCCGCTGGTCGTCACAATCACAGACCAGTACCTGTTTTCCGAGCTTGCTCAGTCGGTGTGCCACATTGATAACCGCCGTGGACTTCCCGACCCCGCCTTTGTTGTTGAAAAACGCTATTCTCATCATCTGTCAACTCCCTTTTATCAATATGTTTCCCATAGTCGGCAGCCAACGCCGCCGGAACCTCCGACAGTCTGTTATATCCGGCGGGACGGACACAAGGGTGAAAGGATAAAGCCCCTCGTGCCGTCGCGCCGAGCTAATCCCCGAAGGGTTTTAGCCGAAAATATCCTCGTACTGTGCCTTGCTCATTATCGCCACGAACGGCGACTCTTCAATTGCCTTAATTGCTTGCCTTGCCTCCTCCTCGGTTGTCTTGGTGACGTTATACAGCGCCACCATCTTTCCGCACCGCGACACGAACTCAATACTCCTCACATTTTCCGCCCACACTCGTCTTTCCTGTCCTGCTTCGTCCCCATATAAATCGTCCAGTCTGCACTCAAAGAACTGCGCCAGCTTACGCGCCAACGAGAGGTGGACGTCCGCGCCTCGTTCAATGGCGAAAATTGTCCGCTTCGTTGTTTTAACGGCGGCGGCAAGCGCATCCTGCGTTATACCCCTTTTAATCCGAAACTCTTTAACCCTATTAACCACGTACCTCTCCAACCTTTCCGTACAAGTGTAGTTTACTTCCTCTTTATTGTATTCCACTTCCTTGTCCCTGTCAACCCCAATTTATATTACAGTTATGTTACATCACCGCCTCGCCGCCCGGCAACCTCCAACACCTCACACTCACCGCCAAAAGAAAAGACGCCCGCCGGCGTCCCGTTATCTGTCTCATTCACGATGTGGCGGACCACAATTTGAGGGCACGGGCGGAAAACCCCGAAAACGCCCTTTTTTCGCCTTCATACAGCCTCAAACACCGTGACCGCAAGGATTTGGGGCACGGGCAGAAAACCTTGCCCTACCTCCTTCTTATTGTCCCCGCAACACTCCCCATATCTCCCACACAATAACTCATCGGCGCACCGGAGGATGTGCCGCCTACTCCTTCGCTACGCCAAAGCCTCTCCGTCCATGTCTTTTCTGTTTGCTCCCTCAAAAAATCACACATACCGTCAATGGTTTCTTCGGCATCATACTTTTCAAGCGTCCTGTAATATCTCCCCTTATCCTCATCATGCACTATAACGGGCGGGTGGTCATGCGTCATAAGGTAATAATTCATTAACGTGCGCCCCACGCGGCCGTTACCGTCGGCAAATGGATGTATGTATTCAAACCGTAGGTGGAAATATGCGGCCACCAATAGTGGTGTGGAGTCCTCATTGCCGTAAACCTCTTTCAGTAGCTCCGCCACGTCCTTTTCCACGTCTTCCGGTTGCGAACCTACCTCCGCCTTCCCGGTTACGTAATCATGCTTCTTAAACGTTCCCGGACGCTCGCCGCGCTCAATATACCTCTGTTCGTCGTATGTCCCGCTTGTCAATATGCCGTGAACCTCAAGCACAAGGCCCACCGTGATAGGCTCGCGGACATCTAACTTCTTTTTCAGGTATTCATAGCACAACTTCTGATTACCTATCTCAAACAATGTCCGAGGATTGCCCGTAAAACCTATCGCCCGTCCATTCTCGAATATCTCACGTGTGTCGTGGTATTCTGTTTCGCTGTTTTCTATCTTATTTGAGTTATACGCAAACAACACGCGGAAGTTATCCATCAACACATCAACACCTGTCGCGGACAGCCCCCTCCACATGTCTACTATTTCCTCGTATTTACCCATCTCCCACCTCTCCTCTCTTTTCCGGCAACCGCCGATACTTCCTCAAGATAACGCCCCGCTTTACAGCAGGGCGTTTCATTTGCTATACCGGCTTTTATACCCCGACTCCGGTTTACGGCTGAGATTTACAATGCCTATTTTATCGTGATACACTTTGCCTGTCAACACCTTTTTCCTGAATATATTTTGCAGCCTTGTTACGGTGTACGCCACTCGCGACGCGCCCTTGTTCGCTCCTCTCAAAAGTTATCACAAATGATAACTTCCTCATATCACAGATAGCGACCCGACATCAATGAATACGTTGTGGTTGAGGCACTCCTGCGGGCAAGTGAACAAATACTCGGCCTTATACCCTCGCCCAAAATGCGGCTCCTCCAAGTAAAGCAACGGGTGCTTTGTCCATTCGGGCGAGGCATGGAAGTACCTGTTGTAGTTGAACTCGACATACGTAGCAAGCACCGCGAGTTTCCTTAGCTGCCCGTCACCCAACGCCTCCACGTCAAACGTCAATTCGCCGAACTCCGAATCACACTTCGCCTTATCTCCCTTTTCCCCACATTCCTTGATAAGGTGAAGCATCGAACCCATCAGGGCTTGGCGGGTCTCCCTTTGTATCTCGTTCAGATACTGTGCCACCATATTCATGCTTGCCCCCGCTTTCTCTTTCGGTTTCGGCGTTTCTCAGCTGTCGCAACTCGCCGACAAGTTCGTCTATGAAACCGTATACACAATTATGCCTGCCCTTTTGTCTGTTCTGTTTCTTAATTTCGTCTTCTTTGACGTACTTTTTCAGAACCCTCTCCATCTGTAACCTGCTGTCAATACCCAAGTCTCTGCACAACATCAACGCATGGTCAAAATCATGCTTTTCTTCGTCCATACGCGCCGCGAATATCTTCATTGCCAACAACTGTTCCGACGACGGTAAACGAACGGTGAGGTTGTCGAATCTTTCGTATTCGGTTAGGATGTTCGTCTTCAGGCACTCATTTACC
>JAIRWH010000005.1 GCA_031253545.1 Oscillospiraceae bacterium
CCCCGCCGTGGTAGTTGTCAGTTGTCAGTTGTCAGTTGTCAGTGGACGGGGGTGCGGGCTTCGCCCCCTCCCCCCGCCGTGGTAGTTGTCAGTTGTCAGTTGTCAGTTGTCAGTGGACGGGGGTGCGGGCTTCGCCCCCTCCCCCCGCGCTCCCGTACCCCGTCCCCTAACTACTAACCACTAACCACTAACCACTAACAACTGACAACTAACCTTGCGCCGCGCGGCGCTTTGTGGTATACTCTCCGTGTTACCGTTGCGAAATAATAGAAACGAGGTGCATTTCCATGAACAAAAAACGTAACCGCGCTCTTCTCTCTCTCTCTCTCTCTCTCTCTCTCTCGTAATAGCGATTAGCCTTGCCGCCTGCGCGGGCGGTTCGCCTTCGCCTTCGCAGACAACCCGCTCGCCTTCCCCCTCGCCTTCGCCGGGCGCTCTCTCACCCTCGCCGGGCGGCACCGACCCCACGCCCACCGACGGCGACACGCCCTCACCTGACCCACTGCCCCCTATAACCGCGGCGGTCGGCGACATCATAGAGTTCGGCGGATACGAGTGGCGGGTGCTGGACGTGGAAAATGACAGGGCGCTGCTGCTCTCGGAGTATATCTTGGAAACTAGGGCATACTGGTTGGAGGCTACTGACGTGACATGGGAGACCGGCCTGTTGCGCGCCTACCTCAACGGCGAGTTCTATAACAGCTTTGGCGGGGGCGAAAGGGCGCGGATAGCGCAGACGAGGGTCAGCAACAAGGACAACCAATGGTTCGGCACACCCGGCGGCAACGACACCGACGACTACATCTTCCTTCTGAGCCTTGAAGAAGTGGTGCAATACTTCGGCGACAGCGGGCAATTAGCGAACAGACCGAACGATGACCCATATAATGAGACATGGAATATAGACGACCAATATAAAGAGGCGCGGATGACGACTTACCGCAATGGCAACTTGGGAACATGGTGGTTGCGGTCGCCCGGTGCCAATGGCCGCTGTGTCGCCGCTATTGATTACTACGGCGGCATCAGGGTGGGCGGCACCGTTGTCTACTCCGAAATCACGGGCGAGGGCAACGGCGGCGTTCGCCCCGCTATGTGGATAACTCTGTAACCCGCCGCAAGCGCAACCCCCGTCTCCTAACAACTAACCACTAACAACTGACAACTATATTCCCACTCACGTGGTGTGCTGTTATGCTTCGCATAATAGATTTTTCCGTCTCCTAACCACTAACCACTAACCACTAACCACCCAGCTTGCCTCAAAGGTGTAGTCCGCGGCGGCGCGCGCGTCTTGGGCTTTTATCTCGCCGTCGGGCTGTATGTGGATATAGTCGGGCGCGGCGGCCTGCGGCTGCCTCACGGCGAGCGTGAGCCTGTATTTCGGGCGCGTTCCTTCGGGCAAAACGGCGATGGGCAGCGCGGCGCTCGTGATACCCTGCGCCCTGCCCCTCACGCTCACGCGCGAGCCTTGCAGGCAATATTCCGCCTGCGCGGCGCTCGCCCCGCCGCCCGGCGGCAGCGGCAGCCACTCCGGCTCCTGCGGCCCGGACTGCGAGAGCGCCGCCTCGGCCGCCTCCGCGGCCACACGGAGGGCGTAGTCGTAAATATCCTCCCGCAGCCCCCTTGCGTCATACACGGCCTGCGCCATCGCGCCCGGCTGCCCGGCGCTCGCCTCCCATTCGTCAATGAGCGCGTTCAGGCGCGGCGCCACCTCCTCGCGCACAAGCCTGTCAAACACGGCCTTGTTTTCTTCGGCGCCGCCGCCCAGTATATCCGGTTCGGCGCACACGCCCTTCGCGGCGATAACCTCTTCGGTCAGGCGCGATAATCCCGCCATTACCCCTCACTCCTTCCTGTCAGACAATATGGTCGTATTCGTCGTATTCGAGCGCGAAGCCGCGCAGCTCGAAGCACTCGCCGCCGCCCGCGCAGCCAACGCGCAGCCTTGTGCCGCGCCCGCGCGGCTGCCGCAGGGGAAAGCTCACCGTTTCGGCGGAACGCCCGGAAACAAACGTGAAAGAGCCAAAGTCCGTGTGCGCGAAGTTTTGCCTCTTCGCCCTCGCGCCGCTGTCGCACACGCGCTCCCACACCCCGCCGCGCAGAGCGTCCGCCGTCACGCGGGCGCACGGCGAAACGCCAAGCAACAGGCAGCCGCCACGGAAACGGCGGCGCGCGGGGCGCGAGCGCGCGGGCAGCTCCGGCGTTTCCAGGAACGCCTCATACGGCTCGCCGTTATCCCAATACGAGGCGGGGCTTTCCGTGTCGGTGAAAAACGCGCACAGCCGCCCGTCGGGCGCGCCGAAGCATAAGCGCCCCTCTTCCTCGAAGAAACACGCCGCGGGCAGGCCTTCCCACACATGGCACTCGTATTGGAAGTCCGAGTACCCCTCGCCCGGCTGCCGCGAGGGCGACGAGCCGTCGAGCAGATACACGCGGTTATTCAGCGCGAGCAGGTAGAGGTTTTCATGCACATAGGCGCGCGCGTGGCGCATACCGTCCTCGCGCGTGAGCAGCGGCGCCACGCGCTCCGAGCGCAGCCGCGTGTAACGCTCGCCCGTCAGCTCCCTCACGGCCACGGCGCACACGCCCTTTCGCGTGAGAAACAACGCCTCGCCGCCCAATACGGCAAACCCGGCGGGCGCGAGGGCCGCCTCGCCGCGCAGTGTGTTTACGGCGGGAAAGAGCGCCTCGCCCGACGCCGCCCTCCCCTCGCGCACAACAATCGAGCCTTGCCCCTCCGGCGAGAGCTTATGCGTGGCAAGCGCGTTGTGCAGCACGCTGTAACCCGTCACGCGGCAGCCGTCTTCGCCTAAGTCCGAATACCACGTGTCGCCGAAGTAGCGCGGGTTGTTCAGCTGCGAATGGAAGTCCAAATGGGGGCACTCGGGGTTGCCGGAGAGGAAGAGCCTGTCCGGCGCGCCGCCCACCCCGTATAGCTCCGCTATGGTGCAGCCTTGGATTTTGCGCAGGTCCTCCGGCCTTTCCCTGTGCGCCGTGATGATTACATTGTCCATGCCGCCGACGGGCGGGGGCGGCGGCGCGCTCGCGAACGTCACCGTGCCCTCGTCGCGCTCCACGGAAAACCCCGCGCCCTCGGCAAGGCCCGTCCAATCGCCCGACGGGGTCAGCAGCTTTACTTCGCACGGCCGGGGCGAAAGCCCCCGCGCGGACAGGCGGTAGACCGTATCCGTGCCGTTGCCCGCGAACTGTTCGCGCCACGCGCCCGTGAGCAGGTTGAGCGGCTCCAAGGGCGCGCCGCCCCCCTGCGGCGAACGCGACACCATGAGCGTGGGGATATAAGCCGCGTCGCAGGCGCGCGTGACCTCTGAGCCGTCGAAGAGCAGCAGCGCAAGCCCGTCCGCCACGCACAGCACACCGCCCAGCGCCCGCGCCTGCGAGGGGGCGTCCGCCACGGGGCGGTAGGTTCTCTCCTGCCCGTCGCAACGCCAGTAGAGCGTGTCGCCGGAATGTACAAGCCTTGTGCCGCCGTGGAAGTACACGCCGTTTATACGGTCGGGGTAGCTTTCCGTAACCTCGTAGCCCATGCGTTTACGCACCGCGCCTTCCCCGGCGGGCGCGGTGTTGCGCGCGCAGGGTGAGCGAAACGGCGCGGCGGCATCGCCGGAGCGGCAATCCACCCCGCCGAGGCGGTCCACGCTCAGGCGCAAGCGCCTGTATTTGCCCCGCGCCACGCTCACCACCACCCCGACGCGCAGAAAAACTCCGCGTCCTCGCGCCCGGCGGCGGAGCGGGAGCGGCGCAGGGTCTCCATGCCGCGCTCGAAGTCCGCGCGATATTGCGAGGCGAGCGCCGCGTCGTCGTCTTTCATCAGCTGCGAGGCCATATACAGCGGCAGCAGCGCCGCGGCTTCCGGGGCAAGGGGCGGCTCCTCGCCGTCCGGCGTGCGCTCGGTAACCGCGGGCGGCGCGGCCGTGTAATAGATAACCCACGCGCCCGCGCTCCGCTTGGGCAAAAGCAGCATATGCCCTCCCGCAAGCGTGTAATCGCTCACCCGGTCGCGCCGCGCGCCGCTGTCGAAATACACGCCGTCGGTTTCCAAGGCCAAAAAGTCCTCCGCCGCCTCGGCCAAGTCGCAGCGGCACACGCCGCCCTCGCCGCTCAGGGCACCCGCGTCCAACGTAAGGCGGCCTCGCCGCGCCTTCGCGTGCAGGCACAGCAGCGCCAGCCCTTCGCAAGCCGCCTGCGGCATCGCCGGCAGATACGCCCTCGCCCTCGCCGCGTCAATGCCGCCGTCGCTGTTCTGCGCAAACAGCTTATACAGCGTCTGCTTCTTAATTTCCCCCCAATTCAAGTGTCCACACCCGCCTTTCGTGTAACAGGCTACCAAAGCCGCGCCGTGACATTCAAGGACAGCCCGCCGCCCGTTCCCCGCGGTTTCCTTTGACAACGCCGCGCGCCGTATGCTATACTAACGGCAACGATATGGCGAAAGGGGCGAAGGCTCATGGAAAGAATGTGGGTGCTTGAAGCGTCCATGAAGTATCCCAAGCAATGGCTTGTGGCGGTGAACACAAGCTGGGAGCCGGACAACAAGGTTATGGGCGACATTTTCTTAGTGACGCCAAGCAAAGACGAGGCTTACGACAAGGCTATGGCGTTGCAAAACGGAGGCGAAATGGGCGACATCATGGTGATGGAGGGTTACGACGACACACCGCAAATAGGGAGCTTCGCCATATGCAGCCAATAGTCATCCCTTTTGAGCCAAGCGGTTTGGGTCGCATATGGCTCGCCGCCAAGGTATCCACCGCCGACGGAAAGTCATTGCGCCCCGTATATTTCAAGTTAGACTCCGGCTCCGACTTCACGACACTAAGCCACGACAGCCTGAGAATACTCGGCTATACCCCCGACTTCCTGCAAAGTTGCCCCACGCATACGGGCGGGGTTTCCACGGCCTCCGAGGGGTTACAACTGCAACTGCGGTATATCTCAAACGTCACCGTGAAGTTCGGCGACAGGGAGATACAAGGCTGCCGCGTATATTTCTGCCTCGG
>JAIRWH010000040.1 GCA_031253545.1 Oscillospiraceae bacterium
ACAAAATCTTCCTGCTTTCCTTGGAGGAGGCGGTCAAATACTTCGGCGACAGCGGACAGCTTGAAAACAGGCCTTGGGACGACGCTTACAACATAACCGACGAATACAACGGCGCGAGGGTTGCGCGCACTGCAAGAGCGGTACCCGGCCATGAGTCAATCTACCCTGCGGGCACGGCTTGGTTCTGGTGGCTGCGTTCCCCCGGCGACGGCACGGACTACGCCGCCCTGGTCTACTACGACGGTGCCGTGACCGTCAACGGCGGCCGCGTGAACGTCTCCGAAGTTGGCCTCCGCCCCGCCATGTGGATAACGCCGTAACCCCGGCTTACCGCCACCGCGAAGCCGTTACCCTCGCGACAAACCGCTGCTATGAGAACGGAAAGGCCGGAAAACGACCGTAAACAGTTTTCAGGGCGGTGCGCGGCATGGCGGAGTTTCTGTCGCCTGTTTTGCCCGGCAATACATTGACGCAAAAAGGAGTCGTTAAGCCTATGAAATGCGCACAATGCGGTTACGAAAACTACGAGGGAGCCTTATTTTGCGCCGCCTGCGGTTCTGAGCTCCCGCAACTTGCCGAGCCCGCCGCGCCGGCGACGTCGCCCGAACCGCCCGCCCCAGCGATACATGAACCCGATAACTTCATTTCGCCTGTTCCGGCACAGGAAACGCGCCCTTCATCAGCTGCGGCACCCACCCCGGATACGCCGGAAAGGCCAATGCCCGCGCAGGAAAAGCCAAGCAGAGGTGCCGCAGTTGGCAGACTTGCGCTTACCGTGTTGCTGTGTATCATTGGCTTTGCCTCTGTAACGCTGACTGCGGCACTCTCTGTGACGCGTCCCGCAAATATATCGAGAATCATCGGCGCGGTGGACCTCTCACGCGTGGTATCGGACATTGTGCTAAACGATGAGATGATTGACGACATCAATTCGTGGGTTTATGCTGATGTGGCGGTGGACAAATACAATATAAGAGACTTTCTGCGGCGCGAGGAAGTTTCATCGCAAATCGGCATAGTGCTCGCGCGCTACGCCGAAGCCGCCGCAGAGGGGAATACTGCCTACTACCCTAAACCCAAAGAGATTGTGAGCTTCCTGCGGAGTGTGAACAAAGACATAGAGGCAGAGTTTGGTTACAGATTAACGAGCTCAGACTTCGATGAGGTCGAGCGAATACTCACCGAGGATACCAATCTGCGCGACTATTCGCTCGGCGGTGTCTTTGAGCTCGCGGGGTCAGGCAACGCGGGAGCGTACTTGGCTTTGCCGCAGGTTCTCTTTTCCGCTTACCCCATAGTTATCTCCTGCGTGCTGTGCGCGCTCTTTTTGCTCAATACGCTGTTATTGCACAGGAAGAGAATAAGGTACGCTTGCCTTTCCGCTTCAATACCGCCTATCGCGGTGGGTTTGGTCTTTATGGTCGGCGCTTTGCTCGCCGGGCCGGCGGCAAGGCTGCTCGGTGATGCGGCGCTGTACGTCAGAATGGTTCCCGGTGCCCCGCGTCTCTTGCTGCTCCCCGGCTTTATCTCTTTCGGGGCGGGCATTATTCTGCTGGCGGCTTTCTTTATCATCAAAATAGCGGTAAAGCGCCCGCCCGCGCCGCCGAGCGAGAAAGCCACCAAGGCTTGGCGCATCGGCGGTCTTACGGCCAATATATTGCTGTTAATATCGCTCCTTGCCTTCGTCGGCCTCTGCTACCTTTCCGTCGGGGATGCCCTTGAAGCCCTGGCGGCCGACACCCCTTCCGCCCCCCGCTCCTCTGACCGCACCCCCTCGCCGTCACCCTCGCCCGCCGTACAAATCGGCGACATCATCACCTTCGGCGACTACGAATGGCGTGTGCTTGCCGTGGAAAACGGCAAGGCGCTCATCATAACGGACAAAATCATAAACATTAGGACTTACCACAATACAAACACAAGCATCACCTGGGCTGACTGCGACCTGCGCGCCTACCTCAACGGGGAGTTCTACAACAGCTTCTCGGCTGCGGACAGGGCGAGGATTGCGGAAACTTTCAATGTGAACAAGGACAACCAATGGTTCGGTACATCCGGCGGAGCGGACACCACGGACAAAATCTTCCTGCTGTCCCTTGAGGAAGTTGTCAAATACTTCGGCGACAGCGGGCAGTTGGCAAACGGCAATCCGAACGACGCACGGTACATAGACGACCAATACAACGGCGCGAGGATTGCATATACGGCAAAGGCGTATACTTCCTCCTTATGGGGCGGCCTCGCAGCAGGCACGGCTTTGTCCTGGTGGCTACGTTCCCCCGGCCGCCAAGCGAGCGGCGCCGCCGATGTCGGCGACGACGGCGTTGTGTACGTCAGCGGCAGCTCCGTCTACATCGACTTTTTTGGCCTCCGCCCCGCTTTGTGGGTGAGCTTAGACGATACGCCGTCCACGTCTCCCTCTCCGTCATCAAATCCATCCCCCTCACCAAGTCCGTCGCCCTCAAGAAATCCGTCCCCATCCGTGGGCGACATCATCACCTTCGGCGCGTACGAGTGGCGCGTGCTCACCGTGGAAAACGGCAGAGCGCTGATTATAACGGACAAAATCATAGATTTTAGGCCTTATCACAGCGAATGGGAAGACATCACATGGGCGGACTGCGGCCTTCGCGCCTACCTCAACGGGGAGTTCTACGAGAGTTTTTCCGCAGCGGACAGGGCGCGGATTGTTGAGACGCTCAATGTGAACAAGAACAACCAATGGCACTATGAGCAAACATTAACAGAACGGCCCGATTACGTCCCCAAAGGCGGAGCGGACACTACGGACAAAATCTTCCTGCTTTCCCTTGAGGAAGTGGTCAAATACTTCGGTGACAGCGGGCAGTTGGCGAATAGGCCGGCGGGTGCACACACGATAGACGACCGCTACAACAGCGCGCGGATTGCGTATACAGCAAAGGCGCTACCCGGCTACGAATCACGCTACCCCGCAGGCACGGCTTGGGTCTGGTGGCTGCGTTCCCCCGGCAACGACGCGTACAACGCCGCCTTTGTCATCGACGACGGCAACGTGGCCGTCTACGGCGGCAACGTGCACGACTCCTTCTACGGCCTCCGCCCCGCTTTGTGGGTGACCCTGTAACCCCGCCCCCCGTCTACTAAAAACTCCCGCCAAAACCCCTTGACAACCTCCTCGCCCCGTGATAGAATAAGCATACAAAGGGCGCTACCGATAAGCGGTTAGCCTAAGATTTGCGGAAGTGACCGCGTACCTCGACTAGGGGCGGTCACTTCTTATTGCCTTTCCAAGACCTCCACGCTATATAAACCGAGATAGCAGACAGAAGCAGGGAAAGAACCTCATAAAAAGTCGTGAGCCTCACCTCCCTTCGTGGGAACACTCCGGGGGAATATCGGCTAACCGCCTACCGTTATGGCAACGCCCATAAGGTTTATGTCACAGCGCGGGCAATAAGTCAATCCCATTCCCGCCCGCCCGCCCGGTTTATGGCTTCGCCCGCGCCCCCGCAACGGACGGGAGAACGCGCCTTCCGGGCAAGGTCAAGGGGCTTCGCCCCCCTGTCTCTCTCGCCCCCGTCCGCGTAGGGGCGGTTGTCCTCAACCGCCCGCCGCAACTCCGCAACGGGGACGGGGAACGCGCCTTTTGGGCAAGGCGGCAAAAAGCCAAAACGGCGAAGGCGGGCTTGACAATCGCGCGAACAGGGCGTATAATCGCTCTCGTGGATGTCGAGGCGTGGCTCAGTTTGGTAGAGCGCTGCGTTCGGGACGCAGAGGCCGCAGGTTCAAATCCTGTCGCCTCGACCAGAGCAAACCCCTGTAACTTCACGGTTACAGGGGTTTTTGCTTGCCTTCTTTGTGGCTTTGACCTTTTAATTTACCCTGTGGGGCATTTCTTATTTTTTGAGTGCCAAGCCCCATTCGCTCTTGCCGTCTGCCCTGATTGGTTCTTGCCCCAATTCCAAAGGCAGGCTTGGGCGGTTTTTTATCTATCTCTACGATAGCACCTATCCCCACCACCCGCGCTTCGGAATCGTCATGCCCCTCCGCGCCACATAAAAACGAGTAACATGCTTCGTCCAAATGAATGTACAAAATGGGCTTGTCTTCCTCTAAAACATGCCGGCAAGTGATACAGACTTCATCGGGGTTGTGGTGTGAGGCGGGGTTTTCAGCTTCTTTTTTCTTGAAGGGATTGAACATTTTACCACCTTTCCGGCAGGAATTTCCGCGTGTTGGCTATCATATCGTCAGCCAACTTCTTGATTTCCTTTTCTCCTTTGTCAACATAGCACAAGATAAGGATTTCTGCAAGTTCGCTTCAACAGAAAAACAAACGCCGCCTTAGGCGGGTTATTGCGCGAGAATATCATACACGGGGAAGATTGTCAAGCGGTTTTCGCGCGAGGGCGCGTATGGTTGCCGCCCGCCCTTATTGGCTTATTCCGCGCCGATGTCCTCCCCTTCGCCCGGCGCGGTCTCCCCGACCGCGTTCACGGGTTCGGCGGGGGTCTCCCGCGTCGGCTCGCCCCCCTCAACACCCCCTTCGTTTTCCTCGTCTTCGGAAAGGCGCTCATACTCCTTTGGCTCGGCTCTTTCAATTCGCATGGCCATCGCCTTGCCATACAGCTCCGGGTCTTTCTCCGCCAAGTAATGGTGGTCTTCCGCGGGCACCTTGTGGCCGGACATAATCCGCATGGCTATCTGCAAGCACCTGATTTTTTCCTTCATCATCTCGGCCATGCCCTCGCCCGCCTCGCGCGCGCGCCGCAAATCCTCGGAAAGCGTCAGATACTTCTCGCGCAGTTCGTCCAAACCGCTCCGCAGCTCGCCGGACATCCGCTTTGCCTCGGCGGATATGACCACGGTATCTTCCCCCGCCGCGTCCGCGACAGGCGCCCCCGGCTGCCCGGCATCGTCCGCGCGTTGTGCCGTTACCTCCCGCAGAGTCGGAACGGCCGCTTTATCCGCGTTTATTGAAACAATATTCACAGTCGCCACCTCCGTGCGTCCCGCCCCAAACGCCGCGCGCGACCGGCGCGGGAATCCTTTCGCTGTAAGTAATATCGGCAAAGAGACGGGGGACTTTAGGGGAGCGGGGCGTAACCCGACACACGCCTTGCGTATGGTTTACCATGTGCTCTCTTTCACGCGCGCGCGTTTTTCCTCCCGGCCTTCCCGTTTTTTTCTAACATTTTTAGGATTGGTATCCACACGGATGGAGGGCGTTGAGAGAAACGCCGCGGGAATGCTTGAATCCGCCGGCCGCCCCTCATGGCCGCGCCGCCGCGCGCGGAAAAACGCCGAAACCCGCTCTTGATTACAGCGGCGGACTGTGTTAAAATTATAACTCGCTGTTATCAGGTTACTGCTGTCAAGGGGTGGTTTGCGCGTGTCCACAGCCACGGATTTCAGCCGCACAATGTCGCTGCTGCGCCGCGAGGCGGGCCTCAGCCAGAAGACGGCGGCGGCGGAGTTGGGTATATCGCAGGCGCTGCTGTCGCACTACGAGACGGGCGCGCGCGAGCCGGGTCTCGCATTCTTGGTGCGCGCGGGCGACTTCTACCGCGTGTCGGCGGACTACCTGCTCGGGCGCACCATGCTGCGCGACGGCGCGGCCGTGCAGGCGGAGGAGCTCCACGACGCGGCCGGGGACAAAGACAACAGGCTCGGCGGCGTGTCTGCGTCCTCGCTCCTCGGAAAGAAGCTGCTCGTAAACGCCACCGGGCTCATATTCGACCTGCTCGGCCGCTCCGGCGACACCGCCCTCACCTCGGCGGTCTCCGCCTATGTGGGCACGGCTTTGTATAAGATATTCCGCTACCTCTACTCCGCCGCCGGAAGCGGCGCGAACAAATACTTCCCCGTGCCCGCCGAATCCTTCTCCGAGGCCGCCAACGCGGATATGGCCGTGAGCGAGGCGCGCATCAAGGCTCTGCTTTCCTCAAAAGAGCCGCTCTCGCTCCCCTCGCTCTCCGACGACTCCCTGCGCGGCGAATACCCCCTGCTCGCGCAAAGCCTCCTCACCATCACCCACCAAGCCGCCGCCCGCAGCGCGAAGCTGCTCTGAGGGCGCGGCGGAAAGCGGAACGGCATAGGCAAAAAGCCCGTAATCAGGGGCGGGAAAAGCGTTGGGCTTAATTGTGGAGTTTGGGTTCCGAAGTAATAACCCTTTTCGCTTGTTGACACGGCGCGGGGAATAACGTATAATCTTTCCATATTCGGCACGGAGAAGTACTCAAGTGGCCGAAGAGGCGCCCCTGCTAAGGGCGTAGGCCGGGAAACCGGCGCCGGGGTTCAAATCCCCGCTTCTCCGCCAGACAGACACAAACCGCGCCGTATCCGCGGCGGTTTTCGCCGAGGGCGGGCGGGGGCGGGAAGCGGCGGGATATTCGCCGCTTCTTGCTGTGAGGAAGGGCAGAACAGATGGTATTCTCGTCGCTCACGTTTTTGTGTTTCTTCCTGCCGTCCGTTATCGTCCTGCACACGGCGTTCCGTTCCCTGCGGGCGCGCAACGCCGTGCTGCTCGTGTTTTCGTTGGTGTTTTACGCGTGGGGCGAGCCGATATGGCTCTTGGGCATGCTGTTTACCACGGGGCTCAACTACGCTTGCGCCCTCTTGTTGACGCGCATCGCGTCGCCGCGCAAACGCAGGTTCGCGCTCTTTCTCGCCGTGGCGGCAAGCCTCGCCTTCCTTGTCTACTTCAAATACACCGCCTTTGCCGTCAATTCGCTGTCCGCGCTCATAGGCGGCGGGCGGGTCATGGAACCGCTCCGGCTGCCGCTCGGCATCAGCTTTTACACATTTCAGGCCATCACATACACCGCGGACGTATACAAAGGCAAGTGCCGCGCCCAAAGCAACCCGCTGCTCGCCCTTCTATATATCGCCTGTTTCCCGCAGATGATAGCCGGGCCGATTGTGCGCTACGCGGATGTGGCGGAAAAGCTCACAAACCGCGCCGTATCCGCAGACGACGCCTACCGCGGCTTTTGCCGCCTCATTGTGGGCTTATCCAAAAAAGTGCTCATAGCCAACCTGTGCGCGGAGGCCATTGCCGCGCTGCCCGCCTCCGGCGGGGAGCAGGCGCTGAGCGTGGCGGGCAGCTGGCTGCTCATGCTCCTCTTCGCGTTTCAGATATATTTCGACTTTTCCGGCTATTCCGACATGGGTATCGGCATGGGGCGGATGTTTGGGTTCAAGTATCCCGAAAACTTCAATTACCCCTATATATCCGCGAGCGTCACGGAGTTCTGGCGCAGGTGGCATATGTCGCTGGGCGCGTTCTTCCGCGACTATGTCTATATACCCCTCGGCGGCAACAGGGTGCCCGCGCGGCGGTGGGTGTTCAACGTAATGGCCGTGTGGCTGCTCACGGGCTTATGGCACGGCGCTTCGTGGAACTTCGTCGCCTGGGGCGCGTATTACGGCTTGTTGCTCATGGCGGAGCGCTTTGCCGCGCGCCATATCCGCCTGCCCGTGCCAAAACCCCTGCGCGTGGCGGTCACGATGGTATTCGTGCTGTTTGGCTGGGCGCTGTTCTATTACGAGAGCCTCCCGGCGGGCGTAGGCCATATCGCCGCCATGCTGGGGCTCTCCGGCGGCGGCTTCGCGGACCCCGCCGCCGTGTATGTGCTGAAAGAAAATGCCCTGCTCATGTGCGCGGCGGCGCTGTGCTGCCTGCCGTGGGCAAAGCCGCTCGCGCGCGCGAGGGCGGTTTCGTGCTTGCGCCCGGTGTTCATGAGTCTGCTGTTTGCGCTCTCTTTCCTGTTCTTGGTGGGGCAGAGCTTCAACCCGTTTCTGTATTTCCGTTTCTGAATAAACCATATTGACGGAGGGATTCATTATGGCAACGCGGGAAAGCGCGGTTTGCGCCCCGGAGGCGAGAGCCCTTGGCCGGCGCATGATAAGCGCCGCGGGCGACGGCGACACGGACACCGTGAAGAGGCTTTTGGAGGAGGGCGCGTATATCCATACCCAAGACGAACATGGCAGGTGCGCTTTGGTGGCGGCCGCCTACAACAACCGCGCGGAGGTATTTGACCTGCTCGTGGCTGCGGGGGCGGACGTGAACATGAAAGACGACAGCATACAAAGCGCGTTTCTGATTGCCGCAATGGGCGCGGACGACCGCACGGAGCTGCTGAAAAAGGCTATTGCCGCGGGGGCGGACGTGAACAGCACGGACAGCGACAACGGCACGGGTTTAATCAGGGCTTCCGACAGGGGTCATGTGGACGTGGTGAGAGAACTCCTTGCCACAGACGTTCGCGTGAACCATGTCAACAGGATTGGCTGGACGGCGCTGCTTGAAGCCATTATCTTGGGCGGCGGCGACGCGCGCCACACCGAAATTGTGCGCTTGCTCGTGGCCGCGGGGGCGGACGTGAATCTGCCCGACAAAGAAGGCGTGACCCCGCTCGCCCACGCCGAGAGCAGGAAGTTTACGCGTATCGCGGCTATTCTGAAAGACGCGGGGGCCGTGTAACCGCAGACAAACGCCCCGCTCTGTTTCAACCGATATTCTCGGAGGTGGCGCCATGCGAAAGGCCGCTCAAATAATCTGTCTGCTGCTGTGGCTCGGCTCCGCCGCCGCCGCCGGTGTGTATATGGCGGTGTTTGCCGAGCGCGGGGGCGTGTTTTCCGAGCAGGAAAACCGGCTACTCGCCCCTATGCCGCAGGCTCTGCCGGGTACTGTGGGCAGCGGGGCGTATATGGACGACATGGAGCTGTATTTGCAAGACAGCTTTCCCCGCCGCGCCGCCGTGGTGCGTTTCATCCAAGCGTTGCGCGACAGGACGGGTTTCGCGTCTTACGCCGATTACTTGGCCGTGGCCCGGCCCGTAAGCGACCCGCTCACAAGCGATTACCCGCCTTTGCCCTCGGAAAGCAACGTCCCTCCGCCGTCCCCGCCGCCTTCGCCCTCGCCGTCGCCCTCGCCGTCGCCCTCGCCACCACGGGAACCTTCCGCCTCGCCCTCGCCGTCGCCCGAACCGGGGCGGCAGGTGATAATCCCGGAAAAACCCGCGCCGAGGGCGGAAGACTTCCCGTCTGTGATGGGGGTATATATGCAAACCGGCGGCCATACCTCCACGCTGCAGCGCTATGGGCGCGACGCCGTGATATCGCTCACGGAAACGCTGAACCGCTACGCCGACCTTTTGCCCGAAGGCGGCACGGTGTCTTTTACCATGACACCGCAGAGCGTGTACGCCAACCTGTTTGTAAACGCGAAAAACCGCGAGGCGTTTTACTCGGACTTTGAGCAATGCGTGTACGCCTTCTCGCGCGACAACGTCTTTGTCACCTCGTCGGCGAACATACTCGGCGAGGCCATGACACGCGAAGAGTATGTGTATTTCCGCACGGATATGCACTGGACGCCATACGGCACATATTTGGTGTACAGCGACATGGTTTCCGCCATAGGCCACACGCCCACGCCCTATGAGGACTTCGTCAAAACCGAGGAATCGCCCTTCCTCGGCACATATTACAGGGATAAGCCCACAAGTTATATGCGCGAAAACGCCGATGTGTTAGAGCTGCTCAAACCCGCCTTTCCGCACGAGTTCCTGCGCGTCACCGCGCCGGGGCAGACAAAGGCTGTTCCGCTGCTGAACGAGAAGGCGCGGGCAAACGACAGATACACCGTGTATTTAGGCGGGCCGGCGGGGCCGTGGAGCATATTGCAAAGCGAAAGCGGCGCGGAGGACAGCTGCTTGGTGATAACGGACTCTTTCGGGCTGGCGTTCGTGCCAATGCTCGCGGGGCAGTACCGCCAAACGCACTACTGCGACCCGCGCTATTTCAACGCGGCGGCGGCGGGCGGCAGCGTGGCGGAGCTGATAGAGCTCTACGGCATAAAAGACGTTTTTGTGGTATTGGGCGATTTGCACTCGTTCAACAGCGACTTCATGCGCACGGCCGGAGCGCAGCTGGGGTGAACTCGCCTCACGCGGCGGTGAACGCGTTTTTGCCCGCGCCGCAGAGGGGGCACTCAAAATCGCCCGGCACGTCTTTCCACGCCGTGCCCGGAGCGACGCCGCTGTCCGGCTCGCCTTGGGCGGGGTCGTAGACGTAGCCGCACACACATTCGTACTTCATAACCTCGCAAACCTCCTTTCAGCCGAACGGCTCAAAGTCTTGCGCGCCGTGTTTGCACAGGGGGCAGATAAAGTCGCTCGGCAGATTGTCGCCTTCGTGCACATAGCCGCATATTTTGCACACGAAGCCCTTTTTGGGTCGCGCGGCAAGATTCGGACGGGGCTTGATATGGCGCAGGTAGTAATCGTATGTGGCGGCGGGCTCGGCGGAGAGCGCGGCCGCTTGCGTGACCTCGCCCGTGAACAGCGTGTGGGAGCCGTGGTCGCGGCTTTCGGTGACGCGGACGGATATGAGGGCGCAGACGTGTTCGGTGAGGTAGCGCGCGCCGTTGGCGGCGAGGGCGGTGTGCGGGTAGGCGGCGAACTTGTCTGTGTCTCTGCCGCTGTGGAAACCGAAACGCTCGTATACGGCGAACGGCGCGCTTTCCGCAAGCACCGAGAGGTTGAACTCCTTCGTTTTGAGTATGATGTCGTGCGTGTGATTTGCCTTGTTTACCGCCACGGACACGCGCGGGGGTTCGGCGGTAATCTGGGCGCAGGCGTTGACCACGCAGCCGTTGTCTTTGCCGCCGTCCTTTGCCGTGAGCACATACATACCGTATGAGAGCTTATGGAACGCGTCCGGCGCGATGAGCGCGCCGGCGGGCGGGGGCAAAGGCGGCGGGAAGTCCGCGGCGATGGTGCGGGCTAACGCGTCTAACTGCCCGAATTGCTCGGTTTTGGGCGCGGACTTTATGGTCACCTGTTCGCCTATGAAGCGGAATCCCTTGCATTTGGAGAGCTTTTCGCGCATGAGTGCGCCCGCGGCGGGGGCCCACGAGCCGTTTTCTATGAACGCCGCCGCGCGGTTTTGCAGATTGTGGGAGGCGATTTCGCTCAACAGGTGTTCCATAGCGGTGAAGATACCGGCGTTATATGTGGCGGAGGCAAAGACGAGGTGGCTGCGGCGGAAGGCGGAGGCGATAATCTCCGACGGGTGCGTAACCGACACGTCGAACATATCGAGCTTAACGCCGCTCTCGCGCAGGCGGAGGGCAAGGTATTCCGCCGCTTGCTCCGTGTGGCCGTATATGGAGGCGTAAGCGAGCGTAACGCCCGGCTCTTCCGGCGCGTAGGCGCTCCACAGGGCGTATTTTTCCATGATGTCTTGCAAGGCCGAGCGCCATACAAAGCCGTGCAGCGGGCAGACGCGGGCGATGTCGAGCGCGGCGGCCTTGGCAAGCAGCGATTGCGCCTGCGGGCCGTATTTGCCCACGATATTGGTGTAATAGCGCCGCGCTTCGTGCATATAGTCTTTGGCAAAGTCCACCTCGTCGGCGAACAGAGCGCCGTTCAGAGCGCCGAAACAGCCGAAGGCATCTGCGGAAAAGAGCGTTTTATCTGTGGAATCGTAGGTGACCATGACCTCCGGCCAATGCACCATTGGCGCCATGAGAAAGCGCAGCGTGTGGCGGCCCGTGACAAGGGTGTCGCCCTCCTTGACGACGAGAGCGTCCGCGTCTATGCCGAAGAATTGCCGGAGCAGGGCGAGGGTCTTGGCGTTGCAGACGAACTTCACGTCCGGGTGGCGCAGCAACAGCTCCGCGACGGCGGCGGAGTGGTCCGGCTCCATGTGGCCGAGTACGAGGTAATCGAGCCGCCTGCCCTCCAGCGCCGAGGCCACGTTTTCGAGGAAGCGCCTCTGCACCGCTTTGTCCGCCGTGTCTATCAGCACGGTTTTTTCGTCTTTGAGGAGGTAGGAATTGTACGACACGCCGCGCGGCACGGAGTACACGCCCTCGAACATGGCAAGCCGCCTGTCGTCCGCGCCCACGTAGATTATATCTTCGGTAACCCGCCTCACACCGCGCATATTACCACCCCTCCGAATGTGACGGCCGCGACAAAGCGGGGGATATGCCCCTCCTCCTCCGGGCGGCGCGCAAGGAAAATTGCCGCCGTTTGTTTCATCATCGGCACCTCCAACGCTTCAATCTTCGCCGTGTCTTCCTTCGCGGCCGCATTAAACGGCAGCCGCCGCGGATAAGGTCTGTCCTGCCTGTCTTATGTCTTTCGCGGCTTTGGCAGCTCGCAAGAGAGGGAGTGTGACGGCGATAACCGCGCGGGGCGGACCGAGATACGCGCCCTGAACAATGTGCCGCCGATGAGCGTGTGTTCGGGTTTGGGCAATGTTTGTTTCCCCCTTACGCTCAAAGTATAGCATAAGGGAAAAGGGAACGCAAGGGGCTTGACTGCGAGGGGGAACGGCGGTATAATGTCTGTCGGAACAAGGGGTGATTATGTGAAAGCCACGGTTACCGTAAACGAGGAACTTTGCAAGGGCTGCGCGCTTTGCGTGGGCGCTTGCCCCAAGGCTCTCATGACCTTAGACGGCTCGCCGCTCAACGCCAAGGGCTACAAAACGGCCCGCTGCGCCGACGAAGCCGCCTGCATAGCCTGCGCTTTCTGCGCCGTGATGTGCCCGGATTCCGCCATCACAGTCGAAAAGGAGGTATGAGCGTGAGCAAGAGATACCTCATGAAAGGCAACGAGGCCGTGGCGGAAGCGGCCGTCATGGCGGGTTGCCGCCACTTCTTCGGCTACCCCATCACGCCGCAGACGGAAATCAACGCCTATATGTCCAAACGTATGCCGCAAGTGGGCGGCATATACCTGCAAGCCGAAAGCGAAATCGCCGCCATCAACATGACGCTGGGCGCTTCCGCCACCGGCGCGCGCGCCATGACAAGCTCCTCATCGCCCGGCATCGCCTTAAAGACGGAGGGCATATCCTATATGTGCGGCTGCGACCTGCCGTGCGTCATCGTCAATATACAGCGCGGCGGCCCCGGCCTCGGCGGCATACAGCCGTCTCAGGCGGACTATTACTTAGCCACCCGCGCCCCCGGCCACGGCGACTTGCGTATGCTCGTCTTCGCGCCCGCCACGGTGCAGGAGATGTTCGACACCGTGTTCACGGCGTTCGACGCGGCGGAGCTTTACCGTATGCCCGCCATGCTCCTCGCCGACGGGCTGCTCGGCCAGATGATGGAGCCCGTAACCCCGCCCGCCCTGCCGCCCGCCCCGCGTGAAAAGCTCTGGGCTTTGGGCGCGGGCGCTCCCAAGAGGAAGACCATAAGCTCGCTCTACCTCAAACCGGAAGAGCTGGAGGAGGTAATCCGTCTGCGTTTCGCCCGCTACTCCGAGGCGGAGACTCGCCTGTCGGCCTGCGAGGAATACCTCGCCGAAGACGCGCGTGTCCTGCTCGTGGCCTATGGTGCCACAAGCCGTATCGCCAGGGCGGCGGTAACCGCCGCGCGCGAAAAGGGTCACAAGGCGGGGCTGTTCCGCCCCAAAACGCTGTGGCCGTTTCCCAAGGAGCAGCTGCGGGCCGCGGCGGCAAAAGCCGGCAAGGTCTTGGTGGTGGAGATGAGCATGGGTCAGATGGTATCCGACGTGAGGCTTGCCGTGGGCGACACCGCCGCCGTGGGTTTCTTCGGGCGCACGGGTGGCGTGGTGCCGCTGCCGGAGGAGCTGCTCGAAAGGGTGGAGGCGCTGATATGATTGTATATGAGAAAAGCAAGGGCCTTACCGACACGCCTTTGAGCTATTGCCCCGGCTGCACCCACGGCATTATCCACAAGCTGCTCGCCGAGGCGCTCTGCGGCGCAAACCTCCTCGGGCGCGCCATAGGCGTGGCGCCGGTGGGCTGCTCTGTGTTCGCGTACAACTTCTTCAACTGCGATATGCTGCAAGCGCCCCACGGCCGCGCCCCCGCCGTGGCCACAGGCATCAAGCGCGCGAAGCCCGAACATATCGTGTTCACCTACCAGGGCGACGGCGACCTTGCCGCAATCGGCACGGCGGAAATCGTGCACGCCGCCGCGCGGGGCGAGAATATCACGGTGGTATTCGTAAACAACACCATATACGGCATGACGGGCGGCCAAATGGCACCCACCACCCTGCCCGGCCAAGTGACGCAGACCTCGCCCTACGGGCGCGACGTAAAGACGGCGGGCTACCCCATACGCGTGTGCGAAATGCTCGCCACGCTCGACGGCCCGGCCTACATCGAGCGGGTAGCGGTGGATTGCGTGAAAAACGTGAAAAAAGCCGGGGCGGCCATCGCGAAGGCTTTGCGGTATCAAGCGGACGGCAAGGGCTTTTCGCTTGTGGAGGTGCTGTCCACCTGCCCCACCAACTGGGGGCTTACCCCCGCCGAATCGCTGCGGCGGCTCTCCGGGGAAATGGCGGCCTACTTCCCGCCGGGCGTGTATAAGGAGCTGTAATCTGCCATGAGTGATTTTTCGTTGATTATCGCGGGTTTCGGCGGTCAGGGCGTGTTGTTCGCGGGCAAGGCGGCGGCCTACTGCGCCCTGCTTGAAGGCAAAGAGGTGAGCTGGTTGCCGTCCTATGGGCCGGAAATGCGCGGCGGCACCGCCAACTGCGGCGTGTGCATATCCGACACCCCCATCGGTTCGCCCCTCGTCACCCGCCCCCACGCGCTCATTGCCATGAACGGCCCTTCCCTGCAAAAGTTTTTGCCGCTTGTCATGCCGGGCGGCCTCGCGCTCGCGGATAGCTCCATCATCAAACAAATGCCCGAAAGCCCGCGCGCGCGCCTTGTGCCCGTGCCCGCGTCCGACACGGTCTCGCGCGAGGGTCTGGGCGGCGTGGCCAATATGCTTTTGCTCGGCAAACTCCTGCGCGAGACGGGCTTTTCCGTCATGGACACCATGCGCGAGGCTTTGGCCGAATGTGTGCCGCCGCGCAAAAAGGATATGCTGGAGAAAAATATCCGCGCCGTGGAGCTGGGGTTTGCGCTCGACGGTTGACAGCTACCTGCGTTACCTGCTCTCGCGCGCCGCCACGCTCAACCTCACCGCCATAAAAACCTTGGAAGAAGCCCGTGTGCGCCACGGTGAAGACTGCGCGGCGCTGCTTGGGTGCGCCGCGTTCGCGGGCAAGCGGGTGCTCGACGTGGGCAGCGGCGCGGGACTGCCGGGTCTGATTATAAAGCTGATTGAGCCGGGCGCGCTTGTCACGCTCTTGGAAGCCACGAGCAAAAAGGCGCGCTTTTTGCTCGACTGCTGCCGCGACTTGGGCATAGACGGCGTGGAGGTCGTGTGCGCCCGCGCGGAGGATTACGCGCGCACCCCGGCGCGCGAGAGCTTCGACATCGTGGCGGCGCGGGGCGTGGCGGCGCTGCCGGCGCTGTGCGAGCTGTGCCTGCCGTTTGCGCGCGTGGGCGGGTTGTTTTTGGCCATGAAGCAGAGCGGCGAAGAGACGGCGCCCTTTCACCTATACGGCGGCGCGCGCTTGGACGACTACCGCTACACCATAACCGGCGGCATAAGCCACACGGTAATCCGCGCGGAAAAAACCTCGCCCTGCCCGGAAAAATACCCCCGCCCCTGGCGCGCCATACGCCGCGGAAAGCCGTAAGGCAGCAAAGCGCGTCCGGGCGCGAAGCCCCCGTCGGGCACCGACAACTAAATCTTGCGTCGCGTGGCGGCCGCGCCCCCGCGCCGACACGCTCTTGACAACGGCCGCCCGGCGTGATAGGGTCAAATACGGAGCGGCGCAAACCGCGCGATTGGGAACGAAAACGGGGGTGGCGTATTTGGCCGCGGGAATAATCATGCAGCCCAGGCTCGGCGAGGTGCTTTTGGAAGCCGGGCATATCACGGAGGCTCAGTTGGAACGGGCCTTGCGTCACCAGAAAACGTCCGCCGTGAGGAAGCGCTTGGGCGAAGTGCTTGTGGAAAGCGGCGTGATTACGGAGGATATGCTCAACGCGGCGCTTTCCAAAAGGCTCAACGTCGGGTATGTGTCCGCCGGCGACGAGCCCGTGGACCTCGGCGCGGTGCGGCGCATACCCAAAGACCTGGCGGTAAGGCACTGCCTCATCGCCGTTTCCGCCGAGGGCGGCACGCTGCGCGTGCTCATCAACGACCCGCTCAATTACTACGCCATTGAGGACGTCAAGCTCATAACCTCCATGCGGGTGCAAACCTTAATCTGCAACCGCGCCGAAATCCTTGCCGCCATTGACGAGCATTACGCGGCGGCGGAGGCGGCGGCGCGGAGCGAAGGCGAAAACGCGGCGCGGGGCGAGGCCGGCGGCGCGGGCGCGTATGCCGAGGCGCGCGAGCCGGGGGAGGGCGATTCCCCGGCGGCGTGGTTAGAATCCTTGTTGCGCGCCGCGGAGCGCGCCGGGGCAAGCGACATACATATCGAGCCGCAGCGCGGCCGCGCGCGGGTACGCATACGCGCGGATGGCAAGGTGACCGATTTTGCCGCGCTCACCCCGGAGTTTTGCCGGAGCCTCACGGAGCATATCAAGGCCGTGTCCGTCGCGGAACAAACGGGCGCGGGTTTTTGCCTGAGCGCAAGGGCGTGGGGCGGGGGTATAACCGCGCGGGGAGACGCGCTCCCCACGCTGCACGGCGAAAGGCTCACCCTGCGCCTTCCGCCGCAGCCGCGCGTCATGGAGCGCGAAGGCACCTTCGGCATGGACACGGGCGAATACGAAAAGGCGCTGCGTATGCTGCAACTGCCCGCGGGCTTGATATACGCGGTGGGGCCGCGCGGCTGCGGCAAGAGCGCCCTGCTTTATATGTTCACGGAGTTCCTCGCGCGGCGGCTCGCCGTGGTGACTGTGGAAGACCCCGTGGAACGGGAGCTGCCCGGCGTTTGCCAGACGCAATATCGGCCGCAGGCGGGGTCGGGCTTTGCGGATACCTTGCGCGTGGCGTTGCGGCAAGACCCCGACGCGCTTATGGCAAGCGTGACGCGCGACGCGGACACGGCGGCTGTGTGTGCGCGCGCGGCGCTTGAGGGGCGTTTGGTGCTTTCGGCGCTCCATGCCGCCGACAGCACGGCCGCCCTGACGCTTTTGCGCCGCATGGGCGTGGAGGATTATCTGCTTGCCCATTCCCTTGCGGGCGTGGTGGCGCTGCGGTTGGTCAAGACCGTCTGCCCGGCTTGCCGCGAGGAATACGAACCGTCCGACGCGCAGCTGCGGGCGCTGAGGGGTTCGCGCCCGTCCGCGCTCGCCCGGGGGCGCGGCTGCCGCGAATGTCGCCACACCGGATACGCGGGGCGCGTGGCCGTGCACGAAACGCTCGCGGCGGACGGCTCCGTGCGCGACATGATTGCGCGCGGCGCGGGCGCGGATGAGATACGCGCCGAGCTGAAAGCCGCAAACACGCTGAAAACGCTGCGTTACGGCATAGAGGCCTTAGTGCGCGACGGCAAGACCACCTTTGAGGAGCTATTGGCGCATACATATCAGACAGACTGACGGGGAGTGAAGACCGATGGCTTGCGAACACAATAAGTCCGCGCAATGCCCCTGCACCTATTCCTGCGGCAAACACGGCAAGTGCTGCGAGTGCGTGGCGTACCACGCGCGCGCCGGCGAGTTTCCCGCCTGCTTTTTCAGCAAGGCGGCCGAGGCGGAATATGACCGCAGTTTCCGCGCCTTGGCGGCGGACAGGAAGGCCTGAGCGGTTTTGCCGAAGGCCGCAAAGCCGCCCCTCACGCCCGAGGCGGTGTACGCCGCGCTGCTCGCGCGCTATGGGCGGCCGCGCTGGTGGCCCGCGCGGGGGCCGTATGAGGTTATCGTGGGCGCGGTGCTCACGCAAAACACGGCGTGGGGTAATGTGGAAAAGGCGATTGCCAATTTCGGCGACGGCCTTTCGCCGGAAACCGTGGGCGCGATGCCGACCGAGGAATTAGCCGAGGTCATACGCCCGGCGGGGTTCTTCAACCAAAAAGCGGGATACCTCAAAGCGGTCACGGCGTGGTACGCGCGATACGGCTTCGACGCGGCCGCCGCGCGGCGCGAACCGCTTACGCGGCTGCGCGGGGAGCTGCTCGCCGTGAGGGGCATAGGGCCGGAGACGGCGGACTCGATATTGCTGTATGCCTTCGGCTTCCCCGTGTTTGTGGCGGACGCCTACACCGCGCGGCTGTGCGCGCGGCTGCCTATCAACGTGGGCAAAGGCGGCTACGGCGACGTGAAACGCGCCTTCGAGCGCGCCCTGCCGCAAAGCGCGCGGGTATACAACGAGCTTCACGCGCTCATAGTCATCAACGGCAAGGCGCATTGCCGCAAAAGGCCGCTGTGCGAGGGCTGCCCGTTAGTCGGGGCGTGCGAAAAACGCGGCGCGGCGTGAGCGGGGCGGGACCCGCGGCGCGCCCCGCAACCCCCGTCCCCTAACCGCTAACAACTAACAACTAACAACTAAACACCCCGCGAAGCGGTTGACAAAACACCCTGCCGTCTGATATACTGTGAGCGCAATCGGATAATCCCGCGCGTAGGCGCGGTCGCGAAAGGGGTTCGGACAATGAAGAACATATTCCTGGCCGTGGACATCGGCGCAAACAGCGGCCGTATCGTGGCGGGGTGGCGCAAAGGCGAAAAGGGTATCGCCACCAAGGACGTATACCGCTTCCCCATGTCGCCCGTCACATTGCCTGACGGCCATTTGGCTTGGGATATGGACAAGATATGGGAAAACATCGTCATAGGTCTTTCGCAAGCCTTTGTGAAGCACACCGGCATCCGCACCGTCTCGGTATCCACCTGGGGCGTGGACTACGCCCTCATGAGCGGCGAGCAACCCATACCGCCGTTCTATTGCTACCGCGATTGGCGCACCGTCAAGTCCATGGAGGAGCTCCACGCGCTCGTGCCGTATGACTACTGCTACGAACGCGCCGGCATACAGCGCTCCTCGTTCAACACCATGTACCAGCTATACGACGACGTGCTCTCCGGGCGCATAGAGCGGGCGGACTCCTTCATGCTCCTTCCCGAATACCTCGCCTGGAAGCTCACGGGCGTATTCAAGCACGAATACACCAATTCCACCACCACCGGCCTTGTCAACGCGCGCACAAAGCAGTTTGACATGGAGCTTATCCGCAAAATCGGCCTTCCCGAATCTTTCTTCGGGCATATCCATCAGCCGGGCGAGGTTGTGGGCGACTTGACCGACGCGCTCGCCGCCCGTGTGCGCGGCAGGGCGAAGGTCGTCCTCTGCCCCTCCCACGACACGGCCGCCGCCTTTGAGGCCGCCGAGTCGGACGAGCGCTCGCTCATTGTCACGAGCGCCACATGGAGCCTGTTCGGCATAAAGCGCGACACCCCGCTCATCACAGAGGCGGGCAAAGCCGCTAACTTCACCACCGAGGGCGGCGTGGGCTATATCCGTTTCCTCAAAAACATCACGGGCTTGTGGATTATCCGCCGCCTGCAAAGCGAATATAACCTCACGTTCGACGACACGGAATGGCTCGCCCGCAGCAACGACTTCGAGGGCATTATCAACGTGAACGACCCCGTATTCAACGCCCCGCCCGTTATGAGCGAAGCCATCACGCAATACCTCGCCGCCCACGGCGGCCCCGCGCCGCGCTCGCACACGGACATCATCAAGTGCGCCTACACCTCCCTTGCCGACGGTTACAGAATCGCCACGGAGGAAATTGAAAAGATAACCGGGGAAAAATACGAAAAGCTCCACATCGTGGGTATCGGAGCGAAGAGCCGATACCTCAACACGCTCGCGGGCGAGTTCACCGGCAAGGAAATCGTCCCCGTGCCCATAGAGGCCACCG
The DNA here is from genome assembly GCA_031253545.1 of Oscillospiraceae bacterium. GTDB lineage: Bacteria > Bacillota > Clostridia > Oscillospirales > UBA929 > WRLJ01. Next base: position 19,704 of record JAIRWH010000040.1, read on the forward strand.
CCGTGGGCAACCTCAAGGTGCAGATAGACACATGGGAAAGGGAGCGCAAGTGACCCCCCGCCCCGCCGCCCCCGCCCCCGGAGGCCCGTTATGAGGAAAAAACTGCGGGAGCTGTCCGTCTACCTGCTGCCGTTTATACTCGCCGTATGTATCTACTCGCTCATCACCAACTACGCCGAGACGCGCGTCATGTTTTCCGGCATCGTCGGCGGCGTTATGTATGTGCTCTCGCGCTTCCTCATCGGCGGCGCAATCGCCTATATCCTCGACTTCCTTGTGTGTTTCCTCAATAAGCGCCTCGGCCTGCGCAGGGGCTTCGGCATTGCCGTCTCATACGCGCTACTGCTGCTCTTGCTCGTCAGCTTCGTGCTGTACATCATCCCGCTCATCTTCGAGAGTGTGCAGGCCGTGCTCTCCGTGTCGCAGTCCGCCTACGCCTACCTCAGCAAAATCATCGGCGAAGCGGGCGAACGCCTCGACCCGGAGGTGCTGCTCTACATAGAAGACGCCATAAGCTCCATAATGGACGAAGTGTTCAGCTTCATCAAGAGCCTGCTCACCTACGACTCCATCACGGCCATCTTCTCCGCCTCCACCAACACATTGTTTAATATCCTAATCGGGCTTATGATTTCCATTTTCCTCCTGCTTGAAAAAAACGCCCTCTTCAAGCATGCCCGCCGCTTTGCCTACGCCGCCTTCAAGCCCGCCACCACAACCCGCGTGCTGGAGCTTGCCCAAGACACCAACCGCATCTTCTCCCGCTTCATGCTCGGCAAGGTCATAGACTCCTTGGTGGTATTCGTCATCACCATAATCCCATACTACATATTCGGCCTGCCGCTCGCGCCGTTCCTCTCCGTCGTCGCCTGCGTGGCCAACCTCATACCATACTTCGGCCCCATCGTCGGCACGGCCATCATCTGCTTCATTGTCCTCTGCTTCAACCCCACGCTCGCGCTCTACGCCCTCATCATCAATGTTATCCTGCTCACGGCGGAAGGCTACATAGTCAGCCCGAAAATCCTCGGAGACACGGTGGGCATCAGCCCTCTGCTCATCTTGGTCGCCATCACCATAGGCGGTGCCGTCGCGGGATTCATGGGTATGCTCCTCGGAGTACCCATCTTGGCGGTCTTAAAGCTCTCCATATACGACCGTTACATCAAAAACGCGCTCTACCGCAAGCGCGAACAAGCCCTGAGCGCGGAGCCGGACGCGCCTTTGCCTTATGAATTGGAAGTAATAGAAAACTTCGACAACCCGCCCGAAAAGAAGAAGAAAGCCAAAAGACCGCGCAAGGGCGCGAAAAAGTAACCGCCCCGCTATGTAATGGGGTCAGCCGTGGGCGCAGGCGCTCCCGCATATATGCGCGTTAGGGCAGGTGGCGGGAGCGGCGGGAGCGGAAGCCTTCACGCTCACGCCCACGGGGCGGTAAATGGTTTCCATGTTGTGCCGCCCGCACTCCGGGCAGGCCACGCGCTTTTGGACCTTGTCCTCCACGGAGGCGCGCACGGTAAAGTCCTTGGCGCAGTCCGCGCAACGCATATCGTAGAATGGCATGGGGCGTTCCCTCCAAAC
>JAIRWH010000075.1 GCA_031253545.1 Oscillospiraceae bacterium
CCTGTCTCCCCGCTTCACAACCCATCCGTCAAGCCTAGCCCCGCCGTTCTCCCACGGCCCCGAAATCGTCGCCTCGCAAATACGCTTGCTCGCCTCGACCTGCTCCTTCGTCATCGCCGACACCTCCTCTGTTCAGTCTTATAAACACACAGAGGCACAGCCGCCCACTTCTCGCGAACGCCCGTGCCTCTGTATTTATCCGCAAAGTCAGCCCGTATATCGTGTACAATTCGTGTACGACTATTGTTCTACCTCGCTGAAACCATTGGTATCACTACGTTTGCGGATAACTGGTTATCGTTTCCCCCTCAAATAAGATTCGTAACCCATGCGCACCCCTCCGGGAGGTTGGACTTCCAGTAGACTCAGATTGCCGTGCTCCATGCTCGCCTTATGTACCCTGAGCCCGTCAATGTACGCTCCCGGGTGCGGTGTCAATCCGCGTATGCGGTTATAAAGGCTTCGGGGCGGCATTGACATATCAAGAGCGCCGTCTGACTTTTTGAGCGCAGGGGCATAGGTGGCATCACCGTGGTTTTGGGCTCTGCGCGGCGCTGTGCCCTTGTCGAGCGCCTCTAATGTTTTCAGAAGCGTCCGCGCCCCGATGGGGGCAAGTTTGTCGTGGAGTTGCCCTGCGGTATCGTCCGCGCCGATTGCCACACACTCATATAATATTATATCACCCGCGTCAAGTTCGCTTGTCATGTGCATGGTCGTCACACCCGTTTCTGTTTCGCCGTTTATTATACTCCATTGTATCGGTGCCGCGCCGCGGTATTTAGGAAGTAACGAGGCGTGCAGGTTAACGCAGCCGAGCGGTGGTGTGGTGAGAATGGCGGCGGGCAACAAGCGCCCATACGCCACAACCACCACAATGTCCGGCTTTGCGCGGAAAATGTTCTCTTCCGCTTTGCCGTCTTTCAGGGTTTCCGGCTGATAAACCGGCACACCCGCTTGGAGCGCCATGTCTTTGACCGGCGGGGCGACCATGGTAAAATGCCGTCCTTGGGGTTTGTCCGGGCGGGTAATCACACCCGTGACCTTGTGCGACGATTGCAACAGCGCCCGCAACGATACGGCGGCAAACTCAGGCGTACCCATGAAAAACACGTTCATTTCTTGTTCATTTCCTCTACTTCCTCATCCGTGAGATAGCGCAGCACATGACAGGTATACAGCACCCCGTCTAAGTGGTCTATCTCATGGCACATAGCTCTCGCCTTCAATCCCTCGGCCTCAACGATAATCGGCTTGCCGTGTCTGTCCTGCGCTTTGATTGTAACTTTTTGCGGCCTTTTCACAAGCCCCGTGACACCCGGCACGGATAAGCAACCTTCCGGCCCCTCCTGCTCCCCTTCCTCACCGATAATCTCCGGATTGATTAGTTCCGAAATATCCTCGTCTTCGTCTGTCTGTACCACGCACACTCTACGCAACACGCCGACCTGCACAGCGGCAAGACCGGCACCGTTTGCCTCGCGAAGCGTGTCTCTCATGTCGTCCAAAAGATTATGCAGGTGCCTGTTAAAAAGCTCCACCCTGCGCGAGTGTTTCAGTAGCGATTTGTCTTCCGCCGTCAGGATTCTGCGTATAGCCATTTATTGCCAGTCCTCCCCTATTCCTCCAAAGCGTCTGCGTCGGCATAAAGGCGCACATTCTTGTTTTTGCGTTCCTTGGGAAACGCCGTGAGCACCGAGGCGCAAAGGTCTCTGAGTGATTCTCTGTCATCGGACAGCAATGTGATGTGGTATCTGTAGCGCAGGTTTTGTCGCAGTATGGCCGCTTGTGCCGGACCAAGCAAACGAATCTCGCTCTTTTTGGTTTTTTTCCAATGGTTTATCCAATTTTTCACACGCATACAGGCATGCAGGACTTCATCCTGAGAAGCGCCGAAAAAGCACAGCCTTGTGAGATGCGAAAACGGCGGCAAACCTTGAGCGCGGCGGAGGGTTATTTCCTGCTCGTAAAAAGAGGGGTAGTCTTGCTTTGCGGCCGCTATGAGCACGGGGTGCGCGCCGGAATAACTCTGCAACAGAGCCCTTCCGGGTGTGTCGCCGCGCCCTCCTCGCCCCACGACTTGCGAGATAACGTCGTATGTTCTTTCATATGCCCTGAAATCCGGGGCGTAGAGCGAAGCATCCGCGTTCAACACTCCCACCAACGTGACACCCGGAAAATCTAATCCTTTTGTCACCATCTGTGTGCCAATCAATATGGGCACATGCTGACCGGCAAACTCCTCCAATATGGTTTTCGTCGCGCCCTTGCGCAGTGTTGTGTCTGAATCTAAGCGTAATATCGCCGTATTCGGAAACAGCTGCTTTATATCCTCCTCCGCCCTTTGTGTGCCAAACCCCACGCTCACCAAGTCGCCGCCACATTTTTCGCAATCTCCGGTAACCCTTTCCATGTGATTGCAGACATGGCATATCAATCTTCTGTTGACCGAATGATATGCCATCGCACGGCTACAGCGGACACATTGCGGTACATTACGGCAGTTTTTGCATAAGAGGTGCTTTGCCGCTCCGCGTCTGCCGAGAAACAGTATTGTCTGTTCATTGCGCAAAAGGTTTTGGCGTATTTCCTCGTGCAGTTCCCGGCCGATAGTGTTTGCGGAACCATCGCGCAATTCATTCGTGAGGTCGGCGAGGCGCACAGCCGGGAGCGGTTGCTCGTTGTATCTTTTGGTCAACTGTACGTATGTATACACGCCGGAAAGCGCCGCGTACATGCTTTCCATCGAGGGCGTGGCGCTGCCGAGCAGCACAAGGGCATCGGACAGATACGACCTGTACTTGGCAACTTCGCGCGCGTGATAACGCGGCGCGGAATCCGATTTGTACGTGTGTTCGTGCTCTTCGTCTAGGATTATAAGCCGAAGGTTGCTCAAAGGCGCGAATACCGCGCTCCTTGTGCCGACCACAACGTCTGCGAGTCCGCTTTTGGCTCGCCTCCATTCATCAAGCCTTTCCCCTGCCGATAACCCGCTATGCAGTAGTGCCACCCTATCTCCGAACACCGAGGTTATTTGACCCAGAAGCTGCGGGGTCAGGGCAATTTCCGGGGCTAAGATTATACATTGGCCGCCTCCGCTCACCACCTTTCTCATTAATTCGATATACACATTGGTCTTACCGCTTCCGGTCACGCCCCTCAACAAAGCGCAAGCGGGCTTTTTTTGGTCAATCAGCGCGCAAAGTGTTTCCTTCACCGCTTTTTGTTCCTCTGTCAGCACAAAAGCGCGCTCTTGCGCTTCGGCGATACTCGGACGCCGAAACACCTCAAAAGGCGAAGTCTCCACAAGGTTCTTCTTTTCAAGCTCCCTCACCGTGGCGGTCTTTGCGCCGGTGAAGTAGCGGATTTCACTAAGCGAGGCATCGCCATTGTCCGACAAAAACTCCAGCACTTCCTTTTGGGGAGCAGACCTCACCGCCTGCATGGTGTCGCGCAGAACCTCGGCGGGAAGAGTTAACGACACCATATAGTCTGTTTTAGGGTTCACCATGCCCTTTGCGCCGAACCGCAACCCCGATGGCAACATGGCGTTGACCGCTTGCCACACGGTACAGAAGACCCTTTTATGCATCCAGAGAGCCGTCTTTATCAGCGCGGGAGCCAATACGGGCTCGGTATCGAGTGCGGTTAGTATCGGTTTATACTCACGTTCGCCGGAACTTGGCTTAGGAGTCACCGAAAGCGTTATGGCATGTGTTTTGCGGTTGCCTCTGCCAAACGGCACAACAACACGAATGCCGGGCTTTATCGCGCCAATGAGGTCAATGGGTATAAGGTATTCATACGGTTTGTCATACTCATAGCCGACAACTTCCACGGCTAAGGTGGCAAATCTGTCCACTTATCACCACTGTTCCCGCATATGCTTTTCCTTCATTTGCCCAATAAGCCTGTTGTCGGCTATCTCGTTAATGGCTATCTTTACCGGCTTTTCGCTCAGCCTTTCCCTGCGCATTTCCGCCGTTTCGGCAATCTCGCGAGCCCTTTGTGCGGCAACATTCACGAGCAGATAGCGACTCGGAATGTTCTTCATCAATTCTTTCACGGATGGTTTAAGCATTTGCTTCCTCCTTAATGTTTGGCACTCTGGCAATTTTGCATTGTTCGGCTTCAATGATACACAGCAACTTACGCGAAGCTTCTTCGATGGAGTCATTGCACACATAATAATCGTAGCTGTATATGTGCTCCCTTTGAGCATAAGCAAGACTGAGGCGCTGGGCTATGTGTTCTTCGTTTTCGGTACCTCGCATACGCAGCCGCTTTTCCACCTCTTGCATATCGGATGGCGCTAAGTATATCATAATACAGTCGGAAATGCCACTCTTAATTTGGAATGCTCCGCGTTCCTCGATATCAAGCACAACGACTTTTCCGGCTTTTATGCTGTCGAACACGGGTTTCTTGAGCGTGCCATATCTGTTTCCGGCGTAATTGACGTATTCCAGCAACTCGTCATTCATGATAAGTTCGGAAAACTCTTCCTCACTGACAAACCGATAATGCACCCCGTGTTCTTCTTGCGGACGCGGCGGGCGCGTTGTGGCCGATACGGAAAACATTATGTTGGAATGGTGGTCTATCAAGTGTCTCAGCACGGTAGACTTGCCCGCTCCGGACGGCCCGGACACCACCAGCAGCAAACCCGTCTTATTCATTGCCCGTCACCCCGGCTCCGCCCAAACGATTGCCTATCGTCTCCGGTAAAATAGCCGACAACACAATGTGCCCCGAATCCATTATTATCACAGAACGAGTGCGTCTGCCCAATGTGGCGTCCACTAACCTCTCTTTCTCTTTCGCCGTCTGGCAAAGCCGCTTTACGGGCACAGAATCCGGCGTTACCACGGAGATAATACGCTCTGCGGCCGCCATATTACCGTAGCCGATGTTTATCAGTCTCATTACTCAGCCTGCTTTCGATTATTCAATGTTTTGCGCCTGTTCGCGTATTTTCTCTATGGCCGTCTTCATGTCAATGACCGCTTTGCCTATATCCGTGTCGCTGTTTTTCGAGCCGATTGTGTTGGCTTCGCGCGCCAGCTCTTGAGTTATGAAATCGATTTTTTTACCGACAACACCGCCTTTTCGGAGCGTTTCCCGAAGCGATACCATGTGACTTTTCATTCGCACCGTCTCTTCGTCCACGGTTACCCTATCGCTGAAAATCGCCGCTTCAAGCATTATTCTGTTTTCGTCCAAGGCCTGACCGCGTAGCGTCTCGCTGAGTTTTTGCTCCAAGCGTTGCCTATATGCGGCCACGGATTCGGGGCTGCGTATTTCCGTGAACGCCACGAGCCGTTCCACCTCAAGCACTTTTTCCAAGATGTCGGCACACAGTCTCTCCCCTTCCGCGCGGCGCATTTCGTTGAAAACCTCGAGCGCCGATTCGAGCAATCTCGACAGTCGCTCGGCAAGCATTGATTCATCGGCATCGGTCTTTACTTCGCGCACAACCCCCGGCAATCGCAGAAGCGCGAAGACGGTCAGGTCATTCGGTAACGCAATCTCACAAGAGAGCCGTTTTGCCGCCTCCATATACATACGCGCCGTCTCATACGATACCTCCGCGCACTGCCCATGCGCCGCGCCGTTCTCGACCGTAAACGCGACATCAACCTTACCGCGCGACACGGCGGCGGCCACACGCGTCTTTACGGCTTCTTCCGAAAGGGGCATACCGCGCGGCGTGCGCACGGATACATCAAGATAACGGTGATTTACCGACTTAATTTCCACGGTTACGCCGTCTTGCGAGGCTCTGCCGTAGCCTGTCATACTGTGCAACATGTCCGCCTCCCCTATCTGCAAAACCCGCAAAGACAATCGGCACAAAGCATCGCAGTACAACAGTCACATGCGGAACAACCTTGCTCACCCATATTGCCCGGACGATTATAATCGGTAAACGGGTTTTGCCTCACGCGATAATACGCTTGCCGATATTCCGGATTGTTCGGCTCCATGGTAACGGCGGTGTTCCAGTTCCTCTGCGCTTCGTCAAACCAACCTCTGCGATAGGCGATGCTCCCCATAAGAAAATACCATTCCGCGTCACGCTCGTGCGGCACGCAAAGCCGCAAAGCCGTCTCCGCCTCGTCAAGGCGGCTTCTCTCAATCAGGACTCGTATATGCCTTTTGCTTGTTCGCCCCGGTTGTTGCGACCCATAGTCGTAATTATTGCCCCCTTCCCGTTCTTTCAGTATGGCATCGTACGCCTCGTTTATCTCTTTCATCTTCGCCTCGGCAAGCTCCGCCAATGAATTTCCCACGTATTTATCGGGATGATATTTTACGGCAAGCTCACGATACGCCTTTTTCACCTCGTCAGCGGTAGCGTTTCTGCGTACACCCAGTATGGTATATGGGTCACCCATTGTCTAATACCTTCTTCTCCACGATGCTCATACCATGCACGAGCACGTTTTCCAGTATTACCGCATAAGGCTTGTTTTTCAGCGCAAAAAGCGCGTTGAGCGCCGCTGCCCGCGACTGTGCAAGCGTGAGAGCGAGTTCCGCTTTAACGCTCATCGGAATATGAGGTTCCACTATGGTATATCGCTTTTCCACGGGATTGTAGCCGCCTTGGCGCACATCATGCTCGAAGTCGTCTATTGCATCAACAATGTATATCCATCTGCCTATATGGCGCAGCAGCTCGGAAATACTCAATCGCTCGTCCTCGGCGGCAGCCTCGGACAAAGTCGAGAGTGCTTCGGAAAACACAGAGGCAACGCGGTCGAGCGAAGGCTCATCGGAAAGTTCGTAACGCCTGAGGGTTTTTACTCCGTGCTCCATGGTTTCGGCAACGCGAGGAAGCTGTTTTTTCGCTCTACGATACGCCCCGCGCATTAGCTTTGCCGCAAGCCCTGCGGTTGCACGTTTGCAGAGTTTCTCGTCCGCCGCGTCATCCAGCAACCGAAAATACGCAAAAAACACGGTAGAGTCTGCAGCGGCATCAAGGGCGGGCGAGTCGCGCGCAATGGCGCGTTTTTTCAGCGAATGCGCGACACAGTACCGTTCGGCAACGCTAAACGGACGTGTGGCGAGCAGCAAAGCCAAAAAGACGAAATCATACGACAGCAAGCCCTCATATACTGCTCCGTATCTTTTCCCCAAAGCCTTGCATACGCCGCAATACACCGCTTGGAAACATTCCCATTCATGTTCGCTTAGACGACCTTTGCAGGGCCGTATATAACCCGTCAAGATATACTACCCTCCGCATAGGCGGTTATGACCACCTTTACTCCCCCGCTTGCCGCAATACGGCGATTAGTATAAAACGCCGCGAAAAACCCGCCAATGAGCGCCAACGCACCGACAAGCGGGTGGATTATGTAGCCGATAATGAATAAAAGCAACGGTACAAAATAAACCAAAGCCGCAATTTTCAGCGATTGCGCAGAACTGCTTGTTATCTCCACGCGGTCACCGGGTAGCGCCCCTATTTCGTTGAGCGCTTCGGTCTCAATCGTCTCTAAGGGGTGGAGGCAACCCCGACAAACGCCGCACGTTTCGCCGCACATAGATTGCCGAGTGACGCTGACAACGGCGGTGTCGCGTCCCGAGAGGCTTACCACTATGGCCTCGCGTTTCATGCATCTTCCCCCTCTCCGTTTTCCGGCACTAACTGCACTACAATTGCGTATTTACCGGCGTTGAGTATGCCTACATTCGATATGCCCGGCAGAGAGATTTCGGCGGCGAATTCCATTGACACGCCTTCCGCCAGTATGATTCCGGTGAGGTCAGCCGAAGCGTAGATGTCAAAGGGATATATCTCATCTAAGACCTCAGGGCTGCCGCGCAGATTGACCCCGAGCTCATTGGTGACTATGTCAAGATAATAGCCCGGGGGCGGTGTAAATCCGGTGACAAGCAGATTGGTTACGGAATACCGCCTTGTGGCAACGCCGATTATTTCGATTGTGACCTTCACGCTGTTTTCTCCGCTCACAGACTCCATGCCATTGGGCAGATGCAAATCGTATGTCAATTCCACGGGTTCGAGCAGTCTTGCGAGGTCAATTCTGTCTAATATGTGCTTATTGAATGATTCAAGCTCCGCCGCATCGCCCGAAACCCTGATGGTGGCGGGTTCGAAAGTGGTGATGATGTTTTTTCCCGCAATAAGACCGCCTCCATCTATATATTCCATATCTATCTGCACGGTTTTTGTTTTTACCACAGGCCATCTCACGGTCACCTTGTTGTCGTAGGCAAGGTACTCGCTGTATAACTTCTCCCCCCGTTTGTCGAACAAACTGAACGCGAGGTCTTCTATGGTTAAAGTGGAAGTGAGCGGTTCGGAACGTAAGACCTCCGCTTCGGCATAACCTATGGTGTTGAGTATACTCAACGGCCCGGTAACTATGATGGTGTCGGGCACGAATTCCTTTGTTTTCAATAAATACTCATCGGAAGGTACTGTGATATTTGTGGAAACCCGTATCTCTACCGATACGGCACCAATCCTGTCTACAACCACGGGAACAAACTCACTCGATGGCCTGGCAGTTACGCGCCACGCCACTTCATCCGGAAGAATCACCGAAAACCCCAGATTGTGCTCCCCCGGCTCTCTGATTTCCGAAAGGTCTACTTCTATTTTCACGTTGTCTCTTTTCAGCTTTGCCAAGTCCGTAGTCACTCCGGTGAACCTTACTTGCAGCGCTTCGGGTCTGCCGCTGACTATCATCAACTCACGCGACTGAAACACACCCTCTTCGCCAATAAACTGAGGGGTTATTACAAGCGTACTCTCTCTCTCGGGGTCGTTGACAACCATGACATAGGCCCACAAAAACAACGAGGTGACAATGGCTGCAAACAAGAGACCTACGCTGAGCTTTTTTCCGTTTTTCTCCCTCATAACACATCACCTTCTGTCGTCGGCTTTCTTGCCGCCGAAAAACTTCTTGAAAAAACGTTTGAGTGAACCGGTATTGTCGTCGTCTTCCGGGGGAAGCAAGGAAGCGCGAAGGATTTTTTCCAATGTTTCGGGGGCAAGGTGCCTTTTCAGCATGCCGTCCGTGGCCACGGACACAGAGCCGTTTTCCTCCGAGATAATGATGACCACGGCATCGGACTTTTCGCTCATACCAATGCCGGCACGGTGCCTCATGCCGAGGTCTTTGCTGAGGTTGGGGTTGCCTGTGAGGGGCAACACGCATCCTGCCGCGCTGATACGACCTTCACGTATGATAATCGCTCCGTCGTGGAGCGGCGCTTTGGGGAAAAAGATGTTCTTTATCAGCTCCGAGGTAACCGCCGAATCCACAATCGTGCCGGTTTTTATGATGTCGGACAGAGAAACCAAACGTTCGTATACGATTAGCGAGCCCTCGTGCGCCCACGCAAGCGACCTGCAAGCCTCCACGGTTTGCATGATGGAACTCTCCACGTTTGAGTTGGCTTGCCTGACAAAAAAACCCGGGATATTGGTTGCGCCAACTTGCTCTAATATTCGGCGAAGCTCAGGTTGAAACAATATGACGATGGCAAGCAGGCCGACCTGAAATGTGCTCTGCAGAATGAAACTCAACACCTGCAACCGCAGGAGCTGAGAGAGCCCTACAATCACAAGGAGGAGTATGACACCCCTCAGTATGCCCATGGCGGAGGAGTTTTGGAGCAACCGAAAGAGTTGGTAGAGAAGGAAAGCCACTATCACGATGTCTGCGATGTCAACGAGCGACGCCATGGTCACATACTTCCATGCGTTCTCAAAAAGCTCTCTTAATACGTCCAAAGCCTGCCACCACCGGTCATCTTCTCACGCCCTCAGCGATTCTTTTTGGCTTCCTTCTCAAAGGTTACCCCAAGTACAAACACATTTACGCCGCTTACCCTCAAGCCCGTCATGGTTTCTACGGCATTCTTTACCCTTTCCTGCACCTGTTCGGCAAGCGCCTTTATCGGGTGGCCATAGCAAGCGAGGATGGATATGTCCAAATTTACCGTGCCCCCTTCCGCGTTGAGTTTTACACCCCTGCAGCAGGTTTTTTTGGTGAGTGTATCGGCGTTTTGCGCACCGCTCAGAGAAGATACGCCATCCACTTCGGCGGCAGTAATACCCGCAATGGAGATGACCACGTCATCGGCTATGTGCAGCGTGCTTATCTCATCGAGCGCAACGGCAGGTTCTTTATGCTCCGACATTCATCTTCACCCCTTAAAGCTTTCCGTCATTGTACCACGTTTGCCTCAATAGGTCAATCACTTGCGGAAGGCGAGTGCCGAATCGGCCTTTGGACTGCATAGTGATTCATCATGCACCCGGCGGCAATAATCTCCCTATCCTCTGCGGAAAGCGGCGGCAAACGAAGTGTGATTTTCTCCCTAATGTTGCCGTGGAGCCACACGGCATCCAATTCCTGCGCGCCGCCAAGCAGTTTTGTGCGCACATTCGGCAAAAGGAACTTGTCGCCGGGGCGTACCTTTCCTTCGCCGAGCCTGTCCCACAGCAACGGGAGCAGACCCCAGTTGATAAGATTGCTTAGGTAGCGCTTTGTGGCGTATTCCACGGCGATGTTTGCCGCGCCTCCGAGCACCCGTTGGGAAGAGGCGGCCTGTTCGCGGGCGGAACCGTCGCCGGGCTTAAGGGCGCACACCACGCTGCCGCGCCCTATTTCTTTGCAACGGTTGACGTATTCCGGCTCGCGCCTGCTCAATGTAAGCTGCGCCAAACGCAGCGGGTTGGAACGATAAGACGAGGCCTCGCCGGAGGGTATGAGCTCGTCGGTGGTTGTAACGGGGTCGTATATGGCGGCGGCGCATGTGAGTTCCAAGTCTTCCGGCAGCGGCTCTATCTCCGGCCAGTCGGCAATGCCCGGCCCCAGTCGCAATTCCGCTTTCGGTTCGCCTTTGCCCACGAAATAGGCAACTTTGGCGGTATATGCGGAAAAGTCGCTCGGCTTTTCCTCCGCGGTGGGCACAGCTTCCATGCAGGCTGTGATAATGCCGCCGTTAGCGGCCGTTGCCGCGATATGACGCGAGTCCATGAGCGCCACAAACGCGCTTTGGCCTTCGCCGGGTTTTGCGCCTTCTCTGCTGGGGAAATTACGGGTGGTGTGTCTGAGCGAGAGCGTATTATTTGCCGGCACATCCCCCGCGCCGAAGCATGGCCCGCAAAATGCCGTCTTATATATCGCGCCGGAAGCCATGAGCGAGGCGGCGGTGCCCTCTTTTAAGAGCGTGGCGCTTATCGGCGCGGAGGCGGGGTAGACCGAGAGGTTAAAGCCGCTACCCGCAGTCTTGCCGCCGAGAATATGCGCGGCGGCGCGTATGTTGCCGGAAAGCCCCCCGCAGCAGCCCGCGATTAGCCCCTGTGAGGCCACAGGGCGCAGGTCGGGTGAAATATCGCGCAACAATTCATCGGCGGATGCGGCGAACTCCTTTATGGTATAGGTATTGGAGGGGTGAAACGGCAACGCAATCATGGGCTCGATTTTATCCAAAGCCACTTCGCACACGGCGCTGTACATAGCCCCGTCTTTCGGGCGCAACTGCTTGTATTCGCTGCCTCGCCCATAGCGCTCCAGGGCTGCGGCGGTGACGGAATCCGTTTCCCATACGCTGGAAAGGCAAGCCGTTTCCGTGGTCATCACGTCTATACCGTCGCGAAAGTCCATGTTGAGGGACGCGATGCCCGGACCGATAAACTCCAATATGTGGTCTTTCACAAGCCCCTTTGGAAATAACTCTTTTATTATGGACAGGGCGACATCGTGGGGGCCTATGTTTGGCTGCGGTGCGCCCGTGAGCCGCACAGCCGTGACGCGCGGCGGCGCAAGAGCGTAAGTCAGACCCAGAAGCTGTTTGCACAGTTCCGGGCCGCCTTCGCCAAAACCCAATGTACCGTATGCGCCGTAGCGGGTGTGGCTGTCCGAGGCAATTATCACCTTGCCGGGAGCGGCGTAGCGTTCGCGCATATACTGGTGGATGACAGCCACATGAGGCGGCACGAACTCCCCGCCATATTTCTTCGCCGCCGAAAGGCCGAAGGCGTGGTCGTCGGCATTGATTGTGCCGCCCACGGCGCAAAGGCTGTTGTGGCAGCAGGTGAGTACATAGGGTAAAGGAAACCGTTTCAAGCCACCCAGGCGGGCTGTCTGGATAATGCCCACATAGGTAATGTCGTGCGAGGCTATGGCATCGGCACGCAACTGTAAGCCGCCGCCGCGCCAATCCAAGAGTTGTTCGGTAATAGTGGCTCCGCGCTTGCCTTCCGCGCCTTCCGTGAGTTTACCTCTGTGATACACAGCCGGTGAGCTCTTGTGCTTGACCAAAAGAGAACGCCCCTTTCACATTGCCGTCTTTTCATAATAGGCCAACAAGAGGTCGGTAACGCGATTGTAGCTCTTCACCCCGTCTTGTTGCCCCATCGTTTTCAAGTATGTATCGTTGCTTGCCTGTCCCACGGCGGAGGTGACTTCCTCAATTTTCGGGTTAAGGTTGAGTTTTTTCGCCATGTCGGCTCTTGCTTTAAAGTCTTCATATACCATGGGCGGCATTTCATTCCACGCGAGCGCGGCATTGTCCGGGTCTTCGATTTCCCTCGCGCAATAGAGAAACGCATTCACGGCACCGGAATAACGCGCTTCGGGGCTTTCCGAAGATGCGAGCGCAAGATAGGCAAGGAAATTGGCGTCGTCTTCGGGCGCTGCGCCGAGTCTGTGGGCTAATTCGTGGGTCATGCTGAAAAGCAGGAATGTGTCTGCCTCCATTGGGCTGACGTTACCCTCGCCGGTAAAAGGGTTATATATACCCGCTATGTGGAAGTAAGACATGAATATGTGACCCGTAACGCGTTTTGGCGGGGAAACGATGGCACCGACAAAGAGACCCGTGATTTCCTTCATTTGCGCCACGGAATCTGCCGAGAGGCGAGCCATGTCGCGGAAGCCGCCTGCCTGCAAAGCGCCGTTTTCGTCTGCCGCGCAGAGCGTGGCGGCCGCCGAGGCCTGCCGCGCGAACCAAATGGCGGCATCTGTGAGCTCTTGCTGTGAACGCGGCTTTATGTCTAAACGCATAAGAGCCTCTGCTTTGGGCGCGTAGTATTGCAACCCCCAAAACACTATAAAAGCCGTGAGCAATGAAACCGCAGTTGTGAGTAAATCGGCCAGAAAGCGCGGCCAGCGCTGCCTGCCGTCGGTACGCCTAAACGAGAGGACAACGACATATATGAGCCGACCTACGAAAGACAGAACCACGCCCCAGAGCACAAACTCCCCTCTGGAAAACGGCGCGAAAGAGAATAGGAAACCCACAAAGCCGCTGATGAAACGGGACCAAGGGGTGTAGACCTTGAAAAATGCCCCGTTAGGCAGAAAGCGCAACAAAACCAACAATAAGCAAACCGCCGCCATTATTGCACAGGCAACAAGCCTCACGCGCACCACACGCCTTTTGGCCGCCGTGCCGGTCAATCTGTTTGGCGCGGCCTTGCGTATTCTTTTGACTCTTGCTTTCTTTTGCATCCTTCCGACTCGCACCATTGCCGCCTCGCCCCCTGTGGTAATTATAACACAACCCGTAACTGCCGCGCAAGGCAATAAGGGTATGACAGGTTCGACGGGTCGCTCGGCAACACGCCGGATGTGTTCGGCCTTTCCGCCTTGAAAAGTTTACAAAATATTCACACACTTTTCCTTTGCACCTTCCGCGCTTTATGCGATAATTGTCATTGATACACCCGATAATCGCCCTGGAGGTATCGACATGAACAAGAGTGTGAAAATCACGGCGGACAGCACCTGCGACTTATCGCCGGAGCTATGCCGCGCCTTGGGTGTCACGCTCGCGCCCCTGTATATTACCGCGGGCGACCGCTCTTTCCGTGACGGCGTGGACATTTCACCCGCCGATATTTTTCGCCATGTGGACACCCACGGCACCATGTGCGCCACATCGGCGGTCAATATCTTCGACTACGAAAAACTGTTTGGCGAACACGCGCCACACTGCGAAGCGGTTATCCACATATGCTTAGGTAAAGATTTCTCCGCCTGTTACCAGAACGCGAAAGCGGCGGCGGAAAGTTTTGCAAACGTGCACGTCGTGGATTCGCAAAGCCTTTCCAGCGGCAGCGGCATTATCGTGTACGACGCGGCACTCATGGCAAAAGACGGTATGCCCGCCGCGCACATTTTGGAAAAAATAGAAAGAGATACCGCCTTGGTGGATTGCAGCTTCGTGATTGACAGGTTGGATTACCTACACAAGGGCGGTCGCTGCTCGGGCATGGAAGCGCTGGGCGCGCGCTTGTTGCACATAAAGCCGAGCATCGAAGTGTCAGACGGCCGCATGGGTGTGGGCAAAAAATACAAAGGCAGTTTTCAGAAGTGTTTGCAGCAATACGTTGGGGACAAGTTGGAAGACATAGACAGCGTGGATACGCAAAGAATCTTCATAACCCACCCCATGTGCCCGGACGACATCGTGGAAGCAGTAAAAGCCGCCGTTACGCGCCGCGCGGCGTTTGGCGAATGTATTGTCTCAAAGGCCGGATGCACCATATCCAGCCATTGCGGTCCGCTTACGCTCGGCATCATTTTCAAGCGCAAAGCATAAATGAACGCCGTATTTATCACGGGTGCCGACAGGGGTTTGGGTTACGCCCTGTGCGCGAGTTACCTTGCAGACGGCTTCACGGTATTCGCGGGGAAATATCTTTGCGATTACAGTCTCTTGGAGCGCTTGGGCGAGCGTTACACGGAGCGCTTGCATATCGTGCCCCTTGACGTGGGCAATCCGGAGAGTGTGGTTGCGGCGTACGCTTATACGGCGGAGCGCGTCGGGGGCTTGGATATGCTTATCTCCAACGCCGCGCTCATGGGTCGGGTAAACTGCTCTCTGCTCGACCCGCCCATGGATATCGAAGCCGCGTGGCGGAGCTTCTCGGTAAACGCGTTGGGCGCGTTGCGGCTTGCCGCGGCTTTCATGCCGTTGCTGTCCGCAGGGCAAACCCGCAGGCTTTGCTTTGTGTCCTCGGAGGTTGCTTCCGTCACCCTCATGAAGCACAGTCGTTCGGATGGGTTTCCCTACCCCATGAGCAAGGCTTCGCTCAATATGGCCGTGCGTTTGCTTTTCTGCAAGTATTACCCTCTTGGCTACACCTTTCGCCTCTTTCATCCCGGTTGGATGAAGCGTATGCTTCCCGACGGCTCGCTAAGCGAGGAGGCCGAATACGACCCTACCGACATTGCCGCCACGGCGCGAAACTATTTTGACAACGACCTCGGCGATGAACACAGGCTTATTATGCTGGATTATCGCGGCCGTGAATGGCCGTACTGACAAAAAACGCCGGGAGGTGAGCGGCGCTTTGCGTTGCGCTTTCAATACAGCGCTTATGACGAGCGCGCACACGGCGTTTGCCGAGGCTTTGGCAAAGGTGTTCGTTCGGGAGGGTTTGCGCGTGCTCACGCCGGAGTCTTTCGGGGTCTGCGCGCCGGAGAGTGTGGATATATATGTCGACACTTCCGACAGCACCGACGGGCGCGATGTCTTTACGGAAGGCGCGGGGCTCGACGAAAGTCTCACGCGGCGGATATACGAGCATAATGTGTTGCGTCCGATGACGCTGTTAGAGGCGCATTTGAAAGCGCTTATCGGCGGGCAAGGTCGACGGCTCTGTTTCCTGTCGAGCCGCGCCGCGCTCACAAGCTCCGCGCTTGCCGACTCTAACTGGGCTTATAAACTCTCCAAGGCCGCGTTGCATATGTTTTTGCAAATGGCCGCAAACAAACTCTTGCCCATGGGTTTCACTTTTCGCCTGTTTGACCCGCTCTGCGGTTTGCTCGCCCCCGAAGCCGCAGCCGAAGCCGCGTTTTCTTACTTTACTCGGCGGCGCGGCACAGAACGCGACAACCCCATGCGGGACGACGAGACACGCCTTGTGCTGCGTGACGCGTTAGGGGGTGAACACGCGTGGTGATACCGGGTTCAGAGCGTTTTTCGCGCCTGCGTGAAAGGTACGCGGAGTTTATCTATCACGGGTTTGAGCAGGAATTGATGCCTTCCGGCGTGAGGGCGGCATTTCGCTTTTCCGTGCCCGGCCTTGCCGAGTTTACGCCCGCCTGGGAGTTTACGCTGCCGGAGAATGTGCCTCCGAAGGCCCTGCCCCCCGCATTGCTTTTTTCTCTCGGTCTTGCCGAGCTGCCGAGTTACTGGAAGGCGGCGTGCCCTCCCGTGATACGCGTTGAGTGCGGCACACTCACGCCAAAGGCCGTGCTTTTTTGGAAAAAGCTGTTTCGCCTTGGTCTGGGCGAGTTCTTCTACACAAACGGCATACGACCGCCGGACGAGCTCGTGAGTTTTGACTTCACGTCTTCGCCTTGCCCCGAATATGCAAAACGGGAGTTATTCACCGAAAGGGCGCTCGTGCCAATCGGTGGAGGCAAAGACTCCGTTGTTTCGCTGGAACTGCTGCGTGATAAAGCCGAGATATACCCCTATCTCATCAATCCCATACCCGCCGCGTTGCGCATTGCCGCCGAAGCGGGGCTTGGAAATCGCGGCGTTATCACGCGCAGGGTTATTTCCCCCGAACTCTTGCGTCTGAACAGCGAGGGCTGTCTCAACGGCCACACGCCGTTTTCCGCCGTGGTGGCTTTTTCGTCGCTTATCTCCGCCTATCTCACGCAAAGCGCGTATGTGGTCTTATCTAACGAGCAGAGCGCCTGCGAACCGACCGTGGCCGGCACGGACATAAACCACCAGTATTCCAAAAGCCTTGACTTTGAGCGCGATTTCCGCGCTCATGAGCGCGAGCATATCGGCTGCGGCGCGGATTATTTCAGTCTGTTGCGCCCGCTCACCGAGCTTCAGATAGCGCGCCGGTTCGCCCGCGTCGGGCGCTATGTCCCCATATTCAGAAGTTGCAACGCGGGGGGCGCGCGGGACGAATGGTGCGGGCGCTGCGCAAAATGCCTGTTTGTATACATCATACTTTCCCCCTTCTTGCCGTACGGCGAGCTTGCTGCCTGCTTCGGCAAAGACATGCTTGCCGATGTGTCGCTTGGCGAAACGCTCGATAAACTCACGGGCACCCTTGACGAAAAACCGTTTGACTGCGTGGGTCGTCGCGACGAAACGCGCCTTGCGCTGCGTTTGCTTGCCGCGCGGCTTGCCGATGAAAACATCGCGCCGCCCGCGCTGCTCGCCCGTTTTCTTTCCTCGGCCGTAGCCACGCGGGAAAACGAGAGCGAAAGCGAATTGCTGGGCGGGTTTTCCGATGAGCACTGCATACCTGAGCGTTGGCTCGCTACGGCAAAAGAGGCGCTTCTATGAAAGACGCGCTGACGACGCTGACGCGGGACAAAGACGTGCTGCTGCTCGGTTACGGCAGAGAGGGGCGCTCCACGTTCCGTTTGCTCTCCGGCTTGGGCGTGTGCAAACGCTTAGACGTGGCGGACATAAACCCTTTGCCGCTTTTGCCTTCCGGCAGCGCCGCCGTGTCGGGCGAGGGATACATGGATAACCTCGGCGATTATGATATAGTGTTTCTCTCGCCGGGGGTGGCGCTGCCGCAACCCCCGGAAAAGTACGGTTGCCGCTTTTGCTCACAAACGGAGGTCTTTTTAGGTGTCTACGGCGAACGGACGGCGGGCGTTACGGGCACCAAGGGCAAAAGCACCGTGTCGTCCATGTTGCGCCATGCTTTACGCGCTGCGGGGCGCGATTGCCTGCTTGCCGGCAACATCGGCGTGCCGTTGCTTGATGCCGCCGAAACCGCCGCAGAAAATACCGTATTCGTGGCGGAACTTTCCTGCCACCAGTTGGAATACTGCCCGCACTCGCCGCGCATAGCGGCGCTGCTTAACCTCTATGAAGACCACCTCGACCGTTATGTCACCATGGAGCGCTACGCTGCGGCGAAAGCCAACATATACCTCCGCCAAACGCCGGACGGCATACTCTTTTGCGCTTCGGAGCTTGCCGATACCTTGAAAGAGCACGCGGGGCGCGTTGTTTTCGCGGATAAATGCCTGTTGCCACCCGGCAGCGCCGATTTACTCCAAAGCCGCCGTCTGCTCGGCGAGCACAACTTGCGCAACTGCGCCTTTGCTCACGCCATGTCACTTGAGATGGGCGTGTCGCAGGAGCGGTTTCTTGCGTCGTTAGAATCGTTTAGTCCGTTGCCGCACAGGTTGGAGTATTTCACCACGAAAGACGGCGTGGATTATTACAACGATTCCGTGTCCACCACGGCGGAATCCGCCATATACGCCGTGCGCTCCGTACCGGGAGCCGACATACTGCTGCTCGGGGGTTTAGACAGGGGCATTGACTATTCGCCGTTGCTCGCGTTTCTGCCGCAAAGCGGTTTGTCGCACGTCATACTGATGTATCAATCGGGGCGGCGGATATACCGCGAACTCTCATGCGCGAATATAGGTTCCCTGCAAGCGCACTACGCGGCGGATTTAGCCGCCGCCGTGACTTGTGCCGCAACCTTGGCAAAACCCGGCACAGCCTGCGTACTCTCGCCTGCCGCCGCCAGTTACGATGCTTTCACGGACTTTGCCGAACGGGGGGAAACATTCAAGCGTTTGGTCACGAATCTGACCGCAACGTAACGAACCTTCGCCACATCGCCATAAACTCAGCCCCCTGCCGATTTATCGGCAGGGGGCGCTGTCAGAGGTATTAACGGAGTTATCTACCGCGCTTACTTGAACACGGCGTCTAAGTAGGTCTGCACAATGCCCTGCCATTGCTCGGCAAACTGGGCGGGGGTGTTGCTGCCGTCGAGGATAGCGCCGATACCGAAGCCCGCGTCGCGCTCTTCGTCGCGGATTTGCAACATCTTCCACATCTCGAAGCCCGGCATGGTGAGCATCTCGGTAAGATAATCGAATCCGCGCAGCGGGTCTTCGCCCGGGCGGTCGTCCACGAACTCATACATGAGGTCTTTTATCCAGTCCACATCGTCGCGCAGGGTGGTGTCGTCCCCCCACCAGTGGAGGTAGCGGTAGAACACGTCAAGCACCACTTCCGGGTCTTTGGTGCCGGTCGGAATCATGTACATATTGCTGTCGGCCACATTGGCGTAAGCCTTCAGCCCCTCGCTCTGCGCCACGGGACCGATGGGGAACGGCACCGTGCGAATCTCGTCGGGGCACTGCTCACTCATGGATGTGCCCCACGGGCGGGTGTCTTGCGCCAACCAGGGTACAAAGTAGAAGAAACCGAGGTCGCGCTTGTTCCAGGCTTGCATATCCCAGTAATCCACTTCGTTGTCCCACGGTTTGGCGAGGTTCCATGTGTTGTAGAGGTCATAGATGAGCTGGAGCACTTCGAGGGTGGCGGGGGAATTGAGCGTTTGCGTGGGGCCGGAAGCCACATAGGCATTATTGGAAAACAGGAAGCGGATGAACGACTGCTCATGGCCGCCGCTCCAGCCCCATACGTTTTCCGCGGGGCTCGTGATGGTACGCATCATCTCAATCCAGTTATTCCACGTCCACTCGCCGCGGTCATAGAGGTCCTGCGGGTTTTCGGTCACTCCGCGCTCTTGCAGCAGCGTCCAGTTGAAACCCATCATGCCGCCGCCGTTGTTGTTTTGGTCCATGAGCGGTGTCGGCGCGAAGACATAGGTTTTGTCTTGGCCCATGAGCTTCATGGAGTTCATAACCAGCATATCGTTGAATATGTCATGGTCGGCGGGCAAGAAGTCCTCAAGCGCGAGGCAGTAGTTGTTGCGTATGGGCGTGAGCAAAAACTGCGGGTCTAAGCAATATATGTCCACATCTGGGGTGCCTGCGGCAATGGAGGTGAATATGGATTCGCGCGCGCCGTCGAAGGTCATATCCACCATGTTAAACTTTATGTTGTAAAGGTTTTCCACGGCCGTAATCGCGTCCCACTGCAGCTGCGCGTTGTACTGATTGGTGGCGTTTTCAAGCGAATAGTCCTTGCGGTCGGAGGTGAAGCGTATATCGTTCATCCACCATATACCCACCAATATCTCGCGCGTGGTCTCGTATCTGTCGCGCACACCCGGCTGGTCGGACGGAGAGGCGCCGGAACCGCTCGGAGAGGAACTGCCGCCGCAGGCGGCCACTAAGGCGCAGAGCATGGCTGCCGCGAGTAAAAGCGTGATAATCTGACGTGTCTTCATTTGACAATCCTCCATTTCAATAGTATTGCCCGGGTCTTAGAAACCTTCGGAAAGCGGTCTTCCCTGTTTCTCTCCCCCTGAGGGGGGAGAGAAACAGCTCTTCGCCCTCTTTCCGATAAGCAGGGGTAACGGCAATGCGAACCGCGTTACGGCACATAGATAACAAGGCCGAGCAGCTTGTATTCCGCACCGTCGTCTTGAATCCAAAACGCGTTGAACTGCTCGGCAAAGGTGCCCTTGTCGCCGCCTTTCAGCTCCCAAATAGCCAAGATTTTCTCGTAGCTTATCTGGTCCACTCCGAGCTCAGGTTGCGCTGTGTCGCCGTCAAACAGAAAACCGTTCTGCTCATCGCCCACAACGTTGCACCATATCTCTTTGTCGCTGTCGGTCTCGTAACGCTGGAAGATGTACTGCGTCTTTTTTGCGGAGGTGTACACGGCGGTGATATAGCAGCCCGGCTTAATCCACGCGGGGTCAAAGTAAGCGGCCGGGGCGGCGTCTTCGGGCGCTTGGTTGAGCGTCTCGACCTTATACAGCTGCTTCCAGTTGCCGGCGGAAGTGAGGTTATAATTGGCCGAGTCGTTAAGCGGCAGAAGGTTCCTGAACTTATTCTGGTATTGGTTTATTTCCACCGTTTTCCACTGCCGCCCGTCTTCCACGCGCATGCCGATACTGACTTTCTTCACGGTCATAGCCGTACCCGTGTCGCCGATGTGTATGGCGGAAAGGCGCTCTTTGAGGTAAGCGTCGTCGTTGTTATAGGCGGACACGGCCGTGAAGATGTCTTCATAGCGGAATTGTACGGTGGTGCCGGAGAGGTTGGTCATATACGCCGGTACTTTGCCCCATATTTCGCCCTCAAGCGTGCTGCCGTCGTCGTTTTCCGTCTTATACGCGTGCGCAATCAATTCGGGGCAGCGGTCGGCCTCGAACTCGGCCTCGATAATGGCGCCCGGGACTAACTTGGCGAGCAGCTGCTCAAAGAGCTCGGCATCGGCGCGCTTTTCGGTGGAGGCCGCCTGCCCCCAGCTTTGCGAGGAACCCGTGGCGCTGCCGTGCATGAAGTCTAATTTGAGCACATCCGTGAGCGCGTAGAGCAACGTGCGGTCGGGGCCGAAGCCGGCGGGCGGGTCAAACGTAACCGAGGTGTCGGGTGTCATGGCGTTGCCGGCGGCATCCTTAAAGAGGATGTAGTCAATGATGAGGTTGGCGGCGGGCGCTCCCGCCGCGAGCGCGAGGTCACTGTCTTTGGTGAGCACGAGGATATTCTTCGCGCCGGAGACAAACGCCAGCTCGGCGGGCAGCTCCGCTTTCAGCGTGCGCGGGTTGTTCTTTTCAAGCGCCACGCCCCAGAGGAACTCCGTGCGCCTGTTGTTTTCGCCCGTGTAAGTATATAGCCTGCCCGAGGCGGCGTAAAACTTGCCGTCGGGGTGCTGTGTGCGAATCCGCGTTTCTATGGAGCGGATTTTACTCACGTCCTCGCCGAACATACTCGAAATGTCTATACCCAATTGCGGCACACCGTTTTCCGTGAGCTTAACCAACAACGCGTTGTTGCTGACGGAAAGCTCAGACGGGTCGCCGCCGGCAAGGTTCATCATAAGGTAATCGAGGTTGCTGCCGGCGGCGAAGACCAAGGCTCCGGCCGGCGGCGGGTCGTTGTTGGGGTTGTCTTCGGGCGGATACCATTGCAAGCCGTCTCCGCCGCCGGAGGGGCTCGGGCTGCCCGACGGAGGGGCGGAGTCGGACGGGGAGGTGCTGCCGCCGCAGGCGGCAAGCGCGGTGAGCATGAAAAGTGCGGCAAGAAGCAGTGCGAGCGGTTTTGTTCTCATAATTTCTCCCTCTCTTTTTTCGTAATTTTCGGGTGTCTGCGCGTGTATTTGCCTCAGCCTACTATGCCGGAACGCTCCACCCCCTCTATAAACCGCTTTTGCAGGATGACGTAGATGAGTATCATGGGTAATATCATCAGTATTATACCCGCGTATACATAGAGCGCCCTAATGCCGGGGTCGAGTATCTGGTCGGGCGGCCCGGCGAGCGAAAGGTTGAGCGTATTGAGTTTTTTGCTGATTATGACGTTGTTGCTGATATTGAAGAGGTTGGCGTAGAATATGTCGTTGTATTGCCACACAAGCGAAAAGATGGCCACCGTTATAATGGACGGCATGGCGTTGGGTATCATGACGCGCAAAAAAGTATAGAAGGTGCCCGCGCCGTCCACGAAAGCCGCTTCCTCAATCTCTTTGGGCAACCCCCTGAAAAACTGGTTGAAGATGTAGATATACAGCCCCGACCTCAGGCCGCAGCCGAAGATTGTCATAATATACATCGGCGCGGTGCGCGTCATCAGATTTATCGGCCCGCCGGCAAACAACGTCATCAGCCCCAATGGGTCAAACTGGCGGAAGGTCATATACAGCGGCAGCATGATAGAGTGGAGCGGTATGACGATGACGATGATTACACAAGCAAACAGGAACTTTTTGAGCGGGAACTGAAACCGCGCGAAACCGTAGCCGACCAAGGAGCAGACGGCGATTTGGATAAGCGTCAGCGTAACCACATAAACCAGCATGGAGCCGAGGACTTTCCAGTAATCAAGCAGCTGGTAGGCGCGGATATACCGCTGCAGCGTGGGGTTTTGGGGAATGAGGTAGACCACGGGAGAGAGCTTGTCGCTGTTTGAGAAGAAGGAACTTGCCACAATGCCTATCATGGGGCCGAGTATCACATAGGATATACCCACGATGAGCACAAGGCGGAATATGGCCGCGAGCAGCTCGCGCCCGGAGCGCACAGCCCGGCGCGCCTCGTTTTGGAAGCGCGTGTCCTCGCGGAGAGCTTTCAGCTTGACGATTTTTCCGGCAAAGTAACTCATCGGCAGAACCTCAATTCTGATAGAAGGTGCGCTTGGAGACGGCAGTGGTGGCAATCAGGAGTATGCCGCATACCGCAACCATGCTCACAAGGCTGTATACCGCGCCCATTTGGTAGCTGTTGTCTATGCCGAACATAGTGGTGTACACAAAGTCGAGCACGCCGCTCCTCTGGAAGGAGTCCACCACGGTATACACCATGTTGGTCACAATCAGCGGAGAAACCATGGGGAAGGTAATCTTCCAAAACGTCTCATACGGTGTCGCGCCTTCAATCTTCGCCACCTCATACAGCGAAGGGGCGATGGATTGCAGCGCCGCGAGGAAGATGATGATTTGCACGCCCGACGATGTGACGATGGAGTTGATGCGCGCGACCGCGTCCACGATATAGCCGAGTATATTATTCGGCAGGGCTATGTCTCCGAGCAGCTCCACGTAGTAACTCACGCCGATGCCCACGGAGGTGGCTTCTTCCGTCATTGTGGAGGGTGTGGCGGTCACGCCGCCTATCATCATATTGCGCACGTCGGTGAGCACGCCGTTGATGAGCGGGGAATTGAGCAGCACGGGCAGGAAGAATATGGCTCTGGCCACCGTGCGCCCGCGAAACTTTTGGTTGAGTATGATGGCGATAAAGAGCGAGAAGAAGATGATGAGCGGCACATCAATAACCATGTCAACCACGGAGGACGTGAGTGTCTGCCGGAAGCCGGGGTGCTCAAAGAAGGCGTAACGGTAGTTTTTCAGACCCACATACTCTAAGGAATAACCCAAGCCCTGCGTGGTCATGTCGGACAGCGAAAACTGTATGCTCATGATGATACCGCGCAGATAGAACCACACGAAACCGACGATAAACGGCGAAACAAACAGCAAACCCGTAAACGCCCTCCTGCGCGAAAGGGTGAAGGTCGTGAGTTTCTTAGTCTTTTGACCGATCATGCCCTGCCGCCTCCCGTCGTTATGTGCCATCCCCCCGCGGGTATTGTCTCGTCTTCGGTGGTAACGAAGGCTTTGCCGGAATAATTGACATAGATTGCCACGCCGTTGTCATACGTCACCTTGCGCACGCCTTCGCCCAAGATGTCGTGCGACTGCACGCAGCTGCCGCTCACAAGGCTCAGCACGGGGTTGACAATGCCATACAGCTCGGCGGCGTAATCAATCCGGTTCTCCGCGTATGTGCCGTACATGAGGTTGAGGCCCGTATATTTCATGAGGCTCGCCTCCTCGGCGGTGAGCGTGAAGCGCGGCGACGCGCCGTATTCGAGCAGCCTCAACACCAGCGCCTCTCCGCCGAAAGCGTCGCTGCGGTTGGCGGCGTGGCCGCAATAGGGCAGCAGGCCGTGGATTACCATTTGGTAAAACGGCACTTCGTCGTCCACAATGAAAAACGCGTTGTGCGAGAGCGGCACACCGATGAGGTCGTCGGCGTGGGCGAAGGCGTAATCGTTGCCGCCCGCCACCATAATGTCCTTATCCGATTCTCCGAACTTGGCAAGCTGCGCGGTGACAATGGAAAGCGCCATTTCGCGGTCAATCATTTCCGTGCGTTTGCGGTCGGATTGGAGTTTATCGCCGAGGTCGCGCAGCGACACGCCCGTGACGGCAAACTTTGAGATATTCTTGATAAACGCGTCCACATAGCGCGTGATGAACTTCGGCGACACTATCTCCTTGCCCGTCTCAAAATATCCGAGTGTTGAATCGGGGTAGTAAGTCATCGGGTTCAGTTGGCCTATCCCAATAACATAGCCCACATAGGAGCGGGAGTTTTGGTGCATGTAGTTGTATCTCGTGCCGCGTGAAACGATGTAGGAGAGGTTTTGCAGCGCGGTGTCGGCGTAGAGTTTGCCGCCTTGGCTCTCCAACCGCGAGGAAAGCGCCTCTAAGTCTTTTTTGCTCCCAAGCTGCCGCACGAGCTTTATTTTGTCGGGCGCGTCGTGGTAGTAGCCCTTGTTAAACCAGCCTTGGAGATTGAACACGAGATTGCTCACGCCGCCGCTGTCTAATCGCGCGGCCATCTCGCCGGCCTGCTCGTAGGTCGTCATGGGCACTATGCCCAAATACGGCACAGACAGCGCGAACTTTGTGCCCACCGTGGCGCCGATGATGTCCGCGTACAGAGGTATGTCGGACATGGGCAAATTCTCGGCGGGCAGCGCGCCTTCGCTTTGCAGACGCTCCCTATACGCTCTTGCCATGCCGGAATAACCGCTGTAATCGGCGCTTAAAAACGTGTAGCGCACAGTAAGGTCTGCGTCGTATATGTCCGGCTCCACCACGGGCATTTCGTTTTCGTTGCCGGTCGTGCCGAACATAGAGTATGTGGTGCTGCCGCGCACCACAAAATTGGCGCGAATGGCGTTATACGGGGTGGTGCCGGACACGGTGGCCATTATCTGCGCGAAAGACTTGCCTTCCTCAATCACGGCCAGTATATCGGAGTTTGCTTTGTGTATGCCGAATACGGGCAGTCTCGCCGGCTCCGTGTTGCCCTGCGTGAGAAACAGCTCGGCAAGCGGGTCCATGTCGTAGATAAACTGCGCGTAGTCGTCGGCGCGACCCTTGCCGTTGTTGAAGCGTATGAGCGAGCCGGAGCCGTTTGGCACAAGGAAATAGCCTTCTTCGCCTAAGCCCGCCGCGCCGAAATTGCGAAGCAGTTGGATTTTGTCTATCCTCGCGCCGCCGCGCTCCTCAATGCGCGAGGTGGCCACCATGGCCACAAGGCTCGCGCCGTCTAAGGTGTATTCCACCGGTATGTCAAACGATATGCTTATGGCGCCCTCCACCCCCGACGCAAGGGAATCGGCGATGAGGTCTTCCTCCGTGTAGCCCGCCTCCGCAAGGTCTTGATTCATCCTGGCGATAATCGTGGGGCCGCGCGCGTTGTCGCGCAACACTAAGAAGCCGTCCGGCGCGTCGTCTGCGGGGCGGTACTTTTCCTCCACATAGCTCCGTTCGCGGGAATCAAATATGTCTTCTATGCGCCGCAGGAAAATCTCCAACCTGTCGCGGTGGATGTAGATTGGCACATTTCTCGTGCGCACGGTGAGGTCGCCGAGCGTGTAGGTAACGCGAAGGCCGCCGGGTATACTCTCCAGCACCACGGGGTTGCCGTTGCGCACGGCCATGTCGTAGGATATATAGCGACCGGGCGTGCGCGTGGCGTTGAAGAAGTCCACTACCAGCACAGACCTGAGCAACGATTTATTGTAGGTGTTGATACTGTCGTCGTTTTCCACGCCCGGGGGGTTGGCGTATGTCACAACGCCGGTGGCGGCGTTGTATACGGCGATGTCGCCGGAGGCGCTGTCCGCATACAGCTGCAAGATGCCGTTGTCGGCGGCGAGCTCCATGCCTTCCACCATGCCGCCGCCCGCCAACGGGGCAAACGGACGGCCCTCCGCGTACACACGCTCACGGTCGGGGAGATACCGCGCATAGCCGTTGTACATACGGTAATGGAAATGGATATAGCCTTGGTAAGCCAAGACCGCCAGGAAGGCGACGGCAAGGGCCGCAATAAACAGTTTCTTCCCGAGTCTCAAGCGCGGCACCTCCTCAGTTACGGAGTATCATCTCGGTGTATATGCTGTAAAAGAAGACATACACCTGATTGAACAAGTCAAAAAACAGCAGCGCCACGAAGATGATGATGAGCATGGCCACAAAGGTAAACAGTAGCGTAATCAATGTTTTCAGCAACGTGTAGTTGTGTATGGTCATAATGCCGCTGAGTACCAGCAGCGCCGTCCACGCGATGCCCAGACCCATGATGAGGGTATATATGACCTCCTCATTGGCGGCGAGGGCGTTTGATATAATAATGGCGGGTATAAACGTCAGTATCAGCGGCAGGAAAGAGTAGCCGGTAACCGTCAGTATATCAACAAAGCGCCCCTCGCCTTCCATGAGGCAGGTGATGGACCAGTTGCCTATACAAAACAGTATGTAGAGGAGCAACACGCTCTGCAAGTCAGAGAAACCGTTCACGGTGCGCGGGTCGGTGAGGTTGACAATGAACCCCGCGAACACGCGGTTGAGCGTGTAGCAGAAACTGAATATTATGACCGTGAGAAAGGCAAGCGGCACACTGCCCGCGTTTCTGTGGCGTATCTCATAGAAACTGTCAAGCGGCGCGTGCAGCACACGGAAGAAATACTCCCACTTGCTCCGCGTGAAGTATTTACCCATCGGCGAGCAGATTCCCCTTTCCCTTCTTCTTTCCGCGATTTATGATTCTGTTCCACACAAACCGGCACACGAGCAACAGTATGACCGCCGTGAGCATATAGCCGAGGTTTGCCTTGAGGAAATCGTTGCGGTAGCGCTTGAAAGCTATGGAGTAATATGTGCGGTTCATGCCGAGTTTCAGGTGTTTCATCGCCTCGGCGTTGTCGCCCGCCGTGAGATACGCCTTTCCGATGCCTATATTGGCGAGTTCCAAGTTTTCGTTGAGCGTGAGCACTTGTTCCCATACGCCCACGGCTTCCTCCTCGTCGCCGTCGTAGCGCATACCCACGGCCAAGTTGATAAGCCTGCCGTACTCGGTTTCGCTGAACACCATTATCTCCTGCCTGTCGGCATCCAACGCCAGAAACGCGCCGCTGCCCGTGTCTTCGATGGCCACGGGCTGCCTGAACGTGCCGACTTGGGAACCCAACCCGCCGAAGATATAGAGCATATTGCCCTCGTTGTCGTAGGTAAACACACGGCCGCGCTCGGCGTCGAGCATGCTGTACACGCCTTTGCCGCGCTCAATTATGTCCACCATGCGCGACGGCCTGCCGTACTGCACAGATATGTCGCCGCCTAAGTTGCCGTTCTCACCTCTCTTTATCACATCCTCGCCCTTGGGGTTGAGCCGAAATGCCGCCTGCACCCCGTCCGTGTCAATGAATGAGGCGTATACAAAACCCATGGGGTCCACGTCCACGCCGGTAAACTCTGTGGCGATAAACAGCGACTGCCGCTGCTCCACCGTGGAAAACAAGCGCCAGAAACGCTGCCACAGCGTTATTTTCACGGAAATGGTACCGAAGAAACCGGTAAACTCGCCCTCTTCGGTGAATACCATGATACCTTGAAACATATTGCGCGCGATGACATACACCCTGTCGGCATAGTCCACAGCCAATTTGAGCGGCACAAAAGCGTAATCGTCCGGCAGCATTTCCGAACGCGGGTTCTGCACAATCTGCACAAGCGCGCCGTCTTTGTTGAGCACCACCACGCGCCGGTTTTCCGTGTCCGCCACATAGAGCAGGTTTTTTTCCGATACGGTCACGCCGAACGGTCGGGAGAAACTGTCCGGTTCGCCGTTGTTGATAAAGGTGTCTATGACTTCCGCCTGCGTGAAATCGGGGCTGATTTTCACCACGCGGTTATTGCCGGAGTCCGCCACATATACATATCCGTCGGGGCTGACGCACATGCCTTGCGGATTGGCGAAGGCACCCACGCCGAGCGTTATGCCCGATATTGTGCCCGTGGGCACATAAGGGGCGGGGGTAAACTCAATATAGCCCCTGTAATTGTATATGTATGAATCATACGGCACATCGAGCGCGGCGCGGGCGGGTGCCGCAACCGCAGAAAAAAGCAGCGGCACGGCACACAGGAGAAACGGTAATTTTTTTCTCATTTGCGCCACTTCCTATTCCTTAATGCCGGAGGTCGTCATGGTTTCCAATATACTCGACTGGCAGAGGAGGAAGAAGGTAATGGGTATGGCGGCAAGCACAAACGCCACGGCCGCAGCCTCGCCCGCCCGCGCGGGGCCGCCGGCCATGATTTGCTGCATGGCAAACTGGAGCGGCTTGAGCTCCTCGCTTCTGATAAACAGATAGCCCGTGTTTCCCCACATGAGGTTGAACTGGAATATGGCCAGCGTGAGCCAGGCGGGCTTCACGTTGGGCATTATAATCAGCCAAAACACCCGCATCTCGCTCGCGCCGTCTATGCGCGCGGATTCGATGAGAGAATCGGGTATCTGCTCCATAAACTGTTTCATGAGATACAGCCCTATGCCGTAACCCCACGCGGGTATAATGAGCGCGAGGTGGGTGTTGTTGATACCCAGATAGGATATGATGACGTAGTTGGGTATCTGCGTGACTTGCCAGGTGAACATGAGCGAGAGTATGACCAATGTGAACAGGAATGTCTTGCCGGGAAACTTGTGCTTTGCCAAGGGGTACGCCGCGAAAGACGCGATTATGACATGACCCACGGTGCCGCCGCCGGTGATGATGATAGTGTTGAGTATATAGCGCGAGAAAGGCACCCATGTGCCGCTCATTTGCACAAACAAATCGGTGAAGTTCTCAAACGTGGGGTAGCGCACGAAGATTCTGGGCGGAAATTGGTAAATCTCGTCGAGAGGTTTCAAGGCGTTGTTGACAATCATCACGAGCGGCAAAGCCATAAACACGCCGCAGATTGCCATGAACGTGAAGAGCAACGCGTTGCCCGCGCGCGAACGGTTGAGCTTTGACCTGCGCGGAAACAGGCGCTCGCGCAGCGTCTCCTTCTCGATGATAACCATCGGTTTTCCGGAAACCATGCGGTTACTCCCCCACTCTTCTCAATAACCGCTGCACCAATTTGTTTGTGCCCACCATGAGCAAAAACAGCAATGTGGCGATGGCGGCGGCATAGCCCATCTCGAAACGCACCCCGCCGTAATCGAGCAGGTGCGTGACTATCGTGGCCCCGGCGTAGCCCACCGACGGGTTGCCGGCAAGCTGTATGGAAATGTCGGCGATGGCGAAAGAGCCGGTGATTTGCATAACCGCGCCGAACATGAGCTGCGGCTTCATGGCCGGCAGCGTGACATACCACAGCTCTTGCCAGCGGTTCTTTATACCGTCTATGGCGGCGGCCTCGTAGAGCGTTTTATCTATCGTCTGCAAGCCCGCGATGAAGGCGAGGAAGCCCGTGCCCAAGCTGAGCCAAAGCTGCACCACGATGAGCACGGGCAGCACATAGTTATATGTCTTCATCCACAGCACGGGCTCCTGCAAGAACCCCCAGCGTATGAGCAAGCCGTTGAGATAGCCGTAGCGGTCGCCGGTGAGGATGATGTTCCAGATGAGAAACGCCTGCCCGGATATGGAGGGCGCGTAAAAGATGAGCGTGAGGAAAGCGCGCAGCCTGCCCCTGAATTCGTTGATAATCCAGGCGAACAGCAGGCACAGCACATAGCTCACCGGGCCCGTGACCACGGCAAGCACCAAGGTGTTTTTCAGCGCCAGTATGAAGATGTCGTCTTCAAGCAAGAGCTTGAGGTAATTGCCCCAACCGAGCCAACGCGGCATGGAGAGCATATCGAAGTACGTGAGGCTGATGACCATGGAGGAAATGACGGGCAAGATTGTGAAGAATGTGAAAATGAGAAAATACGGCGCTATCATGAGGTATGACACACGGTTTTTGGCTATTTGCGTCCGAAGCGGGATTTTATACTCGTTTTGCTTTGTCATTGCCCGACCTCCTCGCCATACAGCGGGAGGCCGAACTCCCGCCGCTTGAAGTCAATCTCCTCGTTTATCAGCAGCACTTTGTCTGTGAGCGCCTCGCGGGGGAACTCAAAGACTATCTCATTTGAGCCGATGACACTTCTGCCGATGACCGAGGCGTAAAAGGCGTTGTTGATATTGCGGAAGCTGAAGTAGCCGCCCGGCACCTGCGGTATGCCGCGCACTTGCGCAAATTGGGCGCTGAGCGCGTTATAGTCGGTCACCGGCCACGGCAGGCGGTCAAAGGCCTCCACATTGGCGGACGGGTGCCTTGCCGCCGCGCCCATAAGGCTTTCCATCTCACGCCCGAAACGCGTCTGTGTGTCGGCGCTTGTCCACCATTTGAGGAACTGCCAGGCGTTGTCTTTGACCTTTGAGGCGCTCATGATAACGCAGGCCGAGCCGTAGCTGCCCACCGTGCGGTCGAGCGTGCCGTCGGGGCGCGCGGTGGCCGGCACGGGGCCGAACCCCCAAAGCCCTTTTATCTCCGGCGCCGAGACTTGCAATATGTTGTAGAACGTGTAATCTTGGATTATGATGGGTGCCTCGCCCGTGCGGAACCGCTCCTCCACGCTCGTTTCCCTGTCTAAGCGGTAGTCGGTATACAGCTCCGTGTAGAGCTTGAAGGCGAGGTAGCCTTCGTCGTTGTCGAGCAGAGAGCGCGTGGCGTTTTCGTTGTAATACTCCCCGCCGTTTTGGAAAAGCAGCATGGCGTATATGGGCTCCGCGGGCAGCATACCCAAGTCCATTTGGTTATTGGCAAGCACGGCCAACGACACCTTCACATCGTCCCACGTCTGCGGCAGACCCAGACCCAGCTCCTTTAATATATCCTTGCGGTAAAACATCATTGGGAATGTCTCCGTTTCGGGCAATGCGTATACCGCGCCGTCGTAGCTGTAGGGGGTCATAATGCTCGGGCGGAAACGCGCGAGCACCTCGCGCAGGTCGGAAAACTGCGTGAGGTCCGTAACCGCTTTGCGCAGACCGTAATTCATGGGCAAGTCGTTGGTCACCTGTATGGCCACATCGGGGCCTTGCCCGGCCAACGTGGCTTGCAGCAGGGTGCCCATGTCCACCAACATGACGTTTACGTTGATGTTTTCTTCTTTTGTGAAGCTCTCGTCAATAAGCGACTTGATTACGCCGGCTTGGTCGCGCCCGGAGCCAATCCAGAGCGTGATAGCCTCGGCGTCGCCTTTGGCCACATTGCCCACTTGGTTGTAGTCTATCACAAACGAGAAGAACAGGCGCGAGAGCTCGAACCACATACGGGAAAAGAAGTTGCCCCCGCTCGGGCGCACACGCTCGCCGGGCGGGTGGAGCGTGATGGTGTCTAACTGGAGGGGCTGCTCCAAGGCCTGCGTGAGCCATGTGCCGCAGGCGCGTATATTCTGCCGGAAGGATGTGATGGTGCGGGCGAAACGCTCCGGGTCGTGTATCAGCTCGTCCAAGTGGGTAATCATCGTCTTTATAACGCGCTCACGGTCGCTGCGGCGGTCGGAAGTTTCCAGCAAGGCGTCAAGCGCCCACTGCAACCTGTCCCTCACGGCCACCATCTCGCCTTTGAGCTCCGGCAGGCTGCGGTTGATTTGGTAGCTGCGGTTTCTGTCGGGCGCCACGCCCGTAAGGCGAATGACCTTGCGGTATATGCGGTTGAGGTCGCTCACGGAATCGCGCACCGCCCCTATGACCTCCGAGAGGCTCCCCAGCACGGCCTCGAAGCGCAGTATGTGCGCGCCTTGCGTGAGGTATATCTTGTACTGCCCGCCTTCGCCGCCGAGTGCCTCGGCCCGCCAATTCTGCCTATATACAAAGCCGTAATCCTCAAACTCGGCAAACGGCACCTCGCCGTCCACGGTAATCTTGCGGGACACATAGACCCCGCGCGAAAAGTTTTGCAAAGCGTGCGCCGTAATGGAGTATAAGCCGTCTTCCGGCGCGTGGAACTCCCATTCTATCCATTGGCCGGAGGTTCGCCAGCCGCCTCCGCCGATGGTGTTGTTGAGCAGATAACGCGCGCTTGAGGGCGATACCGTGGGGGAGGATTGGTCCTGGCGCGGGTAAAGCATTTGTGAAGAAGTCTTCACGGCGTTTTGCGCCTGAATGACCACCCTTTGCGAAGCATCCTTCGCTCCGGCGGCAATATGCTCCGCCAGATACTGCTCATACGGTTTGGCTTGCGCGCCGTTGGTGAGCGTGATACCGCCTATGAGCATGGGTTCGCGCAGGGAAACTATAGTGAGCGTGTGCCGCCCCGCGTCAAAATAAAGGCTGAGGCGCTTGGTGATATAGCCGTCGCTGTCATAGAGGTAACTGTCTATCCATTCGGGGCATTCCAACATTATCGGTTTCAAGTCGTTGCCCTGGTTGTCGCGCGCCCACTCCGGTTCCGTTTTACCGGCGGCCTTGGCCTCCGCCACTGCTTCGTTGTGCCATATGCGGGGGAACTCCACACAGGCAAGCTCGCGGTAGGGCAGCTCGCCGTTCACGAAGAAAGCGCGCTGTATCTCCGCGCTTTTGCCCTCGGCGGGGTAATAACGCATATTTATCTCGTAAAGGCCTGCCTGCGTTATGTCAACTTCATATTCTATTACGGCATCTTCGGCGGTGAGCACACTGACGCCCGATTGACCCTCGAAGTCGGTAAGCGTGGCGGGCAGGGTGGGCACGCCGCCTTCGGTGTAGGAGGCGAAACCCGCCGCGTCTATTGAGATTTGCCCGCTTGGCCTGTGCTGCGGGTGGGAATCGAGGTAGGTTAAGTAAGCCGGCACAGAGTAATCCACGGAGTATTCCGCCAGAATATCCTCATAATCAAGGCGTGTCTTATCGCCCGGCGTATAAGCGAAAGCCGGAGTCGCCGCAAGCAACGCAAACGCCACCACAAAAGCTATCGCGCCACGACACATTTCAGGAAAACACTCCTTTGCCCGTATTGACGGCGTAGTGTAAGACCTGCGCGAACGGATTGTACGCAAAACCCCGAACCGTGGTGCGGCTAAGAGGACTTGAACCTCCACCCAATTGCTCGGACCGGCACCTGAAGCCGGCGCGTCTGCCAATTCCGCCATAGCCGCACGAGCGCATAAAAACGGTTGCCGAAAATAGTGTAACACACCTGCGGCGGCATGTCAACCACCAAGACAGTACGAGTTTTCCGACATTATGTCCGTCAACTCCATAATCAAATCCAACGCTTTTCCCGCCCTTGATTAGCGGCAGTCCCCGCGCGTTACTCAAAACTCGCGGCGCTTGTACAGCGACAGCGACAGGCGATATGAGCCGAAGAAAATCAGCGCGACTGACGCGGCGGCAAGGGCGGTAATACCGCCAATGTTTGGAAAGTCGCGCAATCGACTCAAATAGCCCGCAAGCTCGCCTTCTGTCAGCGCGGCAGGCAGCGTGAGAAACAGCGCCATGATTATAAAAAACGGGAGGCTCGCGATTTTTGCTTTGGAATAACCGAACCGGAAATAAAACGGCATCTGAACGGCCTGAGCGACAACGGCCAAGGCGAATACCCCCGCAAGGGCGGCAAGCGCCGCCCTTGCCGCCGCGCCCGTCGCCTCCGCGCCCGTGAGCAGCAACGAAACCGCGGTTAGGGCGAGCAACATGGCGACAACGCACGCGTCGAGGGCGAGCGCGAACAGATAGCGCCCCGCCACCACCGTCTTGCGGGTGAGCGAAAGCGTGACATAGAGGGCATCCATGTTGCTCTTTTCGCCTATGGCGAAGGGATAGCCGACGAATAGCACCGCGAACACCACACCCATGGACGACGGCAGCGTGGCGGTAAACGCCCCGCCGGAAGTGGTAAACAGCAAGAACAGCATGACCGCCGCGCAAAGCAGCAGGTTTTTCGGCGTGAAATACGGGGCGACGGTGGCAAAGTCCAACCGCACAAAGGCACGCAGCTTATTCATCAATATGCCCCCTTTTGTTCATAAAGACAATTATCTCGTCTAAGGTGATTTGCTCCGCGAGCACAGAGCGCGGCAGCTTGGCAATATCGCCGGTCTCGGCCATGCCCTCGAAACCCGTGCCGTATTCCCGGTATCCGATGATGAGCCCCTTCGGGTTTTGTTGTCAAGGACGTTTTTTGCACGAGAATCGCAGGGGGGCAAATGTCAATAGGTAAATGCAAGATTTTTTGACAAATTTTTTCAGAGGCTCGCGAGGCTTGATATTGCGGCGCTGAACAGCTTTTCGCTACTTGCCCAACCGAGGATTTTCCTCGGGTAGTTGTTCAGCCAATCC